>PBQF01000026.1 GCA_002724975.1 Parcubacteria group bacterium
AGTTATAACTCCAGGGCTTACATCCTTGATCTGACCCGCCATTCCGGACCAATTAACAGTAGCAATACCATCAATGTCAAAATCAAGAGACGCTTCATTTACAACTGCATTTTCTAGTTTATAAATCAATCTACCTGCACTTCTATCTGAGAGAATAAAGTACAAATTAAAAGTAGAAAGAGCTGCTCTGTTTGAGTCTGTAAAATTAATTACAGATCTGTCTGAGGCTGCAGAAGAGTCCGCATAATTTGGAGTTGCTCCCGGAGTAGTAACTAATTTTGCGGGAGTACCATCGGGGGATGTTTCTGCATCAACAGCAGTAGCTGTATACTGAGTTATACTCTCAGCATAAATCGTAATTGTAATATCTGCTCGGACACCTGAATCACCTAATTGGTCTCCATCAATTACTATAGCTTCTCCAGAAAAGAATTTTTGCCCAGCTTCTGTAAAAGTAACAGTAGTGGCTGTTCCACTAGCATTAACAACTAGAGAAACAACAGCATTTACCCCTGCTCCACTATAAGTTACACCTGTGGAATTTTGTCCACTTCCTACATTGAAGGTATAAGTACCTGCATCATAGTCAGTATCATACAAGTCCCCTTCTGCATCAGCGTTTACTGCTGTAAAAGAGCTGATTGAGCCCCCAGTTGCGGGGTGAGTAAATTTACTTCCGTCTCTATTATACACGTTTTGACCTGCCATTGCAGCCCAAAGAGCTTCTTCAACAGCGTGTACTTGAGCATGAGTATTTCTATTTGCTTTGCCAGTACCGTCTTCATTAACACCGGCAGCAGCGAGAAACGGTCGTGCATAAGTTGAGAAAGACCATTCAGCAGCTGACAGAGAATCCGTAAACATTTTACGACCCCGACGTGAGCGACCTGAAGAGTCCTCCATTTCATTTAGGGTTATCTCTGAAGAGTTTGTTGCTTGAGAGAAACTAAATCCATCAAGAACAGGAATCGACCAGAGGTACCCATCTTTTTCCATGTAGAGACGCGAGTCCCTACTAAAGTGTAAATATTCAGCCATAGTTTATCTCCCTATGATCTTGAAAAGCCTGATCGTGAATGTTTATTCGTGTCAGTATTTTCTAATAACGAACCTCTATAAGTATTTCGCCTACTCCTAAAGGTTCGAGCACACCTTCATCAGTATCAATACTAATGACTGTGATTTGTTGAGTATAATAGACATTGTTCCTTTTGTCCGTATACCTTAATCTTGAATTATCTTCGATAACAGTTTCGACATCCTCCATTAACTCATTAAGTTCTTCTTGAGCTTCTTCATCCTGAACATAACAACGAATTGTTACTGATAAGAATCTGTCTCTGATTCCCGCAGACTGATACTCCCTAGTTTCGCTACCTGCATTTAAGTGCAGTGCGGGGAACTCTTCCACTTCATCCCAAAATTTCATTCTAGGATGTACATTGTCTCCTACATCTGTTAAGAAAGCTCCTTGACCGTTAATAGTTTTTAACTTTGTTACAAGTGCATCAACTATACGTTTCCTTCTTGATGCGTAAACTCTTGAGGTCATTAAAGTCTCCTAGTATATAATCTTCCTAAACCAAACTGAGCTACAATCTCTCTAATAGAAAGGTCAATTAGAGTTCTTGGGTCTCTAGCAGCACTTGAAAACCTAGTACCACTTGTACTCTCAAAAACTTGATAAGGCTTTTTCTGGTATAAATATCCAATACTCTTAAACCCCTGTGCTGTTTCTTGCACATCTATAGCTCTTACACTGCCTGCAAATGTACCCGTTTGGTTTTCTAGCCTAGGACTTCCCATATTGTCTGCTACTGTTTGAGGCAGCTTTGCATTTAATAAGCCTAATATATTTTTTAACGCCATTTTTGGGGGTGGAACCTTAGGTTCTTGGGCCGGAGCCTGATAGCTTTTTGCTGCTATACCCTTACTTACGGCTTTTTTTATTTTTCCGTTATCAGAAGCTTTACCTGTGTATTTAACTTTTTTCCTTGCTTCTTTGGGCAATTTAGATACATTTATCTTAACAGACTTCTTCCCTTTTACTGATTTTTCAATTTTTTCTACAGCTATATGAAGAGCTCTTTCTTTTACTCTTTCTGTTAGGGGCCTACTACCTTCTGAATGAGCGTATTCTTCTCCAAATTTTCCAGCTAAAACATCCTTCATTATAGCGGCTTCTAATTTAGGCCTTAGTTGTTTCCAATCAAAAGCTTCTGAACCTGATGGATTTTGACTCTGAGGGCCAATAGTTAAAGGAATGTCCAAAGTATCAGACAACTTATAAGGATCCATCTTTGTATCTTTTTTCCACTGTGTGGTTATAGGTCCGAAAAACTCATTTAGTGTTTCTGCAATAGTTGCTGTTTGTTCTTTAGTAAAACCCCTATTAACAACATTACTCATGACTCCTTCATATAACTTTGCTAAAGTATAACCACCTACTGTTGTCATTTCCTCATGAAGAATTTGAGTTCTTTGTTTAAATAGCTTTTTCCCTTCGTCTGCTTTCAGCTTTTTCCGGCTCCCAGGTGATAATACCTTCGATTTTTTTATGTGGTCCCAGCCTTCCTGCCATATTATTCTCTGTACAGCAGAATGTAAACCTTGTGGCTGGCGTATTAAAATTTTTCCCCCAACACGTTCTACTCTTCCTTTTCTCTTACCACGTGACTTCGCATAATATTTTTCAAAATTTGCAAATACATCTTCAGCGGCACCCGTAGCCGCGATTTCTATGCCTTTTACTCTGTCTGCTGCTATCTGTGCTTCCTTAAAAGTTTTATCTGCATACAAAGCAGCTATAGTATTATCTCGGTATAAAGTAAGTAAATCTTTTTTTGTTATTGTTGTTGTATGAGGATTTCCACTCATTTGCCTTCTAAGAACCGTATCCCAACGAGATTTTGACTTAGGATTTGTTAAAAACTGTTTTATTAACTTATCAACAAACTGTTTACTCATTAAAAGTTCTTATACAAGTCTAATACTCGTTTAATGTGGTCTGGAAACGCCACATTATTAGACTGGCTTGAGCTGCTAGCATTTTGTATACTTGCTCCTGCAATAGCTCGTCTTTCTTTATGCTCATCTTTTAAATAGTAAGTAATTAAATCAATTACTGCTAGTTTCAGATCGGCAGGTACTGCACTCCACCCTGCTGTATATACTACTTTGACCGCATCTACTCCTTGGGGCCAGTTTTGATAGCCCGCTGAATTTGTGCGTAAAATACTATCAGTACTAGTATTTAAGTAGTACTCATAAGCTCCAGTAGTAAGAGTAGTATACGCACTACTATAAGAGTCTCGTTCCTGAACACTTGTTATGGCGTTAATTGGACTCTCTGTTAATTGGACTATATGAGTGTTCCAATTAACAGTAAATGTCTCAGTTTTTGCAGAGCTATAAAAGTCTACAAAGCTATTTCCACAATAAGTTTTTATTAATTGACTAACGGACGGAATTATAGAATTTATCTTTAAATCCTCTTTTGGAGTAGATAAACCCTGAGCATCTTTATAATCTTGTAATGTTATTAAGTCTGCCATAAATTAATTAATAAAAACTTGGGGGAGGAAAACCTCCCCCGAGTTAATAAAACTACTAAAAAGTAATTATGAGTTAGCTAAAAGCGTTAAAGTATGAGCACCATTGGTGGTTTCAAGAGCTTTAAATCCCAGAGCTTGACTAGCAACCAAAACGTTACGTTGCTTACCAACTTCGTAATCAGTTTCGATACTAACTCCACGCAGACGTCCAATAACAAAGCGACCTGTGTTAATAACACAAGCAACAGTGCCTGCATCAGCAGGAGCAAGTTCCGCAGAAACAATAACGGGAGAACCAAAGACGGTACCCATTTGACCATTAATGTTAGCAGCAATATCAGAACCAGCTTTATCTATAGTTCGGAAGTCGCCATCTTCTGCAAGCAAATCATAGTATGCATCGATAGTAACAACATAAACAATATCAGCTGGATTAACAGCATATTTGCCCATAGCAGCACGACCAACTTCAAGCATACTAGCTGCAAATGCAGTAGAACCATCAAGTTGAGCAGTTGTAGCTGAAGTTCCAGCTCTTAAGCCAGTACCTTTATCAGAACCGTTACCCCCTGCGATACCGGCTGTTACACCAGACGTACCGTAAAGAATTGCCTTATCAGTTGCTATAGCATGAGAACGAGCAAGAGCTGAAGTAATCATTGGAAGGAAAGAAACCAAAGAAGTTTCGTCCACATCATTATCAATGTAAGTACCTGCAGCAAGACGCTCAGTATTCAATACGTTATTTGTAATGTCATACTGACCATTAGTTCCGCCGTTATCAATACGCTGGTTAGCTGTATCAATATTAAAAGTAGTACCGAAAGTTGCAGCATTAACATCCGCAGCGAAAGGCATTACTGTAGCTCCAGAAGAAACAGCGATTTCACGGAACAAAGGTAGAAGCTTAGTTTCAAGCGCAACTTCTGTTTCGAAAGCTTGGGTTACAGTAATATCAAGATTACCAGATGTAGTCTGACTACCAAAATCCACGCCAGCTTTTTCTATAACGGTTTTACCTTGTTTGGTATCCCATCCTTTGCGTGTGATGGCACCAAGTACTTTGGCTTCGAGTGCCTCTTTACCAAAATCTTCATTAGACTTTGTAGAGAACTCATACTTACGATTGCGCATAGCTTCAAGCTCTTCAGCTTTCTCTTTAACTTGGCTTTCGTATTTATTAACAAGCTCAGAAATTTCTTCTTGCTTTGCAGCTTCGAATTCTTTCTGCATATCTTCCGCCAAACGGGTTGCACCTGATTCTACACCAGATTCAATAGCCTGTTTGACTTCTTTTTCTTGCTGAATTTGGTTTTCAGCCTCTTTTTGTACAGCCTCATCGGCTGCTTTTTGCTCGGCTTGCTTCATTGCAATTTTAGCAGCAGTTTCCTCAGCTACCTTTTTAGCAAAAGCTTCCAAGTCAACGGGTTGAGTTGTCTCTTCAGACATATGTATCTCCTTTTGGACTTGCGCCCCGTCACTATTAGTGAAAGTTTTCTTAAAATCTTCATACTCTTTAACAGAGTCGAAGGACTTCGCCAGTGAAAAAGTAGCTGCTTGGTTACAAGGTATAGATACTACTGATACCTCAAACAATTCAGCGTCCTTTATTCTTATTCCGTCGGTTTCCTCTACGTAATCAGCATCCTTGACTCGAAAACCAACAGAAAAGGCTCCAAGGACACCGTCTTTAACCAAATCTACTACATCTTTAGCCGCTCGACTAATTTTTGCAGTAAGTTCTAAACCATTTTCAGTAGCCTTCACACTTGTGGCTCTTCCAATAGGTCTATCATAGTTATGATTAAAAAGAATTATAGGGTTTTTCTCAAAGTTGTTCAATCCACCTTTAGTCCATGCATCTGCTGAAATAGAATCACCCGCGCGATCAAAATCAGTAGTACTTGCCATACCTCGGATTTTAACACTACCATCTTCTTCAGTATTAGACTTAAAAGTTGAGGTGAGATTAAATATTTTTTCCATTATCTCCTCCTAAATTCCCCTTTTTAGGGGTTACTTTTGGTATTACTTTTGGTGTTACTTTTGGTGTTAAAGCTGCGGTTTCTGGAAAAAGACCTTTTAATTGTTTTATAATCAAATCCCAAGAACTAGTCCAAACCTCATCATCCAGATAAGATTCTTCAAACCCTTTGGTTTTAACTGCCTCTTCTTTGCTTATAAGGTATCCTTGTTCAACAGAAATAATTGCCAAACGTTTTAAAGCTGTATGCTTTAATCTTTCATGTAACTGTTTTTTCTCACTCTTCTTCGCCATTTTCATCCTCTTCAACAGGCCTTCCGCCCTCATCTGGATTTACTGCACTGCCTGCTATATTTGCAGGAACTCGTAAATCATCATACCCTTCTACTGGTTCAAAACCAAGCTGGTCTCTTGCCTCATTAGGACTGATAATTCCGCCATTTACTAGAGCAGAATAATATTGAGACTGATCTCGTAACTCCGGCTGTAAAGCAGGGATATTTGTGATATTTTCTTCAATATTGAACCCAAAAAACCTAGTTAATGCAAAATTCATTTTTCTTACTATAGGAAGTATAGTTTCCAAATAGTACATCCTCATATTAGGACGAATATTGGCATTATTTCCAGAGTCCAATAATATTGGAGGAACTCCTATTGCTTTTAAAATAATCTTTTCATTGTCAGCTATAGAAGTCTGAAAGTCTAAGTCTTTAAAGCTTACATTTGAAATTTTATCAATCTCTATACCACCATCTAAAACAAGAGGACGTCTTCCTCCAGCATCTGGTCTATAACGAGCCGTCCAAGATTGAATCATTCTTTCTTTAATCTTCTCGGACAAAGTATTAGGGCTTTTAAGTACAAGACCCGGAACTGCTCCGTTCTTAAAAAAGTTATCTTGAAACTGTCTCATACTTGCCATAAGTTGCATGGTTCGTATTGCGGGCTTCAATCTAGACACTCCTCTATACATATCATGAAAAGAGTTTTCTTTTACATGAATAATTTCATTAGGGGAATAATCTACTTCATTATAAGTATATTTTTCAATATAAGTTTTAGCATCTACCTTGATAGATACCTGAGAAGCAGGGATATGATAAAGATGTGCACCATCATAATAAATAAAAATATTACCGTCTAGAATATAATCAGTAATTAAGTTACGTTTAAAAGAGTTAATATCTTGAAATAAGTTAGGCTCTTCATTTATAAGCTTATTTACTTTTACTCTTTTTATCCCTTTTACAACTCCTGTCCTACCAATAGATTGTACTACTGCAGAAATCTCTGCAGCATCATCAACAACTATATTTACTGCACGATTAACAATCTCTAAAGTCTCGTAATACTTTTCATAGCTCTGAGTATACTCGCGAGAACCCTGCGCACTGGCTCCAAAGTATTGCTGAATAGGATTTAGTTTTTCTAAAACCTCTTCTTCTCTACCAAGAAATCTATCATACCATGCCATGTTTTTCCCTTTGAATCTCAACCCAGCGCATCTGTTTTTTTGCAGTTCCTAATCCTGGGTCTCTACCATATACTTTATGTAGTTGTACATGATGTGCATGACATAGAGTCGCAGTATAATCATAAAGCTCAGCATGATGCTCTTCTATAAAATCATCTCGAAGTGCTTGTATATACTCCGGATTATGTTTGTTCTTTGTCAGCCATTGATTTAATAATGGTGTTAAACTGTAAAAGTGGTGAAAATCGAGCTGCTCTGTTTTATCACAAATCTCACAAGCCAGTCCCTTCTCATACTTAGATTTTGCCCTGTCTCGTACATACTTTATAACATCTCGTTTTAGTTTGGGCATTTTGCTACAATTCCTTTATTTTTATCTAAAGAATTATATCCAGTTTAAGATATTATGTCAATAATTATTTTTGAGTAGGTGTCTTAAAAACTTGTTGCCACAGTCTCGAACGAATACAGTGCATATCTTAATGCATCTGCCATGTGTGATGCGTTATTATGCTTTGGTTTCTCTTTTATAAGGTTTGGATTAGGATCCCATTGGTAATGGTCTAAAGCATTTATGGTATGCGTACAACTCTGTTCAACAAGTAATTTCTTATTATCTATTATTGTAGCAACCTGGGCTATACCATCTAAAAGGGACTTCTTTGCGTTAATAGTTGAAATATCGTAGTTTTGTGCAAAGTCAAAGCGGGTTTGCTGTGCAGCGGAGTCGATATAAATATAATCAATATCCCACTTATCAATTAGTTGCTGAAGTTTTCGTGCATGCGTCTCTGTTGTCTGCTCTGCATCTAAGTATTCATCTAATAAATAAAATTTTTCTTCATCCCAATCATATCCAATTACACAAAAAGCTGTAGGGTCTCTATAACCTACGTCCAACCCTGCAAATACATCCATTTTTGAAGTATCTAACTCGCTGAGGTTGGCTAAGCACTCCTCTCTGTTAAAATTCCATATCTGTCCTTCATAAACATTAAAGTCAGCTTCATATTCTTGTTTAAACTCAGCTTCAGAGGTAGAATTCCTGGCTTCCTCAATATCACTTTCAGACATACGAGGATTATCTCTATAAGTTGCTCGAATAGAGGCCCACTCAGGGAACTCTTTTTTAAAACCTCTATACCAGAATTCTGCGAACCAGTTACCCTTTCCTCGTGGTGTTGATATAAATAAAGCTTTTGAATTATCTTTATCTAGTGTAGGTCTTAAAGCTATATTGAAAGCGTCTCGACCGTCTGCAAGAGCTGCTTCATCAAAAATAATTAAATCGTAAGACCTACCTACACAAGAATCAACTTGATTAACTGACCCCATACGTATAGTAGACCCGTTTGATAACTCTATAACTTTATCTTTCGCATTGTCTTTTGCTACTTCTAAATCAAAGTGCTTTATCAGATTTCTTTGCAAATCAAAAGAGATCTGAGACAAGGCATAGTTAGGAGACATTATGAGAATGTTTGAGTTGGGAACTAGCGAAACTAATTGCCCTATAATATTTGCGATATAGGTTTTACCCTGTCTCCTAGATATCGCCGCACATACAAAACGATATTTTGGATTATTAATCGCATTTATAATGGCCACCTGCGATGCAAGTGGTATAACGCCGAGTAAGTCCAAATATGGATCTACTGGTAATTTAAGAAACCTTGCCTCAGACTCAAGTTCTAGTAAATTATTACAAGTTATATCTTTACGACTTATTTCTATACCCATTTTATTTTTTGTCTTTTCCTGTCCCTGTATATAACCCAAACCATGCTGCACCCGCACCTACAATTGTTGCAATAAGCCCAGATTGAGCTATAGAAGGGTCTGGTAGTTCCATAAACCACATTGTTGCATAGTAAAGCAAGAAAATATAAACCCCTAAGAATAAACGTGGAAAGATTCTCCAACTATCTACTGCATGCGCTATAAAAATGGCTTTTTGCCAGGGATTTACTCCGCTTTCTAACTCACGAATCCGGTCTTTTAACTTATTTTGTTCCTGAAGTAAATCCATAAACTTATTTAGATCTAACTCTACTTCGTTACGACCCATATCTCCAGAAAATTTATCATTCATTATAGTACCCCTTTCATTTTGTGAAAAGTATGATTATCAATTTGAGCAACGAAACTATATGCTTTTGCCCATTTTGGATTTGCTAACTTTCCGTTATAATAATGTGTTGAACCGTGAGTAATATCTTGTATTTCTCTATTAATCAAAGTAGATGCGACTTCAAAACAATCTTTCCAGGCATCTCCCGCAAATATAGTATCAGACATACCATCACAGTACCAACTAAACTGGCATCTGTATTTTTTAGGTAGTCCATTTTTTTTGTATTCTGCTTGGTAAACCACCCCGCAAATACTATCTGGAAATAAAGTACTTTTTACTCTATTTAGGGTAACGTGTCCTACTGCAAATTTTCCTTTTAAGGACTCTCCACGTGCTTCGTGGTATATATTTGCAGCAAGGCATTGTACTTGCTCCGGATCTATAACTCTTTCAGGTTTTACCGCTATTTGCGGTGCTGCGGTATTAGCACTAAAAAGTGTTAGTACCAGTAATAAGAATATGCTTCGGCCCATTTTGGTCTCCCTAATTTGAGTCTAAATGTATCCTAGTCTCCTTTTAAAAGTTTATCCATTAATTTACCGTAATTGCCTTGCCCGAAAGGGACACCTTCATTGATTTGAACATTTGTCTGGTTTTTAATGCCAGACGTTTTTTCTAAGTCAGCTTGTGCTTTAATTTCGTCCATACGCATCTTATGTGCCATCTGTAGTAAGTCTGCTAAGTCCTTACTAGAGTATACACCACTTTCTTCCGCTTCTTCTAACTTAGAATGTATCATTTCGTCTAGGAGAGCTCCAATGGTGTTTTTATTTCTATAACCTGTGTCTAAATAAACTGTATCAATATACTTTTTTACTTCTCGTCTATTTAATATATCAACAACTTTATTTTCGGGCACAGATAATTGATTACAGACCTCTTTAATACTACCAAAGGTTAAGTAAGAGTTTGCTATCTCCATTCCCTCTGGAGAAATTGTTGTTAGTTCTTTACTCATAATATTTTTTTAGGTGGTAGGTTGCGTAGGCCACGATAAAGTTTGAATATCTATAGGCTCAGACGATAAATCTAAGGTAGAGGGAAAGTCTCTCAAAGCTGTTCTATAAGTTACAAAAGAAGCTTTTTGTTCATCTGTTAAAGGGGAATCTGTATTCTGTGTCCAATCACACTCAAACAACCTTCCGACTCTTTCGCCTCTTACCTCAGATATGAATTGTGCGGTTTGATATACCCATGCTCCACTTTGCCATTTATGGTATCTACTGTCTTTCCAGACTCTATCCTGCCATTCTGAGCCTGTCCAAACGTGTGTTTTTTGGTATTCCTGTATATCTGCATCATATGCGAAATGCCGAGCCTCATAACCATCATAGCTTTGGCCTTCCGTATACATTGCATCATCTCCGGGTGAAGTCCACCATTCAATTTCTCCCTCTGAATTTATAAATCCTACTTGTATCATTTATGTCTCCTAGCCTAAAGGTAAATGCATTATAATATATTGTACTTTTTGAGTACCCCAAAAAGTGTTATTAGTTCCTGATGCATCATAATATATTTGATTTCCAAAATCAACAATATATCCATTGTAAAGAGTTATTGTACCTGCAGAGTTATTAAAATAGGCCCATGTTCCTGCAACCATAGAAGATCCGGGTACGAAACCAGCTGCGGCGCCCCAGGACATCCTTGCTTGAAACTGGCTTGCAACTACAAAAATTTCATTAAAAGCTACTGACCCTGGTTTAGTATAAGTAACGGAACCTGTACCACTACCTCCTCCTACAATATCTAAAATATTCATACGTTTTGTAAGATTTTCAGAATCCATAATAAGATCGGTTCCATTAGATTTAGTAACTTGTAACCCATATCCAGTTCCTGGGGTAGAAGCGTCTAAGCGAGTCGCTATAGTATACTTTACACCCGGGGCGCTGGGAAAGTTTGCTTCTGTAGTCTGACCGCCCATTCCTCCAGTGCCATATACCCCTGCTCCAAAAAAAGTATAATTACTCGAAGTTAGCGTACCACAGATTGCACCGCTTTCACCATTTTGGGGTCTAGCAAATAATAACTTTCCTGCATTAAAATCGCTTTGAGTATAAGAAGCAACTGCCCCATTTGTATTGGAATTAGTTATACTACCATATGTATATAAACAAAATTCTTCTTCAGTTGTAAAGATTGTCCTATCTGAACTATTTTTTACCTCCATCCCGTAAGCCATGATTAATTCCTAATAACTATGTAACGTAAAGTTGCAGTACCACTTATATACCCTGTCTGTTTCATTGTAAAGGACCCACTACCTTTTTCTACTTCTATCCCTCCGTGGGCAACTGACGAGTTTACTACAACAGTCCAAGTATCATCATTTGTCATTCCTGTTACCGATACAGTAATAGGGCTATTTCCTGTAGTATAGGAACTACTGCCAGTAGTTACAAAACGCGCAACCCTGTCTGAAACCTCTAAAACAAGTTGATTGCTAGCATTTTTAATTTGTAGTCCATAAGCCATAAAAAGAATTATACTAAAAATGACATTGAAAGTCAAGAATTGTTTTTTAGGTGCTTCGAAAAACCCCTAAGTAGTACGTGAAAAGGAGCGCGAGCGCGCGCTTATAACCCTGGTCTATTAACCGCCCCCTTTATATGCCAAAACAATCTAATAAAGAACCATCCTGGTTGCCTGGTTGCCTGGTTGCCTGGTTGCCTGGTTGCCTGGTTGCCTGGTTGCTTATATCAACCAGGTGCTGAGATTCAGCTCTCTTATGCCAAAACAATCTAATAAAGAGCTTGACATTTAGAGAAAACTGTGATACAATATACACATATTAACAATCGAGCTGAGCTAGAAACTAACTGAATGCTACTGGAACCTGAAAGGGTTAGCGAAAGACTGAAAGCAACTGGAACTCAACTCACCATATTAACAATGAGGAATGACTAGAAAATGTATACCATATATTACGAGCATAACTGGAAACCTGGAAATGCTATTCGCTGGGGTACTACAATGTTTGCTACTAAACGTGATGCTTATGAGGTATGCAATAGGCTGAACGAAACTGACGGTACTTTTATCTATACAGTCAGGCATAAGCAAAGCTCTTCTTATACTAAAACAATCTAATAAAGAGCTTGACATTTAGAGAAAACTGTGATACAATATGCACATATTAACAATGAGGAACGGCTAGAAACTAACTGAATGCTACTGGAACCTGAAAGGGTTAGCGAAAGACTGAAAGCAACTGGAGCCACCTCACCATTTTAAATAGAGAATTAAATATGTATTATGTAAGAACCTATAACACAATCAGCCAAAGATTCGAGGTCTATGGCTATGGTCATAAGTCTTGGTCATCCGCTACAAAACTGGTGAGAAAACTAGAAGCAGCGGGTATTGAAGCCACTATCTCATTTATAAAAGGATAACTGAAATGGAACTATGGAAAATAGAAGAGCGGGATCAAATGAGATTGTTCGGACTGTTTGGAATATTCTATGTGGTATTAGCATATATTAATGTAGTAAATTATGGGCTATCTATTATGTCTGTGCTCATAGGGCCTGCAGTGTTTGCCTTCTGGCTAACCTTTAACCCTCTGATTGCATTTAGCTTATTCGCACTGATGGGGTTATATTGTTTGGCTCCTAGCGTGTCCGATGTATACTGGAGAGACTGCATAGGGAAAGGATATCGCTCCGTTCGTTTCCAACTGGGAGAAATGTGGTGGTGGTAAATAAGGAATGGCGCGGACTGTGAAATCGGCGCGGCCGCGCCGACGTGCGTAAGTTATTGATTTATAAGGGCTTTTCCTGAAAGCTTACTAAG
>PBQF01000027.1 GCA_002724975.1 Parcubacteria group bacterium
TCATAAGGGGTACCCCCTTATGAACTATACCTTTAACTACATTATAGGTGGTACACTTTTACGCCGCCAAGTGGTACATTTTTACTCCGGCCTTGACAGTAGAAGCATAATATCCGCTCGTCCATAGGCTTGATCCCACAGATCTTTTTTAACTCAGACATGGTTTCAAATACCTTCTTCGCCGTCATTTACCCACCCAGGTAATTATCCAGCATTCTATATTGAATTCCTCTGCTCTTTAAGGCTTCAAAAGCCAATACATCACCGGCAATATAAACTGTATTTGCATCAACACAAGAGCCAAAAGTTTTCACAAATATTTCTAATTCATCATATTTATCTGTAAATGCTATCGTTTTAGATATTTTTATAGCTTATTTCTAAAAAAAAATTCAGAAAATGCTCAAAATTAAATGATTGAATTTACGTAGGACTGGCTTTAAAAATAGATGTGGAATTATTTTCAACATCGAATTATTAATCTTAAACATATATGAATAATATTATCCATATTAAATTCTTTTCAAAAGCTCTTTTATCTCTTCTACATTTTTGTTACTTAGATTATTCAGAAAGAAACGGCGGTGTTCAAATATTTTTTTGCTTGACCATTCCCACCATTTTAATTCAAGTAAAAAGTCTATTGTCTTGGGAGGAAATCTTTTTTTTATTTCCCTCGCTGGGTTTCCAGCAACAATGCTGTATGGAGCAACATCTTTGGTTACCACACTTCCAGCGGCTACAACCGCTCCATGATTTATCTTAACATTTTGTAAAACAATAACTCTGGTTCCAATCCAGACATCAGAGCCAATCCAAATACCCTCGGTAGCTACGGGATCACAATCTTTTCCTAAAAACCCAAAAGGACCTCTCCCAAGTGAATATGTCACAACATTATTTAGTGTGTGGTTTTGACCAATTGCTATAAAATTCGAGGAAATCATAGAGAAATTTCCCAGATGAAATTTTGAAGTCACATTTAGTTTGCAATCACAGCCAATATGAGCTCCTCTGCCAATAATAACTTCATCATGATTTAAAATAACCGATCTGGCAAAAAGCCTGCTGCCATAACCAAGATGGACTTTTAAAGGATGATTGAGTTTTATTACAGGATATTCTATTTGGCCATAGATAATTTTATCTTTTATTGGTGAATCTGGTCTATCCATGTAAATCTCATCAATTTGCAACCATTCTTTAAAATTTTTTTCATTTTTTATAACCCAAATCCCTTCTTCATATGCTTTTATGATAAAAAAATCATTTATTGAAATTTCATAAGATGAGCGAAATCCTGAATCTATTTTAACCAATTTATCATTTTCCCTGAAATAAGGGGATAAAGCGGCATTCGTTATGTTAAACCTAAAATTTGTGATATTATTTTCTTCAATCTTATGGACAGTTAAATTATCACATTTATTTATTATTGGCTTTATATGTTCATCAGTTATATTACTCAAAACAAATAAATGAAGTTTTACTTTTCTTTCTTTTAAGCAATTGATTTTTTTAAAAAATAAATTGTTTAAAGGATCTATATTCTTATTCAAATATAATAATATAACGTTATCAAATAATCTTTCCATTTGTTTGCCCTACATACATTAATCTTTTAGTTTACAAATCATCGAATAAAAACATCTTCATCTTTAGCGACCCTTTCCAGAATCATACTCGAAATTTTTTCATGTAAGAACCATTCAGTATATTGTTTCCCATCTAAAAACATTTTTTTAAGTTAAAAACCGCTAATTTCCTGATAATCCACTTCACTGTGACTGCAAGACTCAACATAATACCTACATTTTTTGCAATAGAATACGTTTTCAAAAAAACAGGCTGAATGCCGATGTCCAGAATATCTAATAGCCTCATAGTTTGCTCAGGTTTGTAATAATCATCAAAACCCATAAGTTTTTCCCCGGCAATAAAATGGCTGCCCCAAAATTCTTTCTGCGTATAGCTATAAAAAAAGCCTTGCGGGATCCAGTATAATGTGAACAGCTGGGAAAGACCGTAAAAAAAGTTTATTTTTTTAATGAAAATTTCTCTCAAGTACAGTTTTATAGCTTCCCATAACAATATCGGGTAAAAAACCATAAGAATTAGTTTTGTCCGATATTATAAGAGAATGTATGAGTAAACCATCAAAATGATGTTTCTCCAACGCAAACACTTGTAAATATTTATGCGCAAGGTGGTTAATATTTTATAACCGGAATAAAAAAACTAATTTTCGCCTAAAAATTTTGAGGAAACACTGATCAAGTTAGGCCTTCCTATCTAACTTTTTCAAAATTCATAAAACTGTCGTCCACGACAGTTTTTACGGACTTTTGGGCTTGCGCCTGCCTGTGCGTTGCACACAGACAGACGGCACAACAAATAAGGAAACATTGAAATTCCTACACATGAACTTAGGTTTCTCGCTTCGCTTGAAATGACACTTTCGCCAAGCTGTAATTCCGAGGGAACGAAGCGATCAAGGAATCTCAACATTGAAATCCATATACCTTAAATTATTAGAAACTTCTTTGTTTTATATGAGAATTGATCTTCACGATTTCCTTATGCTTTCTAAAACATTTAACAACAAATGGTAATTTAAAATCCTCTTTACGCTCTCTTAGCTTTTCATAAACCAGCCTTATTAGAGCCAAGTCCTCTGGGGAATCTATTGTCAGTCGAATGTTATTTTTATAAGCAACAGGGGCTTTCAAATATGAAATACGATATTTTTCTTGATTCTTGTATAGATGAAGCGTTACATGCTCCCTTTCCTCATGGAAGCAAACAATTTTATTCAACTTTTGTAAAAGGCTGGCAGAGAGAACTTCAACAGCCGTACCAAGTGGATATCCTTCTTCTCCACCATTAGTAGCCACGTCAGGTTCTCTTTTAAGATATAAAGCAATAGTTTTATCCATTCCTTCAACATCTGTTAATATATTGTCACCCGTAATTCGTACAACAACATCCAGTTGAAAGGCATTGGCAGCGTCTATGTAACGAGTAAGAACATCATTTTCACTACCGGCAAATCCATCTACTTGAAGCTTTTCTGCTAATTCCAATAAAGCTGTATCTTCATCTTGTTTTGTGGTAGCCAGAATAATTTGAGACAGGTATTTAGAAGCTTTCAAATTTCCAAGAATATGCTCTAATATTGGTTTCCCACCAACCTTCATCAATGCTTTTCCTGGAAGGCGTTCAGATCCCATTCTTGCTTGAATTACAGCTCCGATTTTCTTTGAAAAGCTATTTTTCAAATTTTTTCCACCTGTTAATACATTTCCTATTTAAAAGGCTTCGGCTTTTCTTAGCGTTCAAACATAATAAAATTATTTGCATCAGTTACTTTTAGAATTGCAAGTCAATAACCACCCCTAAAAGGGTAAATTATTCCCAAATTTTGATTTGATCCATGTTTTGGTCTTTCTTCAATTACCATCTTACATGCTTACGAATTTGCTCTTCATTAAGGCCGACTATGCTCACACAGTACCCCTTTGCCCAAAAATGTTTTTCCCAATACCGTTTCTTCAACCACAGATGTCTGTCAAACATTTTGACGGCACACTTACCTTTCAAAAAGCTCACTACCTCGGAAATCTAATACTTCGGTAGGAAAGACAGCACCAGGTGGGTATGGTCTACTCGCACATTCCTTTCTAAGATTTCCACCTTTTCCCATTCGCATAGCTGTCTGATGATTGTTCGTGTTGACTTATCAATTTCACCCTTAATAATCCTGAAACGGTATTTTGGACACCTAACTATATGATATTTGCATTCCCATACTGCGTGCACTAACCTTTTAGAATCTCTCATTTAATACCTCCTTTTCTCCTTTCGGGCCACCCGCTTCTATTGTAAGGAGGTATTCTCTTTGTTCGATCTTAATTCACTTACTCACACGCATAGCTTGGACCACCATTAAAAATGGTGGTTTAAGGTTTTAATTAAGCTCACAATCAAACTTTGTAAACTTTATAATCCTCTATAATCAAAACATCAATACAGTTACTTAATAAGCACTTTATAGCGTCCTGGGGGGTGCAGATTATCGGTTCTTCATGCAGATTAAAACTTGTATTGATTAGTGCCTTTTCATTAGTTTTATCACAATACAATTTTACAATTTCATAATAAACCCCATTTAATTCTTTTGTAACGATTTGGGGTCTCGCGGTGCCGTCTATATGGACAACAGCTTTGTGTAATTTTTTAAATTCTTCAAAGCAGTTATAAGTTTTAGTCATAAAATTTGAACATTTATCATCCTTTGTCCAATTTTTATAACACATATGAGCATATTCGACAGGAGTAACTGGTCCAAAGGGCATGAACTCAGTTCTCTTTAAACGTTTATTCAACCAGTCATTTACCGAGTCGTCCCGAGCATGATACAAAATCGATCTTGCCCCTAACGCTCTGGGGCCATACTCCATTTTATTGCAAAAATAACCCACAACTTTCTTATTCATTAATTCGTCAACAACCGCTTCGGCTTTTCTATTGAGTTTCTCGTATTTAATGCCCGAAGCATATGAGTGTAGACATCTCAGGATTTCATCATTACTGAATCTCGGACCCAAATAGGCAGTTGGCAAGTCGATTTTAGTTTGTCCTGAAAGTTTATAGTTGAAGTAGCAGCTGCTTCCAACAGGTAATCCCCCATCTCCCATATGTGGAAATACATAGACATTTTCAACCTCTTGCATCTCTGCCACAATTTGATTTATCTTTACATTTGAAAAAACCCCTCCAGCCAGGCATACATTTTTCACATTAAGCTTTTTTGACTTTGTCATCCAGTATTTTACACAGTGAGAGATTATTTCTTCGCATTGTTTTTGTAAGCCAGCGGCAATATCTTCCTTTGAAAATCCGTCTAATTCCTTTTTTAAATCCTGGGACAAATTTAGATAAAAAGGCTTGTACAAACCGATATTTGCTTCAATCGAATTATTCTGCCATGTTATTAATTTTCTGAACTAAGGAAGTGTCTTTTCAGGGTTTCCAAGTGCCGCTAAGCCGACAACTTTGCCCTCATGTTTATTATGAGTAAAACCTAAATAGTTTGTAATCTGCCCATACAGGAAACCAATACTATCAAATGTCAAATGATAATCTAACTCTTCAATCCCATTTTTATCGGCATAAGACGCCGAACATGATTTTAAGTCTCCCCTGGCATCGAAGGTAAAGATAAAAGCTTCATCAAAAGGTGAGGGAGCAAATGCAGCCCATGCATGTGATTTATGATGATCCAAATAGACTATTTTATTTTTTGAAACACCGAGTTCAAACATCCATTGTTCAAATTCAAAACGAAGTTTTTCATCGCGGAACAATTCCACTTGCATCCTAGCCTTAATTATTTTAGAACAGTTCGGATTATTTGTTAGGGCTTTAATTATCCTTTTAGTCAATTTATTAATATATTCAGAATAGTTATTTTGCTTACCGCACCAACTGTATATAAAATAACCAATGTCATTCACTTTTAATTTTTGTTTATTTAAAAGATAATCAAGGCATTGTTGTGGCAATCCTTGATAATTTTTTTTTCTATTTAATCTTTCTTCATTGATCGCTTCAACAAGAACACCGTCTTTCATTAAACAAACACCTGCGTCAATGGCGTTATTTATTCCAATTAGATACATATTTTTTCTTCACAATTATAAGGTCGTCTATTAGAGTTAGATCACGCAACTGGTATAATGGGAAAGTATATTTTATAAGACGATTTAACTATTCCGGATAATTATTTTTTTACTTTTTTTGTGAAATTTTTTGAAAAATTTTCGGAGTCCTTCATCCAAAGCTACTTTGGGTTGATATTGCAACACTCTTTTTGCTTTTTCGATTGATGGAATTCTGTTATACACTTCCCTTTCTTCGGTGCGGTCCGAATCTCCCATGGATACAAATTGAGGGCTAACATCTTTTTTACAACTTAAAAGTATTATTTTTTTAGCTAAGTCTTTAACACTTATAGGCTCTAAATCATTGCCTATATTAAATATTTGCCCGACTGAATTTTTATTAAACAGGGCAGCGACGATTCCTTTTGCAGCGTCGGAAACGTAACAAAAGGATCTTACCTGCTTTCCATCTCCATAAATTATTGGTGGATTATTTTCACATACGGAACGGACAAATCGGGTAATTACAAAACGATCCTTTTGATTTTCTCCATACACGTTAAAAAACCTTACTACCGAGTATTGTAAAGGATAGTTTTCCGAATAGGCCCTTAAGTATTCTTCGCCCACAAGCTTGGTAATCGCGTAATTGGAAATTGGATTTACAGGCGCAACCTCTTTTATAGGCATACTATCTTGATTGCCATAAATCTCAGAAGAAGAGGCAAAAATAATCTTTTTTACTTTTTCTTTCACGCAAGCTTCAAGGACATTAACCGTTCCTTGTACATTTATATAAAGGCAATCAAGCCTTCTCGTTTCTGTCAATTTTACACCTAATGCTGCTGCAAGGTGAATGACATAATCACATCCTCTCATTACTCTCGAAATTATGTATGGATCTAAAATGCTGCCTACAGAGGACTTCTCGATATTATTTTTATTAGCAAGTAAATCAAGTAATCTTACCTCGTGTCCCTTCGAAATCAGTTCATCAGCTACGGCGGTTCCAATAAAGCCAGCGCCGCCTGTTATAAGAATGCAAGCCATTACTTATTTTCTCCTATTTAAAATTTATAGTAATAATTGAAGCTACCCACAGCAACAGGCTGTGTCGCAATGTCATTCCGAGGCGTTAGCCGAGTAATCTTAATCTTATAACATATTGTAGATACCCACGGGCAAGCCCGTGGCACTTAAAATAATCCGGGCTTCGCTTTACCTTAATCATAGGTTCAGGCAATTTCATTCACCCGCGGCCAAGGCCGTGGAGCTCTGTCGCTTCGCGAACAATTAGATTCTTCTCTTCGCTCAGAATGACAAATGCGATGCTTTTGGGTTACGACACGGCTGACCCTACCCCGAAAAACTGATCCACCCTTAAAATTAGTATTGTGATAAAACATTCATAGAAAGGGGTTAATTTTTATGGGGAAAAAGCGTTTTAAA
>PBQF01000028.1 GCA_002724975.1 Parcubacteria group bacterium
ACGATCCATGGTCGAAGTTTCTAAACTACCCTTAAATTCAAATGTTGGGATCGAATGCATAGCGATTGAGGATGAATAAAAGAAATTTATTTATTATTTTTGGAATTGTATTTTTCTCTGTTAACTTAATGAATGGGCAAACTGTGGATACTTTAAAGAACAAGTCACCAGCTGAAGCAGCCAAATATGCATTAATATTTCCCGGGGGTGGCCAATTCTATAACGAGAGATATCTTAAAGGTGGAATCCTTATTGGACTTGAAATCTACAGTCTTCTCAAGTTTAACGAATATCGTATAGATGTAAAATATCAAAATGTCACTTCTGCAATTTCAAAGCGAAATAAGTGTATCTGGTGGGCATTTTTCATTTATTTTTATGGATTTATGGATGCAATTGTAGAAGCGCATTTAATTCCCCATGAAAGTGTCATGGACACACCAGTTGAAGAAAATATATTACAAAAATAAAAAAATAGATTATTATGGATAAAAGAGAACACTGGGGATCAAAATTTGGCTTTATACTCGCTGCTTCAGGTTCTGCAGTCGGATTAGGAAATATCTGGAAATATCCGTATATAGCTGGTGAAAATGGTGGAGGTGCTTTCACACTTATATATTTATTGTGTATTCTGATTGTAGGAATGCCTATTGTCATTGGTGAATTCGTTATTGGACGTAAAACCCAATTAAGTCCTGTAGGTGCTTTTGAAAAACTCGCACCAAAATCATTTTGGAAATGGGTCGGGATGTTGGGAGTTTGTTCGGCATTTGTAATACTGGCATTTTACGGTGTTGTAGGAGGATGGACATTACGATACACGTTTATGTCTCTTATGGGTGATTTTTCAGATTTAACTGGTAATCCAGCTATTTCCGGTGAAGTATTTAACTCCTTTATAACTAATCCCTTCTATCCTTTATTTTGGCACTTTATTTTCATGGGACTGTGTATATGGGTAATTATAAATGGAATAAAAGGAGGAATAGAAAAATGGACAAAAATTATGATGCCTATGATTCTTTTTATATTGATAATTTTAGTTTTTAGAGGTATTACCTTACCAAATGCTTCTGCAGGGATTTCATTTTTGTTCAAACCAAAATTTGAAGACATAACAGCTTCTAGCATTGTTTTAGCCTTAGGTCACTCTTTTTTTACACTTAGCTTGGGTATGGGAACTATGATCACTTATGGTAGTTATCTAAAAAAAGAACAAAACCTTTTCAATTCAGCAATGTGGGTTCTACTTCTTGATACAGGAATTGCTATTATGGCAGGGATTGCAATATTTACCACTGTGTTTTCTGTTGGTGCTGATCCAGCGGGAGGTCCAGGATTAATATTTGTGGTTCTTCCGACAATATTTCCTCAGATAGCAGGTGGTTTATTATGGGGAACTCTCTTTTTTTCTTATTATTTTTAGCTGCGCTCACTTCTGCTATTTCTATCTTAGAAGTAGTTACAGCATATTTTATTGATCAAAAGGGATGGACTAGATCAAGAGCTACAATTATATTTGGATTAATTGTAACTGCATGCGGTGTTTTCTGTTCATTATCATTGGGTGATGGATACAATATTACTGAAATATTTGGTATTAAATTTTTTGATTTTATGGATAACTTATCTTCAAAATATATGCTGCCCTTAGGAGGATTACTTACAGCTCTTTTTATTTTGGTTCGTTGGGGAATTCCAAACTTTTTAGAGGAATTTTATTTAGGAATGACAAATCGTATATTTTCAAACTCAACTGTAAAATTCTTGCTAACCATAGCGTCTATAGTAGTTGGTTTTATCATATTGAATGAAGTCTTTGATATATTCTTTGGTATTCCGTTAATTGGGAAAGATGGTATTCTGATTGGATAAGCTATGGTTATCGAAAGATTAGTCAAACCAGACTCTCATTTGTATAGAGTTATCTCTAAATTATTTACTTCTTTAAATTTTATAGAAAAATTTGAAATTGTTTCTTGGTTTGCTCCATGGACCATTATGGTAGCGGGAATGGCAGCAAAAGCTGGAACGAATGATAGATATACCTTCTGGGAATTTTCTAATTGGGAGCGTGGATCAATTTCTATAATTATCCTGATAATTGTAATGATCTTATTTAAGATAAATCAGTACACCCTTTTATTAGATAAAGATAATTTTTCTATAAAATCACAGTGGATTTCTCGTTGTGTACTTTTTTTTATTTGTTGGATGTTAGGATGGGGAATAAAAGATATACTATCTGGAATTGGCTGGTTTTTTTGTTATTTGCCAATGATTTTTGGGATAATTCTTCCATACATTATTAAAACAGATGACAAAAATTTATTAACATTTCGTAAACAAATTGGATTTTCCTCATGTGTTTTATTTATATTTTCTTGTTTATTCGGTTGGCTATTAGACGATCCCATTTTGGCAACTGCCTCCACTGTCATGTTTCCTTTCACTATGATATTGGCAATTACCAGTCATCATCGTCATGTGCAGAGATCTCATATTTATCCACTATTTATTATTATTGGTTTTGTTATAGCAAGACAGGGGTGGTTTATTTTCCCCTCATTATTTCTTTTCTACATTTTACGTTTTTATAATTATTTTATTTATAAAAAGGTATCCCCTGGTTTTGCTGTAGACCAATAATCTACACCTAAGAGTTTAGGGAAATTTCACTATGATAATTATTAAACAAAATAAATGTGATTATTGTGGATGCTGTGTAGGTGTTTGTCCTGTCAATTGTATAGAATTAAAAGAAGCAGCTATTGAGATAAAATATGATATCTGTATTGACTGCGATCTTTGTGTTTTTGTTTGTCCAATCGATGTCTTAATGACTGAGCATGAATCTGATTTCCAAAAAGTTTGATTGCATTATTGTGGGTGGAGGTCCCGCTGGATCTACATTTGCTGATATCGCTTCCCAAAATGGATTATCTGTACTTGTTTTGGAGAAGGATAGAGAAATTGGTGTTCCCGTGCGTTGTGGTGAAGCGGTCAGTGATAAGGGACTTCGTATTTTTCATAGTGTGGAGAAAGAATGGATTAACTCCATAATTACACGGATCAGGCTCGTTGCACCGAACGAAACTGCTATTGAATTTGATCTAAACGAGTCCGGGTATATTTTAGACCGAAAAATATTTGACTTAGCTTTGGCAAAAAAAGCAGAAGATAATGGTGCTATAATTAAAACAGAAGCATATGTTAATGGTTTAATATTCGATGAAGATAAGGTAGTTGGAGTTACTGGTGAATATCAGGGTGAATCATTTAGTTTAACAGCAAAAATCATTGTTGGAGCTGATGGTGTGGAGAGCAGGGTAGGAAGGTGGGCAGGTTTGTCCACTCATGTCAAATTAAAGGACATGGAATCCGCTATTCAGAAAACAGTTACCGGAATAGATGTGGAAAACCATATTTTCGAATTCTATTTATCCAGAAATTGGGCCCCTGGAGGATATTTATGGGTTTTTCCGAAGGGAAAACGTTCAGCAAATATAGGATTGGCAATTTCCGGCCTCTATGCAAAAGAGGGGAAATCTGCATATAAATATTTACAGGAATTTTTAAACAGGAAATATCCAAATGTTTCTACCCAAACGATAATTGCAGGAGGAGTCCCTGTCGCGAAAACAGTAAAAAATATGGTTACCGAAGGGCTCATGCTTGTGGGAGATGCAGCACATACGGTTAACCCCATGACCGGGGGAGGAATTATATCTGGAATGCGAAGCGGATTACTAGCAGCGGAAACTGCGGTTTCAGTTATCAAATCCGGACAAAATCCTACAAAGAAATATCTTCAGAAATATGAAAAAGAATGGCATAAGATTGGAGGCAAAAATCATGAAAAGTTCTACCGTATCAAGGAATCAATTTTTCGGTTTGAAGATAAAGATTTAAATCGGATCGCCGACGGGATAGCTGATATCCCTGAAAACAAACGTTCCTTATTTAAACTATTTTCAATTGCGGTTGCTAAAAAACCTTCTTTGCTTCTTGATGTAGCGCGATTGTTCGCGGGTCTTTAATGAAAAGAATAGACCTGCTCAGATCACTGGATTTATCATCATTCATTGCATTGGATTTTGAAACAACAGGACTATCTAAGGTCACTGACCGAATGATTGAGATTGCTGCCATACTATTTAAAGATGGAGAAGTTTCTGACTCATTTGTAACACTGGTAAATCCCAAAACTCAAATCTCAGATACAATTACCAATATAACTGGGATTACTAATGATATGGTAGCAAATGCTCCTACTGAAAAGGAGATTGTTGAGGATTTGCACACATTTATAGGAAATTATCCATTGGTTGCCCACAATATGAAATTTGATCATGGGTTTCTTGAGGAATTATTTGAGCGTTATAATTTTCCAGAAAAATCAAATCAATTATATGATACACTTCACCTGGCACGTGTCACAAATTTTGGTCAACCAACCTATAATTTAGGATTTTTATCTGAATTATACAATTTATCCTCAGAAGGATCTCATAGAGCAAAAAAGGATTCAGAGAATTGTGGACATATTTTTATGCATTTTGTTGATGAAGCCTCGACCTATCCCTTAGAGGTAATTAGTAAATGCGTTTCTATTATGAATGGCAGAGACTATTTCAATACCACCCTATTTATTAATTTATCAAATTTATACCTAAAAAAACAGATAACCTCAAAAGGTTTAACAAAATCTGAATTAAATATAAATATTCAGGATAATAAATTTATTCAGAAAAGCGATTCTTCATTTTCTTTTCCAAATGTCAATGATGTTTTTGGAGAGACAGGTAATCTGTCAGATACAATACCTAAATTTGAAAAAAGAAATAATCAGATAAAATATATAGAATTTCTTGATGATTCAATACATCAAGAACAATCTATTGGTATAATTGAAGCTGGGACAGGCTTGGGTAAGTCATTTGCTTATCTATATGAAGCGATGAAATATGCATATGAATCAGAAGAAAATATACCGGTTGTTATCTCTTGCCATACAAAAAGTCTACAGGATCAATTATTTTACAAAGATCTACCTGTTTTGGCGCAGTCAATAGGAAACCCTATTTCTGCCGTCAAATTAAAGGGAAGAGCAAACTACATTTGTCTTTCAAGATTCAATTGGTTAATTAGTGAAGCCTCTGGCATTTTGAATGACGAGGAAGCAGCATATTTATTGCCTCTAATCTTTTGGTTAGAATGGACAAAAACAGGTGATTTGGAGGAATGTAGTGGTTTTACAAATAGTCGAAATTTTCGTATTCACAAAATGATACGAAGTGAACCAGGGTTTTGTACTACTCACATCTGCTCCAAATATAATGGGTGTTTTCTAGGGAAGGTCAGAAAAGATATATTTAAAACTGATCTTATAATAATTAATCATGCATTGTTATTAAGTGATGTAGTCAATCCGGGACTACTTCCACCGTTTAAGACATTAATTGTTGATGAGGCGCATAATTTAATTGATGCAGCATTTACACAATTCAGTCAGAATATAGATTTTGCATTGTTAAAATCAAATCTTTTGGTATGTCAACCAAAATTTCCTGGGAATCGTCGTTGGAAAAATAGTCTGAACTCATTTTTCGAAAAAATTCCTGAATTAAAAAATAATATAATTGATATTGACCAATCTATTGATATTGCATTAGATGTAATAAAAATATTTTTTTCTCGAATAGCAATTGAATATGGAAACAGATATTCAGCTAATTCACCCTATATAGAAAAAATAATAATTGAGGATATAAATGAAGAATATCGAAATCTACCTGAGGAACTTCGTCAAGTAAATATAAAATTAGACGATTGTGAACGATATGTTATAAAATTATGTGATATTCTTCATAAATCTGATTTAGAAAAAGATAAAATCAAAGAATTGCATTTAAATTCATTACAAAAGGCTGATTCATTACATTCCATCATACAATCATTTAGATTTTTAACTTCCCATCATGACAGTGAATGTGTGTACTGGCAAGAAGGAATGTTTCGAAACAATTCTTCATCAAAAAATACCCTACCTGAAATATCTATTCATGGGGCACCAATTGATGCAGGCACTATTTTATCAGAATCCCTATTTCAAAATATTAATTCAATTATCCTGACATCAGCAACATTACAGGTTAACCACTCCTTCGATTATTTTTTAATTCGTTCGGGTATTTCCAGAATTGATAATATAAATACAAATTTTTCGGTCTGTCCAAGTCCTTTTCTATACTCCGAACAGGTAGACTATCACCAATATTCAGGCAACACATCACTTTCTGATAACCCACATGGGATAGCAGAACTTATATTGAAATGTCATAAAAAATTAAATCGAAAGATTTTAGTTCTTTTTACCTCATATAATTCTCTAAATAAAGTGACAAATTGTTTGAACACTTTAAAAGGTGGTAGAGACCTCCCGATTTTTTCACAAATCCAATCTGCATCTAGATATGGCTTACTAAAGAGCATGGCAAATTCTAAAAATGGAATCTTAATGGGAACGAGTTCTTTTTGGGAAGGAATTGATTTGTCAGGAGATATGCTTGAAATATTAATTATAACAAAACTTCCCTTTCAGGTTCCCTCTGATCCAATTGTAAAGGCATACAGTGATAAATTAGCTGATCATGATATGAACCCTTTTTTAAATTTCACGGTCCCCGAATGTATTTTAAAATACAGACAAGGATTTGGAAGACTTATCCGGACATCTCTTGACCAGGGAATTTTTATAGTTTTAGATAATCGAATCGTCACAAAAAGGTATGGTCAGCATTTTCAAGATGCTATCCCAGTAGAGATGCAAATGTTTTCTACTTTAGATAGTCTTATATTGTAAAATTATATATTTTATTAAAAATAGAATTGTATTTATTTTTGGTATTATTCCTTATCGTAGCATTTGGTTTTCATAAAACCATAGCAGTAAGTTTATTGGCTTAATATTACTTATTTTTTATTGTCACTTTTACCAACAGTACCAATATGGATTTATTAAATAAACTAAATATTGAAAAAACAAATTTTGGCGCCTGCATTGGTGGTGCAGAATGGTTAAATACACAGGGAGGTTTTAAAAATACTTCATGTAACCCTGCCACAGAGGTAAATATCGCTGAGGTTCTTGAGTGTGAAGAAATACATTATGAGACAGTTGTCAAGGCAGCTTACAATTCTTCTTTATCATGGCGAACAGTTCCCGCTCCCGTCAGAGGTCAATTGGTCAGAGAAATGGGAAATGCATTAAGAGATAAAAAAGATTTATTGGGGAGTCTTGTTTCTCTTGAAATGGGAAAGATAAAACAAGAAGGAGATGGTGAAGTTCAGGAAATGATTGATATCGCAGATTTTGCTGTTGGACAAGCAAGGATGTTATATGGAAAAACAATGCACTCTGAGAGAGAGGATCATAGGATGTATGAACAATGGCAGCCATTAGGTCCGATAGGTGTTATTTCAGCATTTAATTTCCCTGTTGCTGTATGGGCATGGAATGCATTTATTGCGGCTATTTGTGGTGACACTATCATTTGGAAACCCTCAAGCAACACTCCCCTCACTGCAATTGCTGTACAAAACATATGTAATATTGTACTCAAGCGAAATGGATATACGGGTATTTTTAATTTGGTGATTGGTAAAGGATCATCTATTGGTGAACGCATTCTACAGGATCATCGGTTACCATTAATTTCTTTTACAGGCTCAACATCAATGGGGAAACATGTTGCTCAAGTTGTTTCCAAGCGTTTTGGTAAGACAATTCTTGAATTAGGCGGAAATAATGCTATAATCGTTGATGAAACTGCTGATCTTGATCTAGCTATACCTGCAATACTTTTCGGTGCTGTAGGAACAGCGGGGCAGCGTTGTACATCTACCAGAAGAGTCATTGTTCAATCAAATATTTCCGGTAAATTAATTGAGCATCTAATTAACGCTTATAAACAGGTAAATATTGGAGATCCTTTAATTAATGAAACCTTAATGGGACCTCTTGTAAACAATAGCGCTGTAGACTCATATCTTACTGCAATTGATCAAATAAAGGATTATGGTGGTGAAATACTTTATGGTGGAAATCTAATAGCAGGTGACGGTTTTTATGTTGAACCAACTATCGCCCGTGTACAAAATGATTGGGATATCGTACAAAATGAAACTTTTGCACCAATCTTATATATCATTGAATATGATGATATTAATGAAGCTATTAAACTTCATAATTCGGTACCACAAGGGCTCTCATCATCTATATTTACCACAAATTTGAAGGTTGCAGAACTATTTTTATCATCGAGAGGTAGTGACTGTGGAATAGCCAACGTAAACATTGGGACATCTGGCGCAGAAATTGGAGGAGCTTTCGGTGGTGAAAAAGAAACCGGCGGTGGTCGTGAATCGGGCTCCGATTCATGGAAACAATATATGCGGCGTCAGACAAATACAATTAATTGGAGTAAAGAATTACCTCTTGCTCAAGGTATACAATTTGATTACTAAAATTAACATTAACATTTATGGAATTAAATACAATGATTAATCCCCATAACGTTCGTTCTTCTATTGCTAAGTATATGCTTGCTGATGGTATGGATCCAATTATAGATCTGGAAAAAAGTCACGGTTCCTGGCTTGTTGATGCTCGAGATGGTAAAGAATATTTAGACCTATTTTCTATGTTTGCTTCTATGCCTGTTGGATACAATCATTCTTATATTTTGGAACACTCAGAAATATTAACCAAGGCAGCATTGAATAAACCCACAAATTCAGATATATATTCTACACAGATGGCTCATTTTGTGGATACGATGGGCAGAATAGCACAACCTGAATATCTACCACATTCCTTTTATATTGAAGGTGGCGGTTTGGCAATCGAGAATGCTTTAAAAACAGCTTTCGATTGGAAAGTTCGAAAAAATATGGAAAAAGGTAATGGCATTCTTGGTAGTAAAATAATTCATTTTAAGGATTGTTTTCATGGAAGAACTGGATATACATTATCTCTTACTGATTCGCCTGACCCCAGAAAAACTTTATATTTTCCACGTTTTGATTGGCCTAGAATAACTAATCCAAAAATTACTTTTCCTATTTCAGATCATCTTGATGATATCGTTGATTCTGAGCGTATAGCAATTTCTGAAATAAAAGATGCTTTTCAACAAAATAAGAACGATATAGCCGGTATTATTATAGAACCCATTCAAGGGGAGGGAGGTGATAATCACTTTAGGGATGAGTTTTTCAAAGAATTGAAAACACTATCACTTGAAAATGAAGCGCTACTTATTTATGATGAAGTTCAGACCGGAATTGGTATAACTGGAAGAATGTGGGCTCACCAACATCTGTGTAAACCAGAGTGTCATGCCTGCGATAATCATTGTAAAGATAGGGAACCGGACATTATAGGTTTCGGTAAAAAGACTCAGGTATGCGGTATTTTTGTTGGAAAACGAATTGAAGAGGTGGAAAATAACGTATTCAAAGAATCTAGTCGGCTAAATTCAACCTGGGGCGGAAATATCGTGGATATGGTACGG
>PBQF01000029.1 GCA_002724975.1 Parcubacteria group bacterium
ATCATTACCTTGTGCAAGAATATATTTTGCTAAACCCCAGAAAAAGTACAGAAGTGCTAAACCCACCACTATAGGCGTAAGGGCACCAAGTATGTTCTCCATTAGAGGAACCAGTCCTCCTACGGTCGCATCTGGCGCTGCAGCTGCAAAAACCAAAATTGGCGCCAAGTAGGACAAAGGAAGTAATGCTTTTTTCATCATTTTAATTTTAATTATATTAGTAATACGACCTTTTTTAATGTTCAATAAACTAATGATAATCAATGGTCTTTAACAAAACAATTAGGCTTGTGGATAGGATACTTAAATATATTTAAGAATTACCGGGGAATTAATTGCTTTACATTACCTGGAGCGCTCAGGTCCTCAATTTTTAAGGTCTCTTGTATAAATCTTACTATTCCCCAAACAGAAACCATAACAAAGAGGGCTATGATTCCCCAAAGCATCGTACTCTTTCCTTTCTCTATCTTTTCTTTATCATCACCAGCAAGAATAAAATTTGCCAAACCCCAGAGAAAGTATAGAAGTGCTAAAGACACCACTAGCGGGATTAACAGTAAGATAAGACTACCTATTCTTATTAGGAGATTGTCAAGACCCTCTGCAAAAGCAAACAAAGGAAACAGGAACAGGAATACTGGGATAATTAAACTAGATTTTTTCATATTATTTTGATTAATAACTATTTAAAAAAACAGCTCCCAATAACTATACCCCAAAACTTGTTTGCAATAAACCAATTATCCCCCAAATAGAAAGCATCACAAACAAGATAATAACACCCCAAAACATCGTACCCTTTCCTAAATCTTTATTTTCTTTGTCCTGCACCTTACCTTTATCTGCATTAAGAATAAATTGAGCAATTCCCCAAAAAAATCCCAAAAGTGTCAAAGCAACTATGATAGGGATTACCTTGCCCATAAGTTTCACCACTATATTAACAAGACTATTAAAATCAGTTGGTGCTGCAACGGCAAATGCTAAGACTGGGACAAAATACAAAGATAAGCTTTTAATTAAGATTTTCATTATTATGGTCCTACTACCTCCCTTGTATACCTTCTACTGTGCCTATTATAACCGTCTTCAAAACTTGTGCCCCAAGAATAATGGCTCCTCCAATCAGAATCCAGAAAAGCGTCCTTCTCGCCGTTTCAATTTCTTCAGGATTTCCTCTAGCTGCAACAAATTTGAACCCAGCATAAATTATAGCTAAAGGAATAACATATTTTCCTACATCAACTACAAACTCTAGAATCGCTGTAAGAAGAGCAGGAATTGATTGTATATTAGTTGGAGGTTTTAATCCTTCTCCAACAACAACATTAGCTACTATTAAATAAGAAAAAGCTGTGAGTAAAAATATCTTATTTCTGATTATGTTAAAAATTCTCATATATTAACTAGAAGGATTACTAATTGGGGAATCTGCCACCCCAAATATATCCAATATCGTTGAAACAATCAACCACACCGCCACTACAAACACGAGACCCAAGCAACATAAGGATAATTACAGGAATTTTTGCTTTCTTGATTGTATATACCATCTACAATTATTATATATCCAAAGGATAAATTATTTGTCCACAACCAGAGCATTCAACTCAATGTTAGCTCTCTTGACAGACCGGCTAATTCTCTCTCTGCCAGAAATAATACGATTAATCATGTTTTCAAATATTAAATTTGTTTTTTCATAATCAGGATCTAGGAAGGCGCTTGATATCAAAGCACTCTTGTAAAACAAATCTTCAAACTGAAGTCCTGGAGAATTGGCTAAGAGACCTCTCCTTACTGGTGGAAGACCGGTAATTGATGAGAAAGAGGCAATATTGTCTTCCTTTATGAGCGCACTTGCGACTATGACAGCGGCATTGGTATTTTTTGATCTCTTTAACACTGCTAAAGCCTTAATATCTCCATAGACCCTTCCAAAACTTTCACTACTTGATTGAGGGAAGGAAGCAACATCAAAATTTAAATTCGGATTTTTAAGCCTAATTTCCGAAAGCTCACTAGCAAAACCAAAATACAAAGCCAGGTCTCCCGAACTGAAAGCATCTATGGAATTAGGTAGAGAACGATTCCATGAATAGCTAGTTTTGGTTGGGTTGCTAAATTCTGTATAAAATTTAATGGCGGATTCGGCTGGAACAGTTACACGATCAAAATCTTCAGACAAAATTACTCTTAAAGAGTCATTCAATGGATCTCTGATAATAATAGGATTGCCATTTTGCATTATTAGAGAAAGAATAATTTCCTTGGAATTATTGATGTTACTATATTCCCCTAAAGCAACAGCACTTTTTATTATGTTTAAAGCATTGTCCTTCTCTGTTACACGTTCAGCAAAAGGAAAAAATTCACTCCACGTTTTCGGAGGAATAGAAAAACCGTTTTTTTGCAAAATATCCCTGTTCCAATACATAACCAGAGGGTCAACACTTATAGGGAAAGCCAAAACTCCTTCGCTTGATAGAAAAATTTCTCCACCCTCAATAAAAGTGTCTTTGAAATCTCTTTCGGATACAACTTCGTATGGTATAGGCAAAATCTTATCCCTAAATCTTAAAAGATTGCTCGAGGATAGAATTATAATATCTGGCTCCTCACCGCTGGCAATAGCCTCTACTACAGAATTTACAAAATTACTTTCGTCGACCTCTGTATACAAAATGTTGTAAGCTTTGTTTGTGTTGTCGTCAAACTCTTTTAAGAAATTATTAAAAGTTGGGGTGTCTTCCGAGCCCCAGATGGCAACTTCTATATCATCAATAGTTTCGTCCCCCCGAAATGTAGCAAATAGAAAAATTCCAGCGGCGGCAAAAATTATAAAAATTACTAAAATTACTACTTGAAAAGATTTCATCCCAATAATTTCGCTATAAAACCATAATGGTGCTCCCCAGCATCAAATAATATTTTCTTAATTTCGAAGTTATTGTCTTTAAATAATTTTTGAGCATCTTCCTCTGATAAAATATGTTCTTGTTGTGGGCCAAGACCGGAAAATGAATCAGACCAGTCAACAACTAAGGCTTCCCCTCCTGTTCTCAAAATTCTTTTAGCCTCAGCAATAAATGAATTTTTGTCTTCAATTAAAAACAAGATATTTGAAATAATGACAGCGTCAACAGAATTATCTGCCAATTTGGAGCCAGCCTCTTTTTCTAAATTAGCCCAAATAATTTCAATATTAGAGATTCCCTTTTGAATTGCATCATTTTGAAGCTTCTCTAAAAGGCCATTCTGGACATCTATGGCATAGACCTTACCACTCCCAACCTCTTTAGAAGCCAGCATAGTATAATTCCCAACTCCAGCACCTAAATCAGCAACCACCATGCCGTCATTCAAGTTAAGCTCTTTGAGATTTTCCTTAGGGTCCGTAAAAGCCATCAAAACAATTATAACTTATTTAAACACAAACCAAAGAAGCAATTGAGTCTCCTGACCGAAGTTTCATAATCCTAACCCCTTGTGTTTGTCTTCCTAAGCTTGGAATTTCTTTAAGTTCCGACCTAATAACCTGACTATTTTTTGAAATAGCAATTATTTCCTGACTTTCCTCCGTCACAACACGGCCCGCTATAATATTCCCAGTCTTACTCGTAACTTTGGCAGTTTTTATTCCAGAACCACCCCTTTTCTGAACTTTATATTCTTTCAAGTCTGTCCTTTTACCATAACCATTAGCACTCAAAACCATTAGTTCCGGCTTATTATAGGTTTTCCTAATAACTTCAGCACCAATAACATAATCCCCTTTTTGAAGTTTAATCGTTTTAACTCCAGAAGCACCCCTCCCCATTTCACGAATATCGCTCAACTTAAATCTAATTGATTGGCCTTTGGCAGTTGAAATGATTGCGTCATCCTCTTTGTCCGCCAGTCGGGCAGAAACAAGCTCATCGTCCTTAGCAAGCTTCACGGCTATTAGACCGCTTCGTCTAACGTCTTGAAAACTTTCTGCGGCAACTCTTTTTGAGATTCCTTTTTTGGTAGTTACCAACAAAGTACTCCCTTCTTTTTGAGTTTTTGGAGTAGCTAAAATAGAAGTAACTCGTTCGTCAACCTCCAAAGAAAGATAATTCATAATAGACTTTCCTTTTGTAGCCCTTTTCCCTTCTGGAAGCTCATACATTTTTATTTGATAGACTTTCCCTTTATCTGTAAAAAACAAAAGATTACTGTGGGTTGTAGCCGTCACAAAGTTAACAATAAAATCTTCCTCCTTGGTATCAAGGTCAACCACACCGACTCCTCCTCTTTTTTGAGTTTTATATTCCTTTGGATTAGTCCTTTTTACATATCCTCCAGAGGTAAGGACTAATATACTTTCTTCATCTGGGATAATATCCTCATCTGAAATATTCTTAATTCCCCCCTTAACCACCTTAGTCCTTCTATCATCTCCATACCTTTCAATTATTTCATTCAATTCATCCTTAATAACCTTTAAAATCTTCCTTTTACTGGATAGCAACTCTTTCAATGATTTAATAAGTTTTTGAATTTCGAGAAGCTCCTCTTGAATTTTTCTCCTTTCAAGTCCGGCAAGTTTTTGCAATTTCATTTCAAGAATCGCTGTGGCCTGCAAATCACTGAATTTGTATTTCTTCATTAAGTTGGCATGGGCCTCTTCTGCGTCTTTTGATTTCTTTATTAGGGAAATAATTTGATCTATATGATCTAAGGCCTTGTTAAGCCCGATTAGAATGTGCTCTCTTGCTTCCGCCTTTTTTAAATCAAACTCCGTTCTTCTTTTAACAACCACTTCTCTGTGAGAGATAAACTCTTCAAGAATTGGTTTCAGAGAAAGGGTTTGGGGGACACCATCAACAAGGGCAACTAAATTAAAATGGAAGGTGTCTTCAAGCTGGGTGTGTTTGTAAATGTAATTTAAAATTTTCTGAGGATGAGCATTATTTTTTAAAGGAATAACAATCTGGATATCGGAAGTTGATTCGTCTCTTATATCTTTAATGCCTTCTAACTTTTTGTCTTTAGCAAGCTCTGCAATCTTTACTATCAAATCAGCTTTATTAACCTTGTAGGGGAGCGAGGTAATAACTATTTCAAAACCTCCTTTTTTTGCCTCGTTAATTGAAGCCTCACCACGAGTGACTACACCACCGCGCCCATTAGCGTAAGCGTGTTCAATGTCTTTCTGGTTGTAAATAATTCCGCCCGTTGGAAAATCAGGACCCTTAACAAATCCCAAAAGATCTCCAGTAGTTGCATTAGGATTATCAATTAAATGAATGGTCGCATTAATAACTTCGGTCAAATTATGGGGAGGAATATTTGTAGCCATTCCGACGGCAATACCAAGTGTTCCGTTTAGCAAGAGATTTGGAACAGCAGAAGGAAAGACGGTTGGCTCTTGTCTGGTCTCGTCGTAGTTTGGTTTAAAATCAACTGTCTCTTTTTCAATATCTTTCAAGAGTTCTTTTGAAATAATTCCCATTTTAGCTTCGGTATAACGCATTGCAGCCGGCGGGTCGCCGTCAATGGAACCAAAGTTCCCTTGTTTCCAAACTAACAGATATCGATAAGAAAAATCCTGACCCATTTTAACCATGGCATCATAAATGGAAGTATCCCCGTGGGGATGATATTTACCTAAGACATCACCAACCACTGTGGCAGATTTTCTGAATTTTGCACCGGAGGTTAAACCCATTTCATTCATAGAGAAAAGAATTCTCCTATGAACTGGTTTTAATCCGTCTCTGACATCAGGAAGAGCTCTGGCTGTAATAACAGACATTGCATAATCAAGATAAGAATCGCTCATTTCGGAGCTTATACTTCTTTCTACTACTGCTTTTCTGGGCATCTCTTTCCCTTTCTTTTCATCGTCTTTCTTTGCCATATTTATACCCTTAATATTACCACTTTTATGGCTTTACTGCAACGAAAAAAGTGGATTAATAGACTGTGGTAAAGCCTTCAAAAAGCTCTTCTATGGAGTCGATTGCAGACGACAGAGAAGACCCAATAGATTCAAAGGGACCAGCAACATCTTCAGTGGTTAATTGACCGATTCCTTCTCCGCTACCTGAAAAAAGAACCGTCAACCAAACTGCAACGAGAATAAACATTGAACTCAAAGAAATAACTAGAGCCATTCTCCTTCTTTGCTCCTTTGATTTCTTTTGTTGTCTTAAAATCCAATCAAACATTAGAACTTTCTAAAACTATAATCTCTCCGTCTTTCGTCGCTAGAATACTTTTCTTTACAGTGAGCTTGTCTATCGGAGCAAGTTTGGTAATTCCCTCTTCTTTTAAGAACTTACTAAGAGAGTTCTTTTCTCCAACACTATCAAAGTGCATTGGAATGATAACATTCGGAGAAATCTTAACAGAGAGTTTGTAGGCATCTGAAGCGTTCAAAACACCTTCATTCCCAATTGGTACAAAGAGAATTTCACTGTCATCAATTTCTCCCAAAGTACTCTCACTAATATTTTTATCTCCTAAGGCACCCAAAAAACATAAATTGATTCCCTCGATTGTCACTTTGTATATAGTGTTGATGTTTTCCTTTCCATCATAGTTTGAAGATGAGAGAAAACCCTTAATAAAAATGCCTTGAATTTCATACTCCCCAGGCCCGTCAATAATAAAAGTTTGGCTACCGTCTTTCTTAGAAAGCCCTCCCACTCCATCAAAATCAGGATGATTCAAACTAACAATAGCAATATCCGTTTTGAACCGAGGAGGACTTATTTTCTGTTTTGACCCCTTGGAAACAGGATTAAAAATCAAGGTTAGATTTCCGGATTGAATCCTAAAAAACTCTAGTCCACTATAAGTAATAACCATAGAAGGTTATTTTAACAGAAAAAGTTAGTAGAGATAAACCCTCTTATTTCTCTTGTGGGCTTCAAAATTTTTAGCATAATGCGTTCTGCCGTGCCTGTCAGATAGGTAAAATAGGAAATCGCTTTCGGTTGGGCGAAGGGCTGATTCAATTGAATTTAACCCTGGATTCGAGATAGCGCCTGGGGGAAGCCCTCTATATCTATACGTGTTATAAGGAGATTCAATATCTAGATCCTCCAAAGTAAGCTCAAATGTGTTTTTGCCAATTATGTATGGAAAAACGGCGTCAACCTGAAGTGCCATGCCAATTTCTATCCTTTTCCAAAGAATGCCAGAAATCATTTCTCTGGTCTTTCGTGTTCTAGCTTCCTCCTCCAAAAGAGAAGCCATTATTATAATTTCTTCAAGAGAATACCCACTTTCTTCAATCTCTGGAAGAAGAGGTTCTATCTTTTCTTCAAAGGTTGCCCCCATGGTGAAAATAACCTGTCTTGGGCCAACACTCGGCAGAAATTTATATGTATCTGGGAACAGAAATCCTTCTTTATCTTTAGCCAATCTTATAAACTCTTCTTCGTCAAAATCCTCAAAATTCTGTTTTAGAATCTTTCCTATTTCAACGATAGTAACACCTTCTGGGAAAGTAATTCTGGTCGGGTAAATTCCACGTTCTCCCTTGGAAATCCTTGATAAAACAGAGAAAAGATTAAGTTTTCTACTAAAGAAGTAATCACCGGCAACAAGGTCTTTTTGATTACCGCTAATAAAAGCAAAAAATTTAAAAAGGGATGGATATTTTACAATTTTTTCTTCATCTAAAAGAGAGACAATTTCTTCTAGAGACGAACCTTTTTCTATACTAATAACTTGGTTAACTGGAAAATCACTAGGTGCTATGAAAAAAATTATATAAACAAAAAATAGTGTAAGAAAGAATCCTAGACCAGATCTAACAATTAATTTTTGGTTCTTTCTATAGAACCCTCTCCAATTAAACTCTTTAAAATCAAAATTTAAAAGGTTGTTAAATGACTTGTTTAAATCCATGATTATAGCGGAAGATTTGGAGGAGGTTCGACTTTTTTAGCTTCCATCCTAGGCAGTGTCGGTGTTTCAACCACACTTGGAGGAAAATGAAAAATTGTAGCCAATTCTTCCGTATTTAAAATAAAGTCTCTTATATTATGCCTCGTCTCAAAATGAGCTCGTCTAATATAATGATTAAAAAGCTTTCGTTTCCTTTCGGCCAATCTTGAACCAAGAGGATCCATCCACGGCGCGTCAAAATCAGTTGTTTCTTTACTAACAGGTTTGAACCTATTCAAGCCAGAAGTATACTGTTTAAAAGAGCTCATCATTCCACTAATAGTGGATACATCAAAATATTCTTCTTCCGCAAGATAAATAACTCTAATAGCGGTATCAAAGCCAGGTTTGGAAATAGCTCTTTCTACTGATTCAATAGTTTGTTGCTCACCCTTACTTTGAACAAACATCTTTATTTTTGGATCGTCTTCCTTGTATTCTTCATCCCTTTTCATCATCACATCAACAATTTCTTTTCCTTCCTCTTCCCAGTTTTTCCTACTCTTGCCTCCAAATGGCTTTTTTATTGTTTTTAGTAGTTCCTCAAGAAAAACTTTTTTCTTATATTTCTTATGAGCTCTGATTAAGGTTTGCATCCAAACTTGTTCCCCTTTACCAATCGAACCTAAAAATTCAATAGTAGAAGCAATCGGGTCAATCTTAAACTCTTCCTTCGGGTCGGCCTCAAGACCATAATCAATATATGTCTTAATCGGATACGGGTCGTCTTCATCTAAAGTAAACATAGAACCAAATAATTCTATCTCTTTCGGGTCATATTTAATTTTCTTTGTATAATCTTCTGCCTCAACAACCTCGACACTAGGATATTGAGCGTATAATTGAGTTTCAACCATTTTAGAAAATTTCTTCCGTGTCCATATGTAAAATCTGACTTCTCCCTCAATGGAAACAAGTTCTAGTGAAAACCAAGGTCTTGTTCCACCTTTCCAGTATTTCTTGTAAAAATGACCTTCCCCACCAGTCTGAAAAAGAGTTTGTAAAAAGAGCTCCATAGCTTTTGGAGATTTTGATATTTCTCGTGGAAGTTTTATTTGGAATACCATAGTTTCTTCATTTAAAAGAGCGTCTGCCACAACATATCTTTTCCAAGAGCTCCAAAAAATTAAAAAGAGGAAGAGAGGGAGCCAGAGGAAATAAAAATCAAAAATAATTCCAAGACCATCTTGAATTATAGAGAAACTGCGCATTAAAAATATTTCAAGCATAATAACTCTTAAATTATACCTATATAAAGAGATTTTTTAAAACCAAAATCCGCTCTTTCGAGCGGGTTTTAGTTTTTTAGATTAGACTATATCTTCCTCTATTATCTCTTTTGAAAGCTTTTGTATTTTGAAGATTGACCACAACGGTATTCGGCTTAACATATCTTTCCTTTAAAACAAGATCCACAATTTCGTCTTTATTTAAAGAACCATGTTTTTTCAAAATATCCATGATGACATCTTTAACTACTCCAGTTGAATAACCCCATTCTCGAAGAGCATAAAGGCCTCTTCCAACTAAAACAAATCTTTTGTCTTTAATTAGTTCGTTGTGGCATGTTGCAATATGGGCTTCCTTGCCGAACATCTTTTTTATCTTTCTAGCTACTTCGGAGAAATGAAGAGGCGAACCATGTGCCCTTATAACAAGATAGGCATAATCCCTCATACCCTTCAAGGAAATGTTCGGAGAAGACGACAGACCCCATTCTCCCAGCGGATTCTTGTCAATTTTTTTTGAAATAGAAAGCCATCTTTTTATAATTTCTTCCTTCTTATATTTATCTGAAACATCCTTAATGTAACCAAAAAAACTATTAATGATATCTGCTTCTGAAACTAAATCCTGATTGGATAAATTTTTATAAATCTTCCTAATTGAATCATGAACTTTATCAGAAAGAACATTGTCTACATACCATCTGTGTTTGAATTCGTAATCTTCTCTTTTCTTTTTAAAAGGATCTCCTAAGACAAGAAGGAAATTAATATGATTCTGGGTTTCAGTATTATTTGTTACATAAGAAAGAAAGTCGTCTTCAGAAACGACACCCCCTAAAAAATCAATTAAATCTTTCAGTTCTACAAAAATCTCATCGTGTTCTCCATACAAATCAGACTTGGCAATAGTATTAAGGGCATGATTTTCAATTTGTCTAACACGCTCTCTAGTAATCCCATAAATACCACCAATAGCTTCTAAGGTAAGTTTTTCCTTATTTTTACCCAAACCGAAACGGCCCTCAAGGACATCTCTAGACCTCTCTGGCAAAATTGAAATAAGTCGTTTTGTTACTTGTTTTGGCTTAAAAGTGATAGTTGTCATAACTATTTACAGATTAGCATTATTTCCTTACAGAGCTAATATATGGCTCTATTAAAGGGAAATAAACTAGGTAACTTTATTTTAGCACCAATATTAGGGTCGGTCAAATTATAGAATGATACTTAATTGTACCCTAAATGACTATGTTTATGAGCTTATTCTTTACGTAAATTACTCTCTTTATTTCTTTTCCTTGGACGTGCCCTCTTACCCTCTCCTGTGAAAGAGCAACTTCTTTTATTTTCTCTTCATTAGACTCTTCGGTCTCAAATTCCCCTCTGACTTTTCCATTGACCTGAATCACAACCAAATGTCTATTTTTTGCTACTTTATTTTTATCATAGGCTGGCCAAGGTGTCAAATGTATTGATTCCTTTTCTTTCAGCTTTTCCCAGAGCTCTTCTGTTATATGTGGAGTAAAAGGAGCAAGGAGGAGAAGCAGGGTCCGAAAAGCTTCTCTGGGAATATCTTCCTCCTTCTCAATTTGATTAAAGTAAATCATCATACTACTAACTGCGGTATTAAATTTCATCTCTTCAATATCCTCTCCCACTTTTTCCACAGTTTCATGCATCAGGGATTCCAATTCAGAACTCATTCTTATATCTGAAACTTTTTCACTTGCCCTCCATATTTTTTCTAAAAATCTTCTTGGTCCCACCAGTCCATCATTACTCCAAGCAATTGCCTGATCAAAAGGACCCATAAACATTTCATACACCCTAAAAGTGTCCGCCCCGAATCTGTCTACAATATCATTAGGATTAATAACGTTACCCCGGGACTTGCTCATCTTTTCATTATCCTCGCCAAGAATGAGCCCGTGTGAAGTTCTTTTCTTATACGGCTCCGGTGTAATAACAACCCCTATATCAAAGAGAAACTTATACCAAAAACGGGAATAGAGGAGATGAAGTGTTGTATGTTCCATTCCACCATTGTACCAATCAACCGGCATCCATTTATCTGCTTTTTCTTTATCAACTAAAACTTTGTTATTTTCAGGATCAAGATATCTCAAGAAATACCAGGAGGAACCGGCCCAGTTTGGCATAACATCGGTTTCTCTTTTGGCTTCCTCTCCACATTGGGGACACTTAACATTAACCCAATTCTCCGCCTTGGAAAGAGGGGATTCACCTGTTTCACTCGGCATAAAGTCTTCAACTTCTGGTAGCTCAACAGGAAGCTCTTCTTCTGGTACTGGTACAGGGCCACATTTGGAACAAAGGATCATTGGAATTGGTTCCCCCCAATACCTTTGTCTTGAAAAAACCCAATCACGAAGCCTGTAAGTGACAGTCATCCTGCCTCCAACAGATTTAGTAATTCCCTCTTGAGATTCTTCAATTGACTGACCATCAAATTCTCCTGAATTAACAAGAACACCTTTTACATTATCCACGTAAGCTTCTTTTGAAATATCGCCGCCGGAAATAACTTCTATAATTTCTAAACCAAACTTTTTGGCAAATTCATAGTCTCTTTTATCATGCGCCGGAACCGCCATAATCGCACCAGTTCCATAATGAATCAGAACATAATCTGCAACAAAAACTGGGATTTCCTTGTTATTTGTAGGATTAATGGCTTTCAAACCTTTTAATTCCACTCCTGTTTTATCTTTACCTTCTGCTGTTCTTTCTATATCAGTCTTTGTTGCAGCCTCCTTTATATAATTTTTAACCTCATCCAAATTTTCAATTTTATCTTCAAGTTTATGTATGAATTGATGTTCTGGAGAAAGAACCATGTAAGTAGCCCCATAAAGAGTATCCGGTCTTGTAGTGAAAACATTTATCTTTTCTTCCAAATCCTTAAGAGGGAAGTCAAGTTCGGCTCCACGACTCTTTCCTATCCAATTTTTCTGTTGAACCTTGACTGGCTCTATGTAATCAAGAGGTTCAAGATCATCTAAAAGTCGTTCGGCATATTTGGTGATGGCGAGCATCCACTGCTCCTTTTCTTTCTTTTCAATTGTTCCATCACACCTTTCACAAACTCCCCCAACAACTTCTTCGTTAGCTAAACCAATTTTACAATCCTTACACCAATTAATTGGAATTTTTTTCTTATAGGCCAAATTATTCTCGAAAAGTTTCAGAAAAATCCATTGTGTCCATTTATAGTACTCGGGGTCAGTTGTCTTTAATTCCCTGCTCCAATCAAAAGAAAAGCCGATTGATTTTAGTTGTTTTCTATAATTTTCAATTGCTTTTTCTGTAGTAATTTTAGGATGAACCCCTGTTTTAACTGCATAATTTTCTGCAGGCAAACCAAAGGCATCAAACCCTATGGGATACAGAACCTCAAACCCTTCCCGCCTCCTTTTGCGAGCAACTATATCCATTGCTGTATAACTTCTGGGATGGCCAACATGAAGACCTTCTCCAGAGGGATAAGGGAATTCGATAAGAGAATAGTACTTGGGCTTAGTTGAGCTTTCGTCTACTTCATTTTGTTTAGTCTCCTCCCAAGTTTTTTGCCATTTTTGTTCAATCTTTTTGTGGTCGTACTCACGCATAATAAATCAACTACCATTTCAGATTATACCAGCCACATCAAATTGTCTAACAAAATCCTGCCCTGTGACCAAACAAGACCTGCCCTAATGTTCTTAAGGACATCAGAATAGATCTTGAAAGCTCGTGGTATCGGAGTAATCGTATTCTTACACTTTTAATTAGTCTTTCAGTTTCTTAATACCAACCCAGATTAAAGCCAAAAGGGCAACGCCGAGCATTATAACTCTCAAAATGTCGTCCATATCTGACCAATATCTGATTGAACCAATTATTAGAGAGAGAACACCACCAAGAGAAAGCCCAATGGAAACTGAAGTAGCACTAATGAATATTCCAGCAACTAATGAAGCGACTCCCAAAATCACCAAAACAACAAAGACATTTTTGTTGTAAACACTTCTTTTATCATCAAATTCCTGTCTGCATGTGAAATCGGTATCACAATATCCAGTCGCTTCACCTTCTGTTAATTCAGGACCTCCTGTCATTAATTCAGGACCTCTCATAAGATAAGGGTCTTTTTCACTCCACTGGCCACCTTCGTCAATACATCCTTCTTCAGTATCTGGTTGAACTCGAACTTGCTCTTCGGTGCAGAAATCAGTGTATTCTGGAGAATCGTAGACAAGCTTGATAGCAAAACTAAAGAAAAGATTTAAGACAACAATAATCCCCAAAACTAAAATCCACTTTAAAATATTAAAATGTTTTTCTTTTTTTATCATTTGATTTTTATCTAAATTTTCCATATTTTTAAGTTAAAAATTTGTAATTAAACAAATCATACACTTTAATTTTTGGCTCTACAACAAACTTTTTTACTTCCCCACTCCCCTGTTTATACTTGACAGAGTGATATATTCCATGGCGTGATTAGAGGGAGGATTATGAGCTCTGCCCATTTTTATATCTTAAACTCAACCACATCCCCGTCTTTGACTACATAATCTTTCCCTTCTGTTCTAACTAATCCTTTTTCACGAGCATGAGCATATGAGCCAACGCCAACTAAATCTCCATATTTAACTACTTCTGCTCGAATAAACTTATCATGAAAATCGCCATGGATTGCCGTTCCTGCAACAGGAGCAGTTGATCCCCTTTTGGTGGTCCAAGCTCTGCTTTCTTTTTCTCCCGTCGTCAGAAATGTAATCAAGTCAAGAATTTCATATCCTTTTTTAACTAAAGAATCCAGACCTCCTTCATAGTCAGATACTCCTAAAAGCTCCATTTTGTATTCGTTCTTTTCTTCTTCATTTAAATCTTTAACATCACTTTCAATGCCAACGTCAACAACAACATAAGAAGAATTTGTATCTTTAAAAAATTTTATTAACTCTTTGTATCTACTATCATTACACTCGTCCAGATTTTTAGCATCGGCTTTTTTATTCAAAACATAGAGAATCGGTTTCATTGTCAAAAGATGAAGAGTTTTGATTATTTCTTTTTCTTCTTTATTCAAATCAACTGAACTTGCAAGCTTCCCTGAATCGAGTGCTTCTTCTACTTTCCCTAATACCTTTTCTTCTAATAAAGCTTTCTTGTCTCCTTTTTTTAAATCCTTCCCTAAATTTCCCTTTCTAGCTGTAACAGTTTGAAAATCAGCCATAATAAGCTCCAGATTAATAACCTCTATATCTGAAAGAGGATTAATTTCACCATGAACATGGTGGATGTTTTCATCCTCAAAAATTCTAATAACCTCGGCAATGGCATCAACTTCCCTAATATTGGAAAGGAATTTGTTCCCAAGTCCCTCCCCTACCGAAGCGCCTTGGACCAATCCTGCTATATCAACAAATTCAACCACGGCTGGAATAGCTTTCTCGGATTTGGAGAGTTTAGTTAATCCATCCAACCTATAATCAGGTACAGGAACGACGCCGATACAAGGGTCAATTGTACAAAAAGGATAATTCTCTGCAGGAACACTATGCTTGGTTAAAGCATTAAAAAGAGTGGATTTCCCCACGTTCGGCAGCCCTACAATTCCGATTGTTAGTGAAGACATTGATATTTGTTACTGGTATATAACCATAAACTGTTAATTTCTTGTGATTTCCGACAACTTTCTCTACAAGGTTTCTAACTATCTCCTGTTTTGACTGAAAACTCAAGTCATTTAGAGAGCTTTTTACTTTGTCTACAAAAGAAGTTATCTCCTCATTG
>PBQF01000030.1 GCA_002724975.1 Parcubacteria group bacterium
AAGACCTTCCTCTATGTAATGTATTGTAACTCCTATCTTATCAGGTTCATTATTATACAGCGCCCAGAATTCTGAATCAGACCCCCTATAGAAAGGAAGTAGTCCGGAATGTAAATTAATAGCACCTTTAGATGCAGTACAAAAAACTTCTCTCTGTAATTTCCTCGTACCTACCACAACTATAAGGTCAAGATTAATTGTTTTTAATAATTCTACATTTTCTTTCGTATTAATATTAGTTACTGCCTTAACTAGAATACCATTCTTATTCCTGGCCATACTTTCATAACTAAAATATTTGAGCCTTCTTAACAGGAAAAAAAGTAGTAGCTTCATCCTTGTCTTAAATCCTTTACGTTTCTTCTCATAGACTATTGCTTTTATATTTCTACCGGCATTAATGAGCGCCTGAGTCACTATTCTTCCATCTATAATATCACTGGTTAATATTACTAATCTCATCTAATAATATCGCTATCATTTAACACTCTCAATCGTAATTGCGGGATGCATTGGTACCGTCTGGAGAGTGCTGCTGGAAGTCTTAATAAAGCAAGCCAGAAACCTTGAGCCAGTTCAACTTTATCAAATATAATGGAATGAATAATCCTAAACGGAAGGAGGAACAAATGTACTGCAATTAATCTCTTATCATGTATATTCTTCCAGAAAAACAAGAACACGTTTCTATGGGCTATTACCATCTTCTTACGCTTACCATATTCCCTGTTAAACGTAGTTGATTCCTGATGCCAAATTACACTTTTAGGTTCATACACTCCCTTCTTGCCTGAAACAAGCGCTCTATAACATAGGTCCACTTCTTCACATATACCCGGCAAATAGAGTGAATCGAAGCCGCCGAGACTCAAAAAACCCTCTCTATTAAATGCACCTGTTGCTATGCTGTGTGTCTCACCTTGTACTGTCGCATTAGTTTCGTCAACAATATTCTTTAATATGCCATATTTAACCTTTAAATATGACCTTCCGCCATTGTATGTACCGTCAAAATTCAAGAGTCTAGGCGCAACGAAGAAAACATTTTCATCTTTAAAATGCTCAACAAGATAGTCTACAAAATCTTTTTCAACTTTTATATCATTATTTAACAAGATCACAACATCACTATCAATGACCTTCAACACCTCATTATAAGAACATAACACGTCATTCTTCTTGCTGAGATATAGCTTAACTGCAGGGAAATTATTTCTTACATATTCTACACTTCCATCAGTACTCACATTATCAACAACGTAGACTTTACATTTATGAATGGACTTCTCCGCCGCTTTGCATACGGACGTTAAAAAGGCACTGAGAAGATCTTTCCCGTTATAATTCAATACAAGTATATCTACTTTCATCCAGCCTTGTAAATTCCCGGTTTTATGTCATAATCCTTCTCTGAAGCCTCTTCTGATATAGATGCTCAATAGCCAGGGCATATTTTGATACCCTCCTCTGTGTCAGATTATGATGTTTTATGTAATTCATCAACCACAACGGCATTTTATCATTGAATTTTACTTCAAGGACAACCAGCCTGCTTGGAAGGCAATACTCTGCATTAGAGAAATCCACATTCAACATACCCGTATCCATGCATTTAATAGAGTGATCAAAAGTAATCCTGAAGTTATGGTAATGCTTCAACATCAAAGGCAGCCGTTTATATTGTATTGCAGCCACGGGTTTTATATGCCAGCGCTTATGATAATATATAAACTTTTTTACCACATAATGATCGGCAAAATCGCTCAGGCTCTCCACATCGATATTGTCAGATATCAGTCGCGAACAAATATCATGAGGCAAGAAACAACGATCTTTTATAATGGTAAAGTTATCCTTTGCCTTAATCTCAAGAAATAAACCGTTCGGATCATCATCTTTACTTTTTTTATATGACCGAATCCTGAACTTTACCCTTTTTTCTAACCCTTCAATCTTCTCTCTATAAAACCTGAAATTATGCGTATCATAATAGATTGAAAAAACATTATACCCATGTTCCGGGCTGTTTTTGTCCAACTCAGCAAAACGCATTAGGGTATCGACAATCTCCTGTTTTTGCTGAAAGGATATCAGATATTTAATCTCAAAACGGTCTTTGCGTGCCAACCTCATCTTCTTTAAACTTCCCCAGCCTTTCAACTGTTTTTGCAATCTGCATGTTCAGTCTATCCACATGAACAATCCTTTCTTCCCCGACAATGTCAGCTTTGCAGTCAGATTCGAATACATTCAGACTGCTATCATTATCAAGTACAATACCGGTTTTATTGTCAACCGTTATCTTTGAGTTTATAAGATAGCCATAGCCTGCAGAACCGTATTCCCATTTTTTAAGATACGCATGATAAGCCGTATCATTTTCCCTGAAATCACACCCGTATATAATAGGTGTTGATTCATCTTTACTCTCTATAGCTATTTTGCAACCAGTAAATTTGCAATTGGAGATAACGGGACTGGCTTTCTCCCCTATAGATATACCTTTATCACTGGCGCCAGTGAAGGAACAATTTGACACAAACACATCCGAAGTCATCAAATCCAGTAAATCATTACCGGAATTTTCAAAAATACAAGATTGAATCGTTCCTTCTGCATAATCAAGGTCAATAGAATCGGCGTTAGTGTTATAGAAACTTGAATTTCTTATCGTGATATTTGAATGCACCACATGTAAACAATCATCCGAGATAGTATTTTCTGAAAATTCACAATTCTCAATAACTGCCGACGGGCACCAATGAATAGAAACCATACCAGAATAGTTTATGTTAAAGGCACTATCCAGAGTACCGCCTGTGAAATTTGTATATTTAAGAACACTGCCAGATGTATCTTTTCCCTGTAATACAAAAGCTCCCCATCCATGATCAGGATCAGACCTCCTTAAATTTATTGGCTTGTCCTTTTTACCAGAAAGGATTGCCTTTCCCTTGCAAAAGATAGAAACCCCTGGAAACATCATAATGTCAGTTCCCTCTGCAACCATTAGTGTATCCTCAGGGCCAATAAACATATCCTCTCTTACATACACTTCTCCGGGCCCCAAGTGTATAGTCTGCGGCGCCTTTTTGTCCAGATCCCATGGATGCACAATTTCCATATTATGAACTACGGGCAGATCCTGGTTTACGATATGCATCTTGGGAATTATAGAAGTGCCTGTAACCGTATTGTTGAAGCTATTCCTAAGAAAAGCAAGTAATGCCTTTTGATCTAGACCACTAAATGTAACAACATAATCACACGATCCCGCATCCAACGCATATTCAGGATATCGTAACCCGAAGAAATGTGTAAAAGAGGGTTCCGGATCTATAATTCTCACCCCCGGAGAGAATAGAATGGCTGTGTCTTTTTCTATATTAATATCTTTGCTTCTATGTGCACTGCTGACATGAAGGCCTATATTAGATTTCCTTAATTCTTTGGTTTGAAGTCCAGCGACTGAATTACCCCACACCCTTATAAGGCATTTAATACCTGCTTCTTTATTGTCACCACTATCCTGTGCTGAAGACACAAATATTTCAACATTACATTTTTCCAACTCCGATTTAATAAAGTCTTCGCGCTTTTTTATCCACCTTTTCACAACCCGAATCTCATCTTTAAAGAGAAGATAAGGAAATGGTAATCTGTGAATTCCCGCTGGTGTAAATCTTATATAACCCCTGTATGAATCTGCATGGACAGCACCGTCGATTTGCATGACATTATCATCTATAAATTTAGTCTGCTCTTCATAAGAGCCAAAACTATTAATAGCTTCCCAAAGATATAGATTCCGTCTATGTATAAATGTTGGATCTCTCAAGGCAAGATCTAGTATTGGTGTAAGTCTTTCATTAAGTGATATTCTGTATTCAGGCACAAGACCCAATTCAAGAGTTTTTCGAAACCGGAATGGGCTGTAAGGTGTAATCCCTCCATGACCATTGATATCATCTGCAATCGGTTCTAAAAATCCCCGTGAGGGATCAAAATAGTAGATATGGTTATGTATGGAATCCGAATGAATCCCCTGAAACAGATTCATTGCCGCCTGCCATCTCGCCAACTTGTCCTTATCCATGATTTGCCACAAATCCTGAACAGACTCATGTGAAATCTTTAAATTAATAGCAGCTATAAGCTTTTCCATAGGCCTAAAGTTATCACCCTCTTGCTCCTTGACGTGCATAAGATTCCAGGAGGTTGCTTCTTTCCAACAACTTAATTTGTCGGTTTTCTTTCCCCTGAATTTATATATAATTCCCGGCATTCTTTCATGTTCAATCAAGAATATGTCTAGAGGACGAAGTGTCATATGATACAGGCCATAATATTTGTTGTTTACAAAAAACTTTACAAAAGAGGTATTGGATGCCATCACACCAAACTTATGCATAAAACAATCCTCCATCAGGTTACGCATCATAAGTTTGTCCTCTGGATTTACCAGTTCGATATATCGCCGCCCTTCGTAGAGTCTGTTTTTGGGAACTTTTATCCTGACAGAAGGTTTGTGAATATCCCAATGCCATTTATTAGCACCGCGCAACCTGTACTTTACCCTTCTGTACTGACCATCAGGATATTTCAAGTATGCGTTGTAATAATCCCTTGTAGAGACAGGTACGTTGGAAAGGAGTTTATTAAGACTGTTCCGGTCAATAAAGAGCCGAATTTCAGCGACATCTTCTGATCCCCTTAACTCGGAAGACTCCAACCCGGAAACAAAGGAGGAAAAAGCCGTGTATGTTGAGAAGAAAAGTGTGCCAAGTTCTCTCTTAAGTGAAAATTTGACATGGGCGTCTGTATAAGTAACCTTAAAGAATATCAAATATGATGATAAGAATATAAAACCAAAAAGAATAAAAGGCATAGAAATGAGAAAGAGTTTTTCCCACAACTTCATTCTCCTATAACTCCTATCGTTAAATTTTATTCCCAACACAACACATCTCCCTGCAGTGTACGTCTACACATTTTTTATAAATCTACGCTGTCCTGACCAAGAATTACGCTAACCTTGGTTTCCTTATCTATTTTAGATATCTCGCCTATTATATATTCAGGTTCTAACTTTCTCTTCGGTTCTATAACATAAAGGAGTTCTTTCATTTGGTCTTTACCCAATGCATCAATTGAAACGATGGCAAAACTATTTACTGTTTTCTTTAGTACCTTGTGTATAGTTGCTTCGTGATCTATACTTGAAGGAATCTGGATTCTTAACATAATCTCTTTGGCCTCCCGTGCCCCAAAATCCATATGATGCATGGCCAATACTATGCCGGAAAGTAATACCGTGGCTACGGCAGCCACCAGAAAAAAGTGTGTCCCGCAGGCCATACCAACAGCCATAGCCATAAATATATAACCAACATCTCTGGACTCCTTAACAGGATTTCTAAACCTGATTATGGAAAGGGCACCTACTAGGCTGAACGCACGTGCGATATTGGAACCTATTATTATCATAATAAGAGACACTGTAACGCCCATGATAACCACCGTTTGTACGAAAGACTGTGAATAGGAAACACCTCTATGAGTTATTGAATAAACCTTCGACATAAGCAGGCACAACAAAAATGACAGCAATAGAGAAACAATGACATTCGTAATGGTTACACCGCTGGTCATAGAAATATCACGTGAGAATTCTTTTATTAACACATCCATTTTCTTCTCCTTTTTGTATTACCGTTAGTTACGTTTTAAGAAATAAACACAAGAAATTGCCCCTAAGCTAAACACAAGAATCATAGAAACCGCCCTGTCCAGACCTGTCACAACCACCGCCTGTAACATATCTCCCTCTATCAAGCGGTAGCCTGCGCCAACAGCAAATTCTCTTATGCCAAGAGAGGCTGGAGTAAGGGCTACAAATGTGGAAAGTACTCCCAATATTGAAATCAACATACAACTTAAAAAAGATACATCCTCATAAAAGATATGAAACCCGTATTTAAGCCGGAACGCATATACCACAAAATTTAGAAATATAAGGAAGGATAGCCCATAAACGACAGTCCTGTTCTTGCTCAAAATCTTCCAGGAATTCCATATTTCGTACAACTTCTTTAAGAAATAATTTTCACTTCTTCCAACTCTGTTGTGAAAAGCAGACAACTTAATAAAACTAAAGACTACTGCCGTAATAACGCCAAAAACCAAAAAAAGATTAATATTAGCGTTTCCCCGCATAATGTAAATAAGGATCAAAATACCTGCCCCTGTTATTCCTGCCACCATAAAATGCATCAATATCATAGCCCCCATACTGACTGCAAAATCGGTATACGAAAACCTATGAATCTTTTTTAAAAAATACCCTTTTGCAACCACACCGCCTTTTATGGAAATATAATTGAGAAACGTGTTCAAAGCTGAATACGCCAGTCCGTCTTGAAATGACACCCTCACACCATAAGCATGAAGCACTGCTAACAACATAACGGCGTTTATGGCAACAGTTATAAATTGAAGGACAATGAATACACAGACCTGATTCGCCGAAATATCCATAATCCGCTTGAATGAGTCAATATTCTTATATACATAAACAGCAGTCAATCCTAGAATGATTATTGTAGCCGCAATAAGAAATAAATTCTTCCATTTCATATTTTCTGAAACCTACTTCCTCTATGTCAACAACACAAGATAAGAGTAGATCTCGTTATAGTTTTGTCGGAGAAATATTACGCTTTCTTAAAATACCAACTGCAAACTTAATGTAACGTAATTTCCCCTTACTTTTGATCATACATACAACATATCTTAAATTGACAATAAAATTAAAGTATCTGATAAAATTTCTCAAATATTTCAGATTAAATTTTAATCTAATATTCCTGGGAACAGGTACGGTAGCCTGAATCCTTGCCAACAGGTCATTTATAGGTATATTGTGGGCTGAAAGCTTACATTTAGATTCTATGAAATCTATATATGTATTATAGGAAGCATATGAAGACATCTTCGTGTAGTCATCGTAGGTAAGTTTATGCTTAAGGTATGAGTGCAATTCTGTACCTGGAAACGGACATGTGACATTAAATATGGAAATATCACTTTTTATCTCATCCGCCAAAGACAACGTTTTTTCCACATCCTCTTCTGTCTCTGTAGGTAGATTTATCATAAAATTTGAAAATACCCTTAGTCTGTACTTTCTGCATATCCTGACTGCATTTCTTACCTGCTCTACCGTTATACCTTTTTGAAGAAGTTTTAGAAGCCTTTCCGATCCTGATTCTATACCGAAATCTACCTGGACACACCCTGCCCTCTTCAGACTCTTCACAAACTCTTCGGTTATTAAATGTACACGTGTCTCACATCCCCACACTATTGGTAGCCCTCTTCTCGCAATCGCATCACACAAGCCAATGGCTTGTGACTTCTTAACTCCAAAGGTGTCATCGAACAGATAAAATGCATCAATATCATATTCTTTGTAAAGATATTCGATCTCATCCACTACCTTTGACGGATTTCGGAAACGAATGGTCCTTCCAAAGACATTTTTACTTACACAAAATCTGCAGCCATAAGGACAGCCTCTGGTGGAAAAGATATAGAAACCCCTCAGTGGAATTCCACGGACAAGGTGCATGTTCGGTTGAAGATAAAAATTCATATCTATTTTATCAAATGCAGGCATAGGAAGATCATCAAGATTCTCAATTGCCCCCCTTCTCATATTTACAACAGTTTTACCTTTGTCCTTAAAAGCAATACCTGAAATAGAATGAAGATCACTCTTGCCATTGCTACGTACAAGATCATGGAACACCTCCTCTCCCTCACCAAGGACGACATAATCTATGTTTCTATCTGACAGCATCTCATTCGGAAACATAGTCGGATGTACTCCGCCAACTGTTATCTTTGCGCGAGGTAGTTTAGCTTTGATTATCTTTGCCATTCTAAACACACACTGCACATCTGTAGTCAAACAACTGATGCCTACATGATCCGGGTCAACACTTACTGTTTCATGAACAAGCCGGTCAATAAGTATATCTTCGGGGATGTCTCCTTTCTGGTCTATCACATGATTATCTATATTGTGCTGAGAAAGATATGACGATATATGCATAAGTCCAAGTGGTGGCCTGAGGCTTAAACTCCTTGTAGGTGGATTTATCAAACAAGCTTTAACTTTTTCCATTTTCTATCTCTTTCTTACGTAAGATGCATACAAATGTCGGGGACAACCATGGAGCAACTTTACTGATAACAACTGCAACAAATGCCTTGAAAGTATTCGGTCGAATCATATCCGTCATCATGTACTTTACAGGTTCCCTAAGTACTTTCGATGTATAATCAATCATTTCAAACGATGAAACCAGCCTCTTTAACTGCCGGTAAGTCACCAGATTCTCATAATAGGATTCCTGTCCCCGAAACATCTTTACATAATAATTTGCAACCAATTTTGGCAACCAACTCAAACCCGGCAGATTATGATGTGGCTCAATAGGCCATAGCTTGTTGGGACCAGCAAAAAAGCATACACCGCCAGGTTTTAATACTCTATAAATTTCTTTTATAAGGCGTTCTGAATCCGGAACATGTTCATACATGTGTGTACATATCACAACATCTACCGATGAGTCCCTAAGCATTACATTCATAGAATCTCCTACCACAAATTTAACACTACGGTCTTTGATATTAGTTGCGCCAAAAATAACAGCATCCTTATCTATATCCATACCAATAACACTGCCAAAAGATGCTTTCAGATATTTCGTAATCCATCCGGTAGAACAACTCATATCCAGGCATGACAGTGAACGGGTATCTACTTGGTAGAAATCCCTGAGTACGGCAATTATTTTCTTCGCTTTTTGTTCGCGCATAGCCCTATCGAACATGGGCTCTGGGCGAATCTTCGAATATTCATACTGATAGTTATATTCTTTAATAGCACTCATTTATCTGCAGTTTTTTTAGATTTTATGTGTATACCAAACATAGACATTATTCTTCAATCTAATGACAAAATGAGCCAGACTGCAAAAGAAGTTTCCTTTCAAGCATCATATAGCATGTTAAAAACTTATTTGACAACGCAATAAGACCCCGTATCAAAACTAATGTATTACGTGTTTGTACATATATACCACCAGAAATTCCCATAGGTGTATGGACTTTTACATGCTAAGATTAGTATGCTTTGTAACCACTTATTCATGATATTATTAGATTCAATTCTCTTAAGAAACTTTACCACAGGTTATCCATTTATCCCTGAATAATCTCTGCGGTTATAGGCTTCATAATAAATTCACTCCTAAGACCTCAGCTCTTATAATCCAAAAGACGGGTTTAAAACATTTTGTTTTGTACCCATCAATCAACAAATACCTCACTTCCATTCTTCAGCTCTTCCAGGATAAGCCTTGATACGGATTCACGCATAAACCATTCTGGCAGTATCTTACCTTGTCTAAGTGTTTCTCTGGCCTGGGTTCCGCTGATTTTCTGATTAAACTCTTTACCATGCTCACATTTACTGGTGTAAGACATGCATTTTTGACAATAATAAACCTCGTCAAAGAAGATTATCTGTATCCCAATGTCGCCAACAGTTTCAAGCAGACGCTGCGAAGCATCTGGAGAATAGTAGCTACCTACACCAGTATGGTCCCTGCCTACAACAAAATGACTGCATCCATAATTTTTGCGGCAGAGTGCAGTAAACAGCGCCTCTCTGGGACCGGCGTAGCGTGAGTAACTCATGAAACCACCTAGCACTGCCTGGTTGAACGGGTAGTAGTTCTCAATTAAGTGTTGATAACTCTTAAGAATAATAGAACCGGAGAAATCCCCGGTTTTTTTCGGTCCAATTACCGGGTGTATAAAAATACCATCACAGTGATGGTCGCTCAAAGCGGTAAGCTGGAGATATTCATGTGCACGGTGTGCTACATTACGAGTATGGAATCCAACCACTTTCTGCCATTGACAATGTTCAAAAGTAAGACGGGACTGTGCAGGTGTCATTTCATAAGGTTGGCAGCATTTGAGGTATTCAGACAGCAAGTCTACCTTGCCAGCTAAAAAACAATTACTGCGGCTCAACAAACGTAAGACACCCGGATGATCTGTATCGTCAGTACCAAACCATTTTATGGCAAGGTCCTTCAAATTATAAGTAAAACATTCCTCAATATACAGCAATGCCCATATTTTACCTGCGTTTGTCAGTGCAATTGTTTCATGAGGTCTATAGTTATGGGTTTTTTCCGCCGGCAATTGCAGCAGGATTGGCATTGGGAAAACAGTTCCATCTGGCAACTTATTCCCAGCTAAAACACTTTCAAGTACTTCACGTCCCATGAAGCCCTCTATAGGTGAGAAGGCTCCCACGGCAATCTGATGTACATCCATCATTGTACGCTTATCAATGTCGAGCTGTGGCAAACCCTTAAGCGACTGATCTTCACACCCGGAGATTACCCGCCCTATTAACCTCCCTCCATGCGGAGTAATCAAACGTGAAGTTGAAAACAGATTCCTCTCCGGAATCGACAAATCCACCTGTCTTTCGTATTGATTAATAAGCGTCCTGATCATACTGGCACACCCGACAGGGTGTTTGCCTATGGATGTTTCCGCTGCCAGTACCAAACCATCAGCACCATCCAGCAACGTATTAATCACATCATTAACCTCTGCCCTTGTAGGTTGTGAGCTGCTTACCATTGATTCCAATAGATTTGTGGCAACGTATACCGGTAACTTAGATTTGTTCGCAGACTGAATAATCTGTTTCTGGACAAAAGGCAGACTTTCAAGTGGTATCTCACGAGAGAGATCACCACGATCAATTAAAATTGCATCTGTGACATCTATAATATCGGCAAGATTTCTCAAACCAATCCGGCTTTCGATCTTAGTAATAATCTCAACATCTTCACCGACAAGACCACGCAACAATTCTACATCGCTCCGATGGTTTGCAAACGACAGGGCCATGTGCCTGATCCCAAGCCGCAAACATGTCTCTATTGCCGCGTAGTCAATACTTGTTAATGGGGGCATGTGAACAAGTGGAAATATTGAGACCGCCTTGTTAGACCCGATCTTACCACCACTTAACACGCGACCGCGACAAGTTGGTCCTGTCTCAACTACCTGTAACAGCACGGTATCAAAGTCTATACTTATCAGGTTACCCACCATTAATTGCTGCAGGACTGAATCGGGGTATAGTGGAACCTTCGTCGTGTTACCCTGCACCGGAGATGTCACTATATCAACCATTTTACCGGACTCCAGGTTGACATGCCCCCCCATCAAAGTTCCAGTCCGTACCTGAGCCCCCTGGGTATCAAGGCAAATAGGGATATCAGAATAAGACCGAATCAGGTTTATATATTCCTCAATCTGTTCAAGCTTTGTGTGCGACAGATTAATACGGAACAAATCTACCTGGAGCTCATCTAGTCGCTTAATGGTACGGGGATTGAGTGATGCCGGGCCTAACGTACAGAGTATCTTCTTAATAATTAATTTCCTTTATACTCTTACAACAATCAGCTGCTAAATTTTCCGGGATCAGTTGCAGGCACACAAATAATTCCCATTGTGTATGGAATTTACTACTGATTCTCCAAAAACTGACATAGTTTACTTCACAAACCATTTATGTTACCAATGCTCCGTCTTTTTGACAAAAACCCATGGCCTTGGTGAAATTTCTGTGCATTTATTTTATGTCCCTGAGTGACGGTTTCTACAACATAAACATCATTTACTCTAAACCATTCAATACCCTCTGCATCAAGATGCCTAATTCACTGTATTTGAAACTTTTCAAAAATCCCTATTAACCTTACCTTACCCAGGCCAGGTGTCATCTTTTCATCTGTGTCAAAATTTCTGCCAAAGTAATAACAGCTGTAAACGTAACTATTTTCCGCTTATTCCTGCTCGGATTTTAATATCATTTCGTGCCATAGAGATTCTGTTCCATAACCCTGTTGAAGCAATAAATCACCACAAATTTCTTGGAATTCTCTCACTAAATTGAGCGGCCATTTCTCCCATTTCTGGAGTCGGTCGGCTTTGGATTCGTGCAAGCGCTTTCCTGAAAGCTCATCATTATATTGGAATTCAGCCTGGTAATTATTAGAGAATTTTGTCAAATTCTTCAAAAAATTATTAAGAGACTCATATTCGTTAGAACTTTCAAATAAACTTTCATATTTTACAATTGTAGCATTTGGATTTTTTTTGATTGTTTTTATAGCGTATTCAGTTTGAAAACGCCATAGCCAGCAAATCCGCTGAAATGTAGAAAACTTGTTCCATCTATGAGAAAAAGGATCATCTGGAAATATCTTCGCGCTTAATCTAGCATGAGGAAGATAAAAAAGCGGATCAGACATAGTATAAATGGTGGTAGCCTGGATATTAAGATAGGAACGCACCCAGTTTCTTCCATCACGAATGATAAAAACTGTTTTTGAGTTAGGAAAAACAAGAGGAATAATATCAATTAAGCCCGCTAACTGCAGATTTGACTCTATGTAAATGTCTTGTTTTAATTTGGAGATATAATCATGACGGAGTAAATAAAGTCTTTTTGCCGCTTCTTCTTCATCTATTTTTCCTCGTTGCCTGGCTATAGTTATGCTCCTCATATTTCCCAAAGAGAACAGTTTTCCAATAGTCATATTAAAGAAGCCAAAATCTATAAGTTTATGAATAAAATTACTTTTATTCCTGTAGAAATCGTAAAAGTCGTCGACCCTCCAGATATCAGGCTCTTGGACAGAGTGACAACTCTTAAACGAAACAGCTAATAATACAGAAAGAAACTTTGTGGCAGTTCGTCCGCCAGAAGTAATAAAAATGCACTTTTTCTGTATGCTAAACTCCTTCATTGATTTATAAGTTCAAAAGTCAGGTAATCTAATCAATGCCTCTTTGTTATTATTTTACTACTTTTTAATGTTGATACTAAACTTAGTTTGATTTATGAAATGATTAACTGTTTTGGAGGTCATCTTTTGCTGTCATGACAGATATTATTTATCTTTTTCTCTTTAAAGGGAACAGTTGTATTCTGGCTTAATGTTTCTTCAGCCCTGATATATTAGATACAAGGATTATAAGGGATGTGCTAACAATCGTACACAGGCTGAGTTTTATACCAAGATTGAAAGGGGATGGGTCGTATACAAATTTTACTATATGTTTACCTTCAGGGACCACAACCGCCCTCAAGACAGTATTTGCCTTCATGATTTTTGTTTCTTCCCTATCAACAGAAGCTTTCCATCCCGGATAGAACAAATCACTGAAAACCAGAATACCACTTGATGGAGAGGAAACATTTAAAATAACCTTTTGCGGTGAATATTTCTTAATCTCAACAACGGCACTGCCATGAGCACCAGTCGATAAGCCTCCCAATCCAACAGGTTCTTCATCAAGCACCACAACATCCTTTGGGCTGAAATCTTTACTCTTCAAAAGTTCAAGAGCTTGTTCCTTATTATTAACTACTTTGTAATCTGAAACAAAGAATGCACGAGGCAATGACTCTTCATTCT
>PBQF01000031.1 GCA_002724975.1 Parcubacteria group bacterium
GAATTTCCTCATCGATTGATTCTGAAGTCAATGCTCCCAAGTTCAGCGGATGAGACCAACTGTGATTGCCTACTTCGTGGCCTTCCTGAGCCAACTCTCTTACGCGGGCAAAGGCTTCGGGGTTTTCCAGATCACGACCAATTACATATAATGATAGTTTTACGTCGTAACGTTGCGCCAAATTCATGATACGGTCACATACTCCCAGAAAAGATGGGTCACTAAAATCCTTGGGAAAACCATAGTTTTCAGCCAGCGAATCAAAATTAATATTAAACGCAATGGGAGCAGAGCATGTCATATTGAAATCCTCAAAGTTTTAGAGCTATTAGCACATCTCGCCATCGAATTATTTTGCCGCCTTGTTTTCTAAATTTTATGTAATCATCTTGTGTTGGGAGTCCATGATAGGATGCAGGGTAGTTATGTGACTGATCAATGTGTTGACCACTCGATAGTCTGTTCAGTGACTCAATAAGCATATCGGCATATCGCTGTCTATAGACATAGAAATAAAAATCAATCATACTTTGCGTATGATAAGATGGGACGTATTCCTGGGCTAAAACCTTACCGCCATCGATCTTCCGAACAACCATATGGAAGGAAACACCCTGTTTTTGATTTTTCAGCCTTGCCCAGAAATATGGAAACAATCCCTTGTTTGCAGGCAAAAGTGCTGCGTGTTTGTTGATGATTCCAAGTTTTGGCGAAGAAATTGTTTTATCTTTCAGGATGTAACTGCACATAATTATGACCACATCTACTTCTTGATCTTGAACCCAGCAATAGAATAATGGGTCATTTGGTCCTTGGCAGACATAAAATGGAATTCTCGACTGTGCGCACAATCCCTTAAAATTTAAAACACGGTGGCCATATACTATGCTAAACCACCTCGTTAAGGTTGCCAAAATGGTAAACAAACTCAACTTAAAAAAATTCCCAAATCCAAAAGTATGTAAATAATAGAATGGTATCTTCCAATCCTTTATATTTGCTAATTTAGGAGGACACGTCCAAAAACCTGTCACCACATACTTGTTTTTCTTTAATGTCAGTAAAACACGTTCCCAAGTGGGCAACGACCAAATCAGGTCATTATCGGATATAATTGCAATCTTCATAATAACAAATACTATGTGTCATTAGTATTTGAGAAGGTAAAAGACATCTTCAAATATCCCCAGATGGTTTGAAGTATTTTAATAGATGAACCTCCTTCCTTGAGATCATAACGTAACACCAAAGGAACCTCTGAGAAAAATAGATTCTGATTTGCCCGATTTATCCTTATCAATAGATTAGCCATACCTGCAAAACCCTTACCATCGACAAGCTTGCCATTATAACAATTGAAAACCGTTCGTATTGTTTTTGCCCTGTATCCACGATAAAAGATGGAGTAGTCAGTTACATTGGGTATCCCAACTCGCCATCGCATTAGCCATGAAGCAACATAACTTAAGATAGCACGATAACCTGCACCTACCATCCGGCCTCCCTTAATAAAGCGAGATGCAATAACAACATCAGACTTTTTCATCTCTTCAAGTATATCTATAATTACGTAAGGACTCATCGTATTATCGGAATCAATAGTTATGATGATATCATCGTCAGACGCCTTTTCAATCACATATGCAAAACCTGTGTTGAATGTGGTTGCCACTCCTTGATTATTCTCAAAGTTAATTATATGAATAGGCATTTCCTTTTTAAAAGTCTGAGCTACATAAAGAGTGTGATCAGTGCTCCCATCATTGACAACAACAAAATAAAAAGAGCGATTACTAATCTTACATAGACGTTTAAAACGAGCCAAAAGTCTTTCCAGACTCTCTTCCTCGTTGTAACATGGTAATATAACGAAAACATTATTTGAGTCTTCTAAAAACTGCGTTGAGCTCAATCTTTAATCCTTCTTTTTGTGATAAGTGAGAGAAAAGTCTGGAAATTTTTCGCCAGCTTAGTAATAGCTTTTAGGCTTGTCAAATGTTTTACATATGAAAGTATGAACCGAGGACGAAGGTAAAAACGGCGGTAAATTTCGCGCAATTTATCGAATAATTGATCTTTAGTGTAAAACTCTCCCCATATGTATGGCTCAAAGTTTTCAACTGGATGTAAGGCAAAGTCGCTCCAGTAATCGTTTGGCAACAAAGAAGAACGTAGTCCTTCTTCGTAAAATGCGGTCTTGGGATAAGGTGTAAACACAGCCGCCTGGATATAATCGGTTGATAAGCTCAAAACAAAACGGATTGTTTCATCTGTTTCCCTTGGCGATTCACCGGGAAGTCCGATCATGATGCTGGAAGAAACCTCAATCCCGAACTGTCTGGTGAGAGAAAGCGTATTCCTGACCATCTCCAAATTAGTGCCTTTGCCAACTCTCTTAAGTATTTTCGGAACGCCTGACTCAATTCCGAAATGGATTCTTGTGCAACCAGCTTTCTTAGCCTTCTCCAAAGTTTCATCATCAATCTGATCTACTCGTCCACGAAAGCTCCACCTTATATCAAGACCCTCATCAATGACTCTTTCAGAAAAGCCGATAACTCGCCTTTTACTCAGGTTAAACAAGTCATCAACAAAAAAGAACTCATTTATATCCAAACTAAGGCAGTTGTGAATCTCGGCAAATATGTTATCAAGAGATCGCACACGGTACTCTCGGATATTAACATAACAATATCGACATCGATACGGGCAACCTCGAGAAGAAAGGATGTTAGTTGTCAGTCCTGTTGCCCCAAGGATACAGGAATGATGCTTGTAATTAACCATCCTCCGATCAGGAAAAGGCAACGCATTCAGATCTGTGACAAACTGAGTTTGCTTATCTATATGAATATCACCATTTAGCTTTTTAAAGCTGACCCCAGGCAATCCTTCCAAAGATTGCATATTCAGAATCCTGCCGATCACAGCAGAAAAGGCTTCCTCAGCCTCACCTGCAACAACGATATCAACATCTGGGCTACAAAGAAGAGTTTCCTTTGGATATATTGTAGGATGAAAACCTCCAAAAACTACAGGCACGTGTGGTATTATCTTTTTTGCTGATCTAGCCACTTGCAAACTATCAATTAACGTAAAAGTGTAAACTGATATGCCAATAATGTCTGGTTGAAATTCCTCTATTATTCGGTGTATTTCCTCATGAGTGAGGCTATCAGTGATTGCATCCACAATATTTATATTGAGAATTGCTGGATATCTCGTCTGAGCGTAGCTAGCGATATATAGCAGTCCCAAGGGGGGATATTTCCCCATACGATCACTACCAAGTTCTTTGGGAATAGCCCCCTGAATCATCTTGTAATCAGGTGGATTTATCAACAGTACATTTATCATCAATCTTTAATCAAAATAATCATAGAATCCCAGAAAAATTATTTTACCTTAATAACTTCAGTAACTACAACGTCCTCACTATCGTTCAGGACATGCAATGCGTAGGGAAAACCGTTCAGAAGCTTTTGCGTAAGAAAGCGGATGCTTTGGTACCGGACATTATCAATAATACAATTAAGTGTAACTCCTTGGTCCCAAGGCCAATGGAGAGTCTCGAGTGGAGAAAGCTTGATACCTGCAAGCCGCAGCAGACCATCACTTTCCAAAATCAATTCACTCACCATAATCTTTTCCGAAGAGACTTGATGCCATACTGTTGTTTCACCTGAGATATGCATAGTAAAAAACTCATTCTTTGCATTACGAATTCCCATCACTTGCGCACGCACAATAGTAGGGTGCCTATAGCTTTCAATTCGAAGGGAAATGTTATCCAAGGATACAGGGGTATCAAACTGAAGATTAAGCTGCCTGCTGTCAGTAAAAAAGAATCTTCCATCCGAGTTCCCTTCGTTGCCATGACATTTCAGGATTGGATTCCAAGTCACAAGGAACCTCAAACGATTATCATTCAGTAGCTTCAGTCTTTCCGAATAGTCTTCTTCTGTATTCCATATAATGGCACCCAGGTTGGCAGTACCATTCATAATGTAGTATTGGGCAAGAACAAGGTCTTGATATAGAACACGATCCCGTTGACGAGCTTGTTCTATAAGAATTGCGGGCTGCTTTTCGTTGATTGTCCAATCCATTTTTGTTTTAAAAACTCTTCTAGCCATTAAATAGCTTTTTCCTTGTACATAAAAAAAGTTTAAAGTCATGACCAACAAGCTAATTCCGCAGATTAAGCGTATAATTGTCCAATTATTTCTATTAAAGAGAAACATCCTTTTCTCTAAGTCTTTAGTTTTTATCAAAATTCTATGTAACCATAACAATGAAAAGGTAAGGTAAACCCAGATTACCTGACCAATGCAACCTAAAATAAGAATACCCATGGCAGGCCAAGTACGTTTCAATATTTCACCTCCAGCCTGGTAGGGATATAGAAGACTCGCTATACAAAATATCCCCAACATTACAATAAAAACCAGCACAACTTTCCGACGTTCCGGCCTGAGGGTTACCAGACTGATTGCAGTAAAGATTACAATCAACCCACCACCAATCCCACTAGTAAACGAAAACAAAGTTCTTATTGCCGTCCTAATGCCAGCTATCCAGATTTGGAACCATGTATATTGAACTCTGGGAGGATAATAAGGAAATTTAAGGTCGACAGACGTGATTAAATAGGGCAGAATAAAAGAAGTTGCGATCATTATCACTCCCAGCATGAAACTTAGCCAAATTTTTTTGGAGAGCGGTCGTAACGATAGAAGCAAATAAACGAGAAGAGTTAAGCCCGCATAAAGCCGCCCCACTGGATGCATTAATATCATTAAAAGCACACAGAGGGGAACTAACAAAAATGCTTGCCGATTATACCTAACAATCACTGCCCAGGTAAATATAGCAATACCCAAAGCCATAAGAGATGGATCTGCAAAAGCAATTTTATAACCTGGAAATACTATGAAACTTAGGAACAACATAGCAATTCCTGCAGGGCCTGGACCAAAAGATGCATAAAGCCAAAGTGCACTAGACAACAGAGTAAAGCTGAAGCCTAAAACCCAAAGCAGATTGTAGGATGTTTCCCATGATAACCCTACCTTGAATAACCCCGCTAGAGGAAATGAATGTAAGAGGTTATATTGAGGAAAAACTCGCACATAGGCTTTCGCACGAGCAAAAGCAGTACCTCGATTAAAGGAAGGTTCCTGAAGCTGTTTTTTCAGATCAAGAAGCGCAGGAGACTCTTCAGAAAAAAGGGATTTTGCCTGGAAACCCTTAAAAATATGAGCATAGGCATCATCCGTTTCTATAGGTAAATTACGAATGTGCATTGGAGAAATCACGAGATAAAGTTGAAAAAAGAGGCAGAAAGACACCCCACAAACAAAAAATAACCATGCAGTCCGTTTACTACCGGGAGCATTAAATAGTTTACATTGAAACTTATTGAACATGCTTTTCATTGAAATATATTTTGACTATATGGTTTATGCTAACCGCTTCTAAAATAGAATTGAACATTTTTAATGAGCTAGTCACTGGAATATGCTCATTTTCTTCCAGCAACATTACTTTTAATATCCTTATTAATGATTTTATCAGGAACTTTATCTATGCGAAATGGCGAGATTACAGCCAAATACTCTCGCCGTGCTGAGACTTGGCATAGACTCTCACAAATCATACCATTGCTTAATGGTGCGCCTCCCATCCTAGACTTCAAGACGGTATACAGTGTTATATTGCTGTGACGGTTATAACGTTTCGGAAATCGGTGATTAGTTTATTATGGGTTACCTGTACTCGATAAGAACCAAGAATAGATTCTTTCACTTACTTTATTACTTTCTAAACAAAAATCGGCTTTATTTATATTGCTTGCCCCTTCAAGAGATTGACCTGACAGCAATATGTGCAACTTTTGACTAAAATCATCATAATCAGTAACACGATAAGGACCCAATAAGGAGTCATCCTTGTCAGGCAAAAACACGTTTCTACACCCAGGATCCATATACAACAGATGTATATTGTGACCTAACAACTCATGCCCCATAGTTGACCCAAAGGTTACAGCACATTTTGATTGAAAGGCAAACTCGTAAGAATTTAAGGATTGGTCAATATAATCTATAGATGATCCATCCGTTATCTTTCTTTCCCTTTCATCAAATATATATGTAGGATGATGTTTAATTCCTATTCTCAAATGGGGATTTTCTTTTGAATATTCTACCAGCCATTGGAATGAACTATAGTAATCATCCATAAAGGAAGAGTAAGCATCAATATAATGGAAAGCCATGGCTGCCTTAATGGTAAAATAAATAATATCATATTTACAGTTTCTGGACCGTTTAATATTACGTTTAAAACAATAGCATTCCATTGCTGTAGATCCAACAGGCACAACGTGGTCAATTCTTGCGCCATATTCATGCACCCAATCAGCTGACTTCTTACCAAAAGCAAAAAACACATCCATATCAAAATAAAACCCATTTATCCCAAGTTGCTGTATATTTGTTTGTGTGCAACACGCATAAGCACCTCCGTATTTTCGGAATATATGATTCCTTACAGCACTTGTTTCATACTGTCTTTGTTCAACGTAATACTTTGAACGATTATATTTAAAAACAGTATAGGCATACAGATATTGTTTTACAATATCATTTGCAATTGATACCAGATTTATGCCAGCTTTATTGGACAAAAACAGATAAAGAGTCAGACCCTTTGCAATTTCATTAAAAATAACCCGAGAGGTTTCTTTACGATCATATAGCTTATGTTTAGGTTGATATAGTATCTTGTGCTCCGGCATATTCATATTTTTATCAGTAATTATTAAAACATTTTCTCTGCCGAATAAAGCCATCAAACGAAAAAGCCTGTCATAATCAATTTTAGAAATATAGGGTGCTATCAAATTAAATGATTTAATCTTTCCGGGATAACTCCTAGAAAAGAACAAGACAAATAGCAGATATAACGTATGCTTTATCGCTAATTTAAACCGTTCTAAGGGTAATAATACCTTATGAAAGCTACATCCTCTGTAATCATATTTCCGACTAAGAAATACCTTCATTTGTTGCTTTACGATATCACGTGGTAAAGAATAATTATCCTCAAAATGAATATACCAATCATCAAGCATAGGGTTTTCAACAAAAGAGTCAATTCTGCTTTGCAGATCATTACACGATTTCCTGAAATCAGCATCTCTGTCATGTGAAAACTTTAACAATTTATTCATTATTTAACTTCCAACAACTTTGCCTATCTATTTTATTTACTCACTACCGTAGGGGATAATTCAAAATTACCCAAAATGATAATTTTGAGTACCCATAAAGGAGAGAACGACCCCTTTGTTTGACAGTTTAGCAATTGATTTGAAAGTAGAAACTATTCGCCACCATGCCATTAGTTTCCTTGGGTATCCTGCCTGCAATGGGGCTGACATGTTTATGTACATACAATAGTTAATACACAAGCTTTTGCAATTCTACAATCTGCTTGAACTTACCATTATTATTAATCAAAGTAGTAAAATTTCCATGTTCGATGATACGTCCTCCTTGAAGTACATAAATAGAATCAGAATTTATTATAGTTGATAACCTGTGAGCTATTACTACTATTGTAGTCTTATGGGCAATATTCTCAATCGCACTCTTGATAAGCAACTCAGAGCGGCTGTCAAGTGCACTTGTAGCTTCATCGAGAATTAATAGCTCTGGTTTTCTCAACAATGCCCTGGCAAGTGCAATACGCTGACGCTCTCCGCCAGAAAGCTTTACACCTCTCTCCCCAACAACAGTATTATACCCATCAGACAAATTCACAATGAACTCATCTGCATTTGCCAACTTACAAGCTTCCTCAATCTCATTATCGATAGCACCTTCCTTACTCCACAAGAGATTGTTTTTTACTGTATCATTGAATAGAACAGTGTCCTGCGGAATATATCCAATATGTTGTCTAAAAGAATAAATATCGAATTCCTGTATAGGTTTCTTGTCTGCTAAAATTACCCCTTTATCAGGCTCATAAAATCCAATAAGCAAATCAATTAAAGTTGACTTTCCAGATCCTGATTCACCAACGATTGCTGTCATCTTATTATTTTTAATTGTTATATTAATATCATTCAATACAGGATTATGTCCAGGATAAGAAAAACTCACATCTTTGTATTCAATGCTATTATCTATCCTGTCAAAAACGCAATCACCTGTTTTCTGAATATTTTCATATGCTAGTCTGTTCATATATGACACCTGTTCATAGCTGGGATAGAAATTCATAATGGCATGTTTAGTTGATGTAAACCCACCTATCATCGGAATAATTCTCAAAAAAGCATAGCCCATAATGCCCATCTCGGCAACCGTGAGTTTAAAATACTCAGATGATATATACATTGTAATTATAATAACCATCCATCCAAAAGGTTCAAATATCTTTGGTAGTGCATTTTGTAAGACATTAGACTTTATTTCATAATTACAACGCTCACCAAATACCTCATTAAATCTTCTTGTATATTTTGTATGATTGCCATATCCCAAAATCACTTTTGCTGCCCCTAGGCTTTCATGTATTAGCTCCATCACTTTATTAGATGATACAGTGTTTCCTTTACCAAGTCTGTAACTTGCCCTATTAAAAAAAATAAAAGGAACTACAAAAAGACATCCTAACACAACTGCAATGGAAGTGATTTTCCATGAAATATAAACAGGTACGGCTATAAAAAACATTGCCCGTATAAACTCTGAAAGCATTCTGCCAACTGCAACAAAGGCATTCATGACACCATCTATCTCGCGGGTTAATGTATTTAGAATTGAACCATAACGTTGGGTATTAAAAAAATGCCAGCGGGCATTAAAAAAAGCATTAAAGGTCTCTACTGCCAGGGACTTTACCATAGCGTACTGGGCTTTCAAAATTAACCAGTTTGTAACTATTATGGAAGCACTAAGTAGAGCATTAAATAGAAGAAAAAGAATTAGAATATTGATTTTTGTTACGCTAATATTAAGCATATTTAAACAATCAAATAATCTTTGTGTTATTGTGCTAATGTTTTTAAGTTCTGGACTAATGAAAACATCTATAACAGGGGCTATCAATAGAGTACTTGCAACTTGGATAAAACAGACAAAAGTGAGCATTAAGATATTTAAAATAAAAACAAGCGGATACTTCTTATAGAATGTCCAGACAAGCTGTAAGATTTTCATATTGTTCCTTATCTTCCCAAGAACTTTGCAGACTTAGTAATTAGAATATATTCATACATCTTATCTATGCCTTCAAGACGTGTTCGAGTGACTTTTACAACCATTTCAGGCCCTTACAGCACCAAAACAACCAACGTGTTGTCGTTGTTTTGTAAGTTAAAATCCAAAAATCGAATGTCGAAACACGAAACAAAACCCAAATTCAAATTTGCAAATGTCCGGAAAAAGGGGTTGTTGGCTAAAAATCTTTTGTTTTGAATTTAGAATTTCGATTATTTTGATATCGTTTCGTATTTCGCGTTTCGAATTTATTCTATCAAGCCATGTTATAAAAATATCCCACTGAAAGTGGTTTTTCCTAAGCTTGTCTTAGAAAATATTGTCAGATGAGTATTTGCGATGGACACCTGTCGTTTTTGTCGTCTTAAAATTCATATTTCCCACTTTTTTCTTTCTCATATCCGTATCCTTTTACATATTTGTCAACTGTAGCTTCAAAATAGAATTTTTTACATACA
>PBQF01000032.1 GCA_002724975.1 Parcubacteria group bacterium
CCGTCGACATGGGCGCCTGGTGGTTCAACCTGCGCCCCTCAAACACCGAACCCCTGCTGCGCCTCAACCTGGAAGCCGCAATCGCCACCGACTGCGCCGACCGGCTGGCCGAGGTATCGGCACTCATCGCCCAATAGCCACACCTCCGACAACACCTCCGACAACACCTCCGACAACACCTCCGACAGACCCCGATGACTATAGCTCTCTTGAGAAATGTACCAGAGAAAAATTAAAGAAACTCGGAATTGGAATAAATAAAGAAGTATTTTGTCCCTATGGAAAATCTTTTCGGCAGATTAAAGGGGGATGTACGAATGTAGGAGGATTACCTACAAAAACGATAAACAGTCTTGGTAGGTATAGTCAAGGTTGTACTAGTTGTGATATGACAATTACTGGCGGGACAGAAGCGGGACATAGAGAACATGGTGTGGGTATTTCGGTTGTAGATATAAGATATAACGAAGCAATACTTAATTATGTTAGTGATAAGGCTAATGAAAAAACCGAAAATACTAAGGGGGAAGATGTTTATATAATAGGAAACGACATTTTTGTTGACGAAGGAAAGGGCGATAACAGACACTTTCATGTAACAATTGGCACAGGCAATAATGACAACAAAGGTGAACCTTTTACATGTGCTACGGATTCTTAGGTATTTTGCTTTACACTACATTGATAATACAGCAGCGTTTCTAAATCTATCTTTAGTTTTTTGATTGATGGTAAGTGTATTGTTCCAGGGCAGAGACTCTACATTCCGTCCAAAGCTGCCGGACTAGGATTCGAACCTAGATCGCCAGGACCAAAACCTGGTGTCCTACCATTAGACGATCCGGCAGCTTTAGAAAAAATGACAAAACCCTTATTTTCTATTTCGCTCTGCTTAATTACAGAAATTCTGCTTCGTAAGCCAATTGAAAAGCAAAGCAGTTTGTTTTTCATTCCCTCCATACGACGACCTCGGACTATTCTCATTAATCTTGCCCAATAATCTCCACCAGAGCAAGTTCGAAAGGTAATTGTGGTATATATGAATAGCTTGTCTCTCTGTAAGCATCCAAAAGAGTTTTTAAAACATTAGAGTTGATTTTGGCTTCCTCGGTCATTTTTTTGAGAAATTCGTAATCTTTTTCTGAAACTTCGCTTTTTATTTCTTCCTTCATGTCACTAGCATATCTAATCAAGAGAATTAATCTTGCTTTATGTAAAATCAATTTGAGAAAAATTTTCATATCAACATTTTTTTCTACCGCTTTTCCTACAGCCTCTAAAGCATCATCTAATTCCTTCTCTGAAATAGCTTTCAGAATGTCATTAACCAATTCCCCTGAAGGCGCCCCAGTCACTTTTTCAATTTCTCTTAAAGAAATCTCTTTGTTTTTAGAACTACTTATAGTTTTTTGCAAAATCCCCTGTGTATCTCTAAAAGAACTGTCACCAAGAATCGAAATCAATTCCACTCCTGAAGGGTCAATTCTAAATCCTTCTTTTTTAGCAATATCCACAATCATATTTTTTAAAACTTCATGGCTCGGCTTTCTAAAACCATGTGGTTCACAACGCGAAACTATAGTGTCTGGGAGTTTGTGTACTTCTGTTGTAGCTAAAATGAAAATCGCATGTGCTGGAGGTTCTTCTAGAGTTTTTAGAAGAGCATTAAACGCTTCCTTAGTAAGCATATGAGCTTCGTCAATAATATAAACCTTATATTTTGACTCAAACGGCATAATATTAACCGCATCTCTAAGCTCTCGAATATCATCTATACCACGATTAGAAGCAGCGTCTATTTCATATAAATCATTTCTGGTAGTACCTATTTCATTGGCAAAAATCCTAGCCACACTAGTTTTTCCTGTTCCTCTCGTGCCAGAAAAAAGATAAGCATGGGAAATATTCCCAAGCTTTATGGCACTTGAAAGAGAATCGGTAATATGCTCCTGTCCCAAGACATCATTGAATTTTTGAGGCCTATATTTTCTATAGAGAGCAATTTCCATAGCAAAGAGTATACACTATTATTTAAATTGGTAGTAAACCTTATTTCCGAAACGAAGGTCTATGTAATCCAAAATACCCTTATTCTCCACTTCTTTCTTGAAACTAGGGTTACTTAAGATTGAATTTAAATCTTCAGAGAGCCCCACAATATCCTGCTCCAGATTGTATATGAGCCGAGCACCGTCGTTGAGCCACAATTCCATATCACCTTCTCTAAGTTTTACTAACGAGGCGGGCACTAAATTAAGTTGTTTTATTGAACTTTTAAATGACTTCAGACTCTGGTATTTAGACTTTGGTAAGAATTCCCTTCCAATCGGATTAGAGCCACCTATTTCCCCATAAACCTTTAGAAAAACATTCCCAGAAAAACTCGGAGCTTTGGAATAAATTAATCCATCCGGATCAACAAAAAAACACTTTTCTTCAAGCTCTTCTCCTTTTTTCACTCCACACCAGAGAGTGTCAGGTTTTCTTTCGTTAATAACAACATGAAGTTCTTCAAGATCTATAATTGAAAAACGAACGTCTTCAATCCGCCTAAATTCTTCCATTAAATCTCTTTTAATCTGCTTTTTGGGATAAATTAAAACATTCTTCCTTGCAAAGAAACCTAAATAATATCCTGTTATATTTTGATTAATAATTTTCTCAATTTCAGAGTTGGAAGTGACTGAATTGCCCTCTGTGGTGGCCCCAACAATATGAAATTGAGGAAGTCGTGAAAGATAAGTTAAACCTGCAATAATTAAAATTAAAACAAGGGTAATCTGCCCTGATTTCACTAGAAAAACTTCTCTTTTTTGTTCGGTTAACCTTGAACTTCTTTTTATTTTCCGGCCGTATACCATCGATTGGCCAGTTTATTTCCTAGTAACATCCTTGCCCATATAAGGCACCAACACATTTGGGATATTTATAGAACCGTCCTCGTTCTGATTATTTTCAACTATGGCAATCAAAATTCTTGGGGTGGCAATAGCTGTATTGTTTAGAGAATGAACAAAGGCTGTTTTACCATCCTTGCCCTTATACTTAATCCCAGCCCTTCTACTTTGAAAATCATGATAATAAGAAGATGAATGGGTTTCCTTAAATTTGTTCTCTGACGGAATCCAGCTTTCGATATCATACGTTTTAACAGCTCCTTGAGAAATATCCCCAGTAGCATTTACTACAACCCTGTGTGGAATCCCCAACTTTTGCATAATCTCCTCCGAATTGGCTGTGAGCTCCTCGTGGAATTTAACTGATTCTTCATGACTTGCTTCGCAAAGGATAAACTGCTCAGTCTTCATAAACTCATGGACTCGGGTGATTCCTTTGGCATCTTTGCCATAATTTCCAATTTCCCTTCTAAAACAAGGTGAGAAAGCAACATATTTTTTAGGTAACTCCTCCTCCTTTAAGGTCTCGTTCATATGGAAACCAGTCATTGGTACCTCGGCTGTCCCAGCTAAATATAAGTCATCTTGAGTTTTGTAAACTTCATCTTTACTTTTAGGGAAATGCCCTGTGGCAATAAAGTTCTCCGATCGAATCAGACTTGGTGCACTAAATGGTTCATACCCCTTTTTAACCATTTCATCCATCACAAACCTATGAACAGCAAAACTCAACAAAGCTCCGTCACCCTTTAGAAAATAACCTCTGAAACCAGCAACCTTGACTCCTCTTTCTAAATCAACCATCTCTAAACTTTCCATTAGTTCAATATGATTCTTTGCTTTAAAATTAAATTTCGTTGGTTCTCCCCAAGTCCTGATTTCTTCATGGTCTTCTTCTTTTGACCCTACAGGAACACTGACATCAGGAATATTTGGAACATCAAGCATTAATTCCTGCCACTTCTTCGTCACACTTCCTAAAGATTCTTCTTCTTTGCTCAAATCAGACTTGAGAATGGCCATTTCTTTCAAAAGACTTTCCTTTTCGTCTCCTGAAGCATTTACAATCTTTTCATTAAAACTATTCTGTTTGCTTCTCTTTTCTTCAACAGATTGCAGTAGGGCCTTCCTTTCATCGTCTACTTTTATAAGTTCATCAACATTAAACTTGGAGCCTCTGTTTCCAACAGACTCTCTTATTACATCAATATTCTCTCTGATAAACTTAATATCAAGCATAACAAACCAATAATAACATGAGCTATGAGGTTAGAGAACTGGAATCAGAAGACTTTCCTAAACTGCTTTTCCAAATAGAAGACCCACCGGAAAAGCTTTTTCTTGCTGGGAAATTACCCAGACCAGAGTGTAAATTCCTGTGTGTGGTCGGCTCACGTAAAAATTCCAACTATGGGAGAGAAGTCTGCCGGAAGTTAATAGAAGGACTTCGAGGTACTAATATAGTAGTGGTGTCCGGTCTAGCTTTGGGAATTGATTCAATTGCTCATCAGGCAGCACTTAATACAGGATTAAAAACAATTGCCCTCCCTGGCTCAGGCCTGCATCCGAAAGTTATGTATCCAAGAACCAATTTAAGACTGGCTGAAGAAATAATTAAAAATGGCGGTGCACTTCTTTCAGAATTCGAGGAGAAGTTTAAAGCAACAACTTGGAGTTTCCCTCAAAGAAATAGATTAATGGCTGGAATGTCTGATGCTGTATTAATAGTAGAAGCTGAAGAAAAATCAGGGACTCTCATTACAGCTCGGCTGGCTATGGAATATAACCGAGACGTCTTGGTTGTGCCTGGAGATATTTTTTCAAGAAATTCAGTTGGTTCCAACAATTTAATAAAAGACGGGGCCATACCAATATTTAATAGTGAAGATATTTTGAAACATTTCGGCATGGAAACAAGTAGAAAAAATGAAATCAGGGATTTGTCAGAGAATGAGAAAGCTGTCATAGCAGTACTAACGGAGCCAATGACAAAAGATGAATTAATAGAAAAAACTGGAATGGAAATTGGAAAGGTAAATATTCTGATTTCTTCAATGGAAATAAAAGGAATCATCAAAGAGAGTTACGGAAAAATCTTTGTAAACGAATAAAAGGATTTGCAAAAAAAATTGTTTTGTATTATTACTTACTTCTGATAATGAAATTATTAATTGTTGAGTCTCCGGCCAAAGCGAAAACAATTACTAAATATTTGGATGATAAATATAAGGTTGTCGCTTCAGTCGGACATATAAGGGATTTGCCAAAAAACAATAAAAAAGCCATAGACATAGATGGTGGTTTTCTTCCTCATTACGAAATTAAACAAGAAAAGAAAAAGGTGGTCAGCGAACTTAAAAAGCTGGCAAAAGATGCTGATGAAATAGTCTTGGCGACCGACCCTGATAGAGAAGGAGAGGCTATCGCTTGGCATATTCAGGAGGCTTTAAAACTAAAGAATCCAAAAAGGATAGTCTTTAACGAAATTACCAAAGAGGCTGTACAAGAGGCTGTAGAGCATCCGCGTGAAATTGACACTAATTTAAGAGAGGCTCAGGAAGCTAGAAGAGTTTTAGACAGATTATTTGGATATGATTTAAGTGGACTGATTTGGAAAAAAGTCAGATATGGACTTTCAGCGGGACGAGTTCAGTCCCCCGCTCTTCGAATCATTATGGAAAGAGAAAGAGAAATTAGAGCTTTCAAATCTGAAGATTTTTGGGTAATTACGGCCCAAACCAAAACAGAAAAGGGCAATGAACTTGTCTTGATATGTAAGGAAGAACCAAGAAAAGAAGACAGTGTAAAGAAAATCCTTGAGGCTGCAAAGAAAAACGACTGGAAAGTTAAATCGGTTGAAGAAAAAGAAATGAAAAGATCTCCATATCCTCCGTTTAAAACTTCAACTCTTCAACAAAGAGCCAGCTCATACTTAGGCTTCTCTCCATCAAGAACAATGCGGGCGGCGCAAAAACTCTACGAGAAGGGATATATTACATACATGAGAACTGATAGTGCAAACTTGAGTGCTATCGCACATAAGCAAATTCTAGCTTTAATAAACGAAAAATACGGAAAAAAATATGTCCAATCAAGAATATATAAAACTACAAGCAAGAATGCTCAAGAAGCACATGAAGCAATAAGACCAACTCATATTAATACACTTAAAGCTGGGTTAACTGATGATGAGAAATCACTTTATGATTTGATTTGGAAAAGAACAATAGCTTCTCAAATGGCAAACGCCAAGATTTTAAAAACAAAAATAACTGCCGAGATAAAAGACAGTCCTGATTTTGCTGCAAACGGTTCCAGAACCCTTTTTGACGGCTGGCTTAAAGCAAGCCCAAATTCACAAGGAGAAGATGTTGAACTGCCAAAGGTTAAAGAAAAAGAAAAACTGGAACTTATCAATATAGAAAATGAGAAAAAAGAAACAAAACCACCTTCAAGGTACACGGAAGCTGGATTGATTAAAGAACTTGAAAAAAAGGGTATTGGCAGACCTTCTACTTATGCAGCTATTATGAGAACTCTGGCAGAGAGAGGTTATGTTGACAAAGAAGGTAAAACTCTTTTCCCCACCGATACTGGAGAAGTTGTGTCTTCTTTTTTGGAGGAGAATTTTAAAAAATACATAAGCGATTCGTTTACAGCCGAAATGGAAAACGAGTTGGACGAAATAGCCGACGGAAAGCGAGAATACAAAAAAACTCTAGAAGATTTCTATGAAGATTTCTCCGAGGATGTGAAGAAAAAAGAAGATATAGACAAAATTACAAATTTGGGAGAAGCGCCTAAGGAATTCAAGTGTCCGAAGTGTGGTAAGAGTATGGTTATAAAACTCGGGAAAAACGGGAAATTTATGAGCTGTAAAGATTTCCCAAATTGTCATGGTGCCAGAACCGCAGAGGGAAAAGAATTGAAAGAAAATAAACCAATTGGAGTTGATCCAGAAACTGAATTAAACGTCTACGTCTTAGAAGGACCATATGGACCTTATGTCCAATTGGGTGAAAAGGAAAAATCAAAAAAGCCTAAGAGGGGCAAGATTCCTGATGATGTAAAATTAGAAGACATTACCTTAGAAGAAGCATTAAAATATGTCGCTCTGCCAAGAGAACTCGGCAAACATCCCGAAACCGGAGATACGATTAGCGCCAGCATTGGAAGGTTTGGCCCATACATTGTTCATCAAAAAGACTTCAGATCTCTTAAAGAAGACGATGTCTATACTATTGAGCTCCCAAGAGCCTTAGAGATTCTGGCGGAAGAGAAAAAGACCAGAAGAAGAAAAACTAAAAAATAGAATCTTGCCTTAGATAAGTAGAGGTGTAAGATTTCTAATATGAGCGAAGCTACAGAAATAATTGGCTTAATACCATACCCGACTAAGTTGGATATTGAGCTTGTTGAAAAAGCTTGTGATTTTGCCCAAAAAGCCCACGAGGGACAAAAAAGATATTCTGGGGATGACTTCTTTTCCCATGTCTTTGAAACGGCAAAAAATATTGCTTTTTATAAAATGGGGAGCACTGCCATAGCTGCCGGCCTTTTACACGATTCAATTGAGGATGGATGTGCAACAAAGGAAGAAATAAGGGAAGAATTCGGGGAAGAAATTCTATTTTTAATAGAAGGAGTAACTAAACTAGGGACTTTAAAATACAAAGGGGTTAAAAGACATGTTGAGAGCTTACGAAGGTTCTTCTTGGCAACTTCAGAAGACATAAGAGTTATTGTTATCAAACTTACTGACCGACTTCATAATATGCAGACTTTGGAGTATATACCAGAAGAAAAACAAGAAAGAATAGCACAAGAAACCCTTGAAATTTATGCTCCATTAGCTTATAGGCTTGGGATGAGCAAGTTGAGTAGGGAGCTTGAAGACTTAGCTTTTAAATTTATCGAACCAGAGGAATATGAGAAAGTAATCAAAATAATCAAAGAAAGAAAAAAGTCTGATATTGAATACTTAGAAAAAACAACCAAATCCCTGAAAAAAGCTATGGCTAAAGAAGAAATAAGGGTTATCAATACCCACCACAGGGTAAAGGGTATTAAAAGCCTTCATAAAAAACTTCAAAGAAAAGATATTGAGGATTCAATTCATGATATTTTAGCACTCCGAGTAATAGTGCCAACTATTGATGATTGTTATAAAACTCTTGGAATTATTCACGGTTCATGGAGACCAGTACCAGGAAGAATAAAAGATTTCATTGCTTTACCTAAAGCAAATGGGTATAGAAGTTTGCATACTACGGTTTTTACTGGTGATGGTGGAATTGCTGAAATACAGATTAGAACTGAAAAAATGCACCAGGAGGCAGAGTATGGAGTAGCGGCACACGCAAAATATAAAGGGAAAGGCAAAGATGATATGCCAAAAGTAGTAAAAGATATAAACGATTACCAAAAAGATACCACTGATGAAAAAAATTTCATTAAGGATATAAAGCAAGATTTTTTGGGAGAAAGAATTTTTGTCTTGACGCCAAACGGAGATGTTATTGACTTGCCTGAAGGTTCTGGTCCAATCGATTTTGCTTACGCTGTACACTCCGACATTGGAAACTATATCTCTGGCGTCAAAGTAAATGGGAAGATGGGCTCTCTGGAGAAAAATCTAAAAAGTGGGGACATTGTCGAAGTTATGACTAAAAAAACTTTAAGTCCTACTCCAAAATGGCTAAAACTTATAAAAACAAACGTCGCTAAGCGACACATCAAGGGAATTCTTGATAATGCCGAGAGAAAATAGTACATACCATGATACGTACCATAGTATATACTATTTTAAAAATTCCTTAAATTGTAAAATCACTGACAGAATGGGGTTTATTTCCCTCATCTTCCGGTTGCTTGCCAGAGCTATATTCGTCAGAATTATCAGAAGCTTTTGATGATTCGTCTAAATAAGAAGGAGTTGAAATATCTAAATTATGGCTTAAATTAAGGCTATTTATGGCTTCGTCTATTTTGTCTTCGTTGGCTTCGTCTTTTGATTCCCTCTCCTCTTTTTCGTCTTTTTCTTCATTATTATTGTTAGAATTTTCATTGTTGTCATCATTCTTTACTTCTGCAAGATTATTCAAAAATTCACTATCATCCTCGTTGACTTTGTTGTGACCTTGACTTGAGTTTCCAATTTCATCCAAGTCTGTCAAAGAAATTTTTTCACTCTGCAAAAGATTAAGTATTTTTCTCAAATCTTCATTTGAGAAAAAATCTATCATGACCTTTCCCCCAACCGGCCTTTTTTCAATAAAAACACGGGTTCCGAGCGATTCGGCTAACTGGTCTTCCATTTCAACAAGCTCTGGATCAAAAGTTCTTGATTGCTTTCTAACTTTGTCATAAGCAATCCTTCTAGCAATGGCTTCCGATTCCCTGACAGTTAGTTTTTTGTACATAACCTCTTTGAAAAGAGTTACTTGCTCCTGTGGTTTGTCTTTGAGCATTAAGATAGGTCTAGCATGACCTTCTGAAATCTTGCCAGATGAAAGTGCCCCAAGGACATCATCGGGTAAAGCTAAAATTCTTATAGTGTTAGAAACAAATTCCCTGCTTTTACCAACCTTCTTGGCAATTTCAGAATGTTTGAAGCCAAATTCTTCTGCCAATTGATGAAAGGCCCTTGCTCTTTCAACCGGATTAAGGTCTTCTCTTTGAAGGTTTTCAATTATAGCCAGTTCAAGTTTAATCTTATTGTCTTCTTCCCCACTTCGAATAATAACTGGAATTTGAACCAAGCCAGCAATTCGACTTGCCCTCAGTCTTCTTTCTCCGGAAATAAGTTCGTAAGTTGTGAGGAGTCCTCCGTCTTCTTTTTCTTCTTCTTGTCTTGTAACAACTAAAGGTTGTAGAAGTCCATACATTTTTATAGACTCTGCTAAATCATTTAATTTACTCTCGTCAAAATCTCTCCTTGGCTGATACGGATTAGGCCGAACCTTATCTACTTCAACCCAAAAGATTGAATTATTCTGTATATACGACATTTCTCACTCAAAATTATTCTTTTATTAAGGCTAATTTTAACACAATTTATTCCTTGTTAAAATTGATTTTTTAAAGCTTTTCAAATAAACTTCGGAGTGAGCCGCGGTGGCGGAATTGGCAGACGCGCACGACTCAAAATCGTGTACCTTCGGGTGTGTGGGTTCAACTCCCACCCGCGGCACAATAGTATGTCTAAGAAAATTTTGATTATTTTAGGACCAACTACCTCAGGTAAAAGTGATTTAGCTGTGAAAATTGCTAAAGAATTTAACGGTGAAATAATTTCTGCGGATTCAAGGCAAGTCTATAAAGGGCTTGATATTGGAACAGGAAAAATCACAAAAGACGAAATGGAAAATGTACCACATTATCTTTTAGACGCAGTAAGGCCAAGCGAGAAATTTGATGTAATTCAATTCAAAAAATTAGCAGAAGAAAAGGTTAATGAAATTTTAGAGAGAGAAAAACTACCTATTGTCGTTGGTGGAACTGGTTTTTACATTCAATCAATTGTTGATGGTTTGGTCTTGCCTGAAGTTCCTCCAGATGAAGAACTACGGACGAAATTAGAGGGGAAATCTGCAGAAGAACTATATAAAGAGCTCCAGAAATTAGACCCAAACAGAAGTCTTTCTATTCAGTCCGATAATAAAAGGCGACTTATTAGGGCAGTTGAAATAGTAAAAACTTTGGGGAAAGTTCCCGATTTAGAGAAAAAACCAAAATACGAAACTTTACAAATAGGTTTGAATTTAGACGACGGGGAGTTAAAAGAAAGAATAAAAAACCGTCTACTTGAAAGAATGGAAAAAGGGATGATTGAGGAAGTAGAAAAATTAAATAAGGAAGGACTCAGTTTTGAAAGAATGATTAACCTTGGGCTTGAATATAAATATTTGGCTTACTTTCTAAAAGGTGAGATGGACAAAAAAGAAATGATAGAAAAGTTAAATATAGCTATTCGACAGTATGCCAAAAGACAGAAAACTTGGTTCAAGAGAGATGAAAGAATTAAATGGTTTAGGCCAGAAGAGAATAAGAGAATACTTGAATTAATTCAAGTATTTTTAAATTCTTAAGAACTCAAAAATAGATTTTACTTACCCAAGTCACCAACTTCATATTCTTCTCCCTTATACAATACCTACATTTACCTAATTATATTTCTTGTGACATTGTTAGATGCGGGCGATGAGGGAATTGAACCCCCGATTACGGTTTTGGAGACCGTTGTTATACCACTTAACTAATCGCCCAAGTAAATCTATATTATCAGATTCCTTAATAAAAATAACCCCTTTTATTTAGGGCTATTTTCTTTCTTTTGAGTTTTTGGTTTTTCTTTCGCTGCTTTAACTTTCTTTTTTGGAGCTGACTTTTTAAGCTTTACCAGCTTCTTCACTTCTTCAAACCAAGCATGCTTTTTAAGTTTCCGACTATATTTCTTGTATTTCAACTTTCTCTCAACAAGCTTTTTGTTCTTGCGAGTATGGTAGACCTCTCCCGTCTCCTTGTTTTGCAGATAAACTAAATTCTTTTGTGAAGCCATAACGCAACAATTAACATCTGTAGAGAATACTACAGCCCTTTTTTAAAAGCAAACTGGGAGAAATTTTACGCTTTGGAAAGAGTTGAACCTTCTTTCGCTTTCTGTGAAAGCTTAACAGCTATTTCGTCACCCTTCTTTCCTCCGCTAACTTCTGCATGATCAATCTGCATTGAAGAAATCGTTTCTTCAAATTCATCGTCCCCGCGAGAAACCTTAACTGTATCTCCCACATTTAAAGGCCCTTCAAGTTTAATGACAGCTACCCCTAGTTTGTCGTACCAATGTGTAACCTTGCCTATTACCATAGATATAGATTTTAAATTAGGTCGACCCAATTACCTCTTAGCAGGTAAATACTATAGATTTGAATTCGCGAAGCGAACACACTCTAATTGTAAATAACATTTACAAAAAAAGAAAGCCGCCCGGGAATCTGAAGATTCCCAGGCGGCGGTTGTGCCTAGCCGATGGTTGTTACGACAAGGTGGGATTTGGACAGAAGATTCTTCTAGAGTCTGCGTTTCGAGTCGGACTGGGGATGGATCCAGCCCTCACAGCTCAAGGTGTTGAAGTACCCCTCGAGGTACTGTGACCCTCCCAAATTGCTGTGCGGATCGTAGAGGTCAAGCAACAAATCGTTGCCTCTTTCATCCTGAATCTTAATGCCGTTAACCAATACTTTGATTGTCACTCTGGCAATTTGGTCCGTAATTTTCTTGAATTCTTTTAACCAAAAACCCTGTCGGTAGGGCTCGGACGTTATAACGAAAGAAACTCCCCTTTTCTCACCGCGAAATCGGAGAGCGTTGATGAGCTCCTCCCACGACGGGCCTGCGGTAATCCGACGCAGATGCTTTATAATCATAACAACCTCATTCATTTTGTGAAGAACTTGTTTCCTTAAGAAGAGGGAGGAAACTAGGCCCCGTTGCTCCGAGGAGCGTTCGAGTATATTAGGTTAAATATGGCTTAATGTCAATGAAATATTGGATTGGCAAAGCTGAAATAAAAAAAAACCGACCGCTGATCCTTATATATTTAGTGTGTGAGTAGCACTAAATATATAAGGATCAGACAGGTCGGGGGACAACTCACGAACAAAACAAAACAAAACAAAACAAAACAAAACAAAACAAATAACTATCTAAAGACTATCATACTTGATCATATTTGTCAAGTACTTTGCCTGTTATTATTTTAATATCGAAAATAGCCCTATAAATAAGGCTATTACGGTCTACTTGGAGCCCATAACAAGTAGGAATTATATTCGCAGTGTGGTATAGCC
>PBQF01000033.1 GCA_002724975.1 Parcubacteria group bacterium
CACAGTATTTTTTAAGTGGTTTTAAAAAAGTATCAAGTGGGGTTGCGTTTGTGTTTCTTGTTACCCAACTGTATCTATCACTTCCTTGAAAATGTGGGGATGTTATATCAACATTTAATTGCTCATCCTCTACCTCATGTGTCTGAAACTTCACCGCATCAGCCCCAGCACGAACTGCCGCATCAACCAAATCTTTCGCATTCTGAAGATACTCTTCAACAGAACGGTCATCTTCACTTTGGATAAAATTCTTGCCGATCTCGGCAATGACAAAGACATAGTCTTTATCAAGTAACTTAGCCGTATTTTTTGTATTTATTGAGGTCATTATGTTTAATATATTGTGTTTTATACAACAAAATATAGCTATAAAAGTAACCGTTTATTATTATCATTATCGTGGATTTGGGCGGTCTTGGTCACAATCACCACGAGTTATATAGAAATTATTATATGTTACTGTACCAAGATTCTTGAGATTTTCGTCTATGATTTTGAATGCGAAGTTTGTTGAATGACGTTTATGGTCTATCGGACTGAAAAGATACGGGATAGATGCATACGGTTCCTCGTTAGTTTCTTTAAATCCTGTACTTTCAAGCGTACTTTCATGAAAGTCTCCAGTGAAAGAAAAGTCAGCAAGATCTACTTTTTGTTCAAGCAACCATTTGCATACTGCATTTAGCATAAATTCTTCTGCATTATCTTCCGCTGCAAAATCAACAATACGACCTGTTGTGTACTTCCCTGATTTTTCTAACCTTACAACAACAAAAGCTTTTATTTCATCATCCTTTTCTGTGACAAAAAGCTTATAATCAAACATTGGATGATTTTTGTATCGCCAATTTAGATATTTACTATTTCTGTTTACTGTAATTTTATATTTCTTTTTTACACTTTCCCAGAAACTGTCTATGCTTTTATTAAATGAGTTAACTTGTGAAAATTTAAATTCATCATTTGCAGATATATTTTTTACATCATTAAACACCATATCTTCTTTCCCAATCATTTTTCTGACCTTCTCTGCATCAAATATTTTAACGAATCTATGAACCAACATTTGTTCTTGTTTGTCTGAATGAACTTGCCAGCCTGTTTTATCATAAAGTCTTTCAAGTACTGGCTTATAAGCTGTCGTATAGGCAATCTGCGCATCTGAAAGCGCAACATCTAACATTTCGTAACCAAATCCCTTAGATTGAAGTGTTTCATCTATCTGCCAATTAGCAAGACATACCCCATAAATATCTTTTCCAAAATAATTAAACGAAAGTGGAATAACTCCAAGAAATCCCATTACTTTTTCTTTTATTTTAACAACAAATACATTTATATTTGATGTTTTTGAAAATGGAGTTTTATATTGCCACTCTACAAATTCTTTAATAGTTAAAATATAACGATCGTGAAACCAGCTTTTAACAAAAGTAGTAAATTGTTCCCAATTATTGTCGTTTAATCTTTCTATATATTTTCTTAACTCCATTTTACAAGACTTTATGTTTCTTAAGTATAGATTTTATATCACCAACGTTTTTTACAGCAATTATTTCTTCTATATCAAATTTAACATTAAAATTCTTTTCAAGTTCTGATACAAGTAAAAGTCCATTGAAAGAATCCCATTCAGAAGTATTCTCAGGACTTGTCTCATCTTTTATTGTAGTACTGTCAATATTTAATATTTTACCAATTATTTCTTCTACTTTCATAATAATTAATTTAATTCTATAAAATCAGGACTTTCAAAGTCTTGTTTTGTATCATATTCATACACAAACATTTTATTATTTTTTGAAATTTCTTTGAAACCAATACTTGTTAAGAATGCTTCACTGGGTTTGTTTTTCTGTGTCGGAATAAATTCACCAACAATGGTTAAAATTTGTTCTTTTCTGGCATTCTCTAATATATATTCAAAAAAAGTCTCTTCTATCTTTCTTCCTAAAATCCTGCAACTAAGTAGCAATGTATCTATACGCCATACATTATCTTTAGGCTCTAGTACAACCACACCCACTATACCATAGTCACCAAACTTATCGCTTGCTTCGAGCGTCCATACTTTCCATCCTTTCTTAATAAAATCTCTTATATTGACTTCCGAATATCTTCTCGTAGCCAAATTAAATTGATTTGTCTTTTGTGTCAATTGGCTTATACGAGGAAGTGTGCCTTCAGAGGCTTCTTTGATCTTTACTTTAAGCTCTAATGTTTTTAGATAATCATTAACATCTAAAGATTTGACTTTGAGTTCGTCTCGCTTTTTCTCATCTTTATACATTTGACTTCTCTTTTTGTCTTCTTTTGTAAGGCTACCTGATGCAAAACCTGCATATGTTTTCAGACGATCAATCGGCACAACTGCGATTTCTGGAAGTGAACTCCGCACTAAATCCTGTTCAAATGCACTGTCATCAACAAAAACAAAGCTGTCCAAACTCAAATTAAGCTCTTTTGCTAATTCACGCATGTTTGACGCTTTGTCATTCCAGTTTATACAATATGCTGCAAAATGCTCTTTTTTAAGAAGCATGTCGGGATGATTATTTATTGCATCAAGTGCGTCTTTCTTATTATTTTTGCTATTTATTGCAAGAAGTATACCTTTCTCATACAAAGTAAGAATATATTCTTGAAGGTTCACATCTGGAATAATGTTTTGTACGCCGTCTTCCCCCACTATCCCCTTCCATAAAGTATTATCCAAATCAAGTACTAGACATTTTTTTGTTGCTCCCATGCGCGCCACTATATATTCCATAAATTCTTCAGAAAGTGCGGGAAACGCATCCATAGTAAGACGTATGTCACCAAGTTCTGTAAACTTCGTATACCAATATTCATCTTTTCCAATTCTTTGTAGAAAATCCTCAAAATCAAATATAGAGAAATTCTTAAAATTGTTAACAGCTTCTCTTAGAATTTTATTTAACTCTTTTACTTTTACAACACCTGCAGTGTTGTCGTATTTTTTGGGGGACACGGCAAAGCTTGAAAATACTATTTTTGCATTTGTATTCAAAGATAGAGAACTAACTAAATCTTCTATATGTTTATTATCTCTGATATCTCTTGCGTCAATTAAAATATAAATCACATACGGATTAAATTTATATAAACCGCTTTCAACATTTAAAATCTCCTGTGTAAACTGATTATATGGAGCATTGTATGTGTTGACAAAAAGATTATGAAAAAGTGCATTACTTGAGAAAACTTCCGGCAAACCTTGTATAGTAAAGCTACTTAAGAATGCAACTCGTGTTTTACGAATATATTGCGGTCTATCTGCTTGAAAATCTAAAAGTTTTTTTCCGACTGAAATATAATCACCAGCTGTTGCAGATGTATCTGCATAAATATTGCTTATCTTGTGCTGTATTTCTTTGAACTCCATGGTTAATTAATATTATTTTCGTCTAGAAAATCTCTCACATCATTCGTGTCATAACGTGGAATAGTAAGTAAATTATCATCTCGTGTAATTCCACGTGGTTCTGTGGTGACCGCATGTGTAATATTTGTCTCATTTAAAACTTTGAACATACTTTTTGAATCTTTATTCAAACGACCATAAGGGTAACAAAAGACATTCGGCTGTTTTCCGAACAATTCGACTAATTGTTTCTGTGAATATTCCAATTCTGTTTTCATTTCGCTTCGAGATATACTGTCAAATGCCGGATGATTATGAGTATGGTTACCTAAAATAAAATTCATACTAAACAACTCTTGCGCTTCTTCTCTGCTCATAAAAAATTCTTTTATTAACGCCTTTTCATCTAAGTTATATTCTTTAAAAAACCACTTGAAAAACTCTTTTTGTTTATTCAAATCTAGTTGTGAAAGTGCTTCTTTGAAATTTTTTATAGATATTCTTTTTTCATGTCTTCTCTTGTCTGTAATAGATATGTCCACAGGAATATGTAATTCTTCCGTTTCATTAGGAAGATATGCATCAATATATTTATTAAATGCATTTATAAGATCTTCCAGTTCTTTGATCGAAAGCAGTATATGAATCTTATGTGCAGTCGGAATATAGCCATCGTAGATACCGCTCATAATAAAAAATGTCGCGGTAGCATTATATTTTTGTAAAATCGGCAATGCGTTCTCGTACTGATCTTTCAATCCATCATCAAATGTAATAGCGCACATCTTTTTATCTCCCCCTTTCTTAGCTTCCCCATACACTTTTTCTATAGAAGCAAAAGAATAATGTTCGGATAAAAATTTTATCTGTCGCTCAAACTCATTAATAGAGCACGGGAAAATCCCTCCGCGCTTATCACTTGGATCTTCCACATAATGGTACGTGATTGAAATATGTTTATTGTCTAAAGAAAAGTTCATAGATTATTTTATTTTAATCGCAACCGCTATCGCAAGTCCCCCATCATGACTAATGCTGATTTCTAGCTTATGTATTTCTTTTGTCTTTAAAACAACATTTGGCTTGCCATTACCATCATGAGTGACCTCAATAAGGTCGTACCGTTTCATTATATCACTGCCAACCGCCTTCATTACTGCTTCTTTTGAGGCAAAAATACCGGCAAGATGTTGAGATGGGTTTGGCTTATTAAAACAATACTCCCATTCACTATCAGTAAACACTTTCTCCCATAAAGAAAAATCTTCTTGTTTGATTTTCTTGAACCTTTTTATATCTGCTATATCAATACCTATCATATTATTTATACGCAACTAAAAAATGTGCCTGTGCAAACAGTTTGTTTGTTTTATATGGATATTTTTGAAATATACTTCGTATTTTTAAAACAAATTTATTAAATTTTGCAACTTTTCTGTCTGTCTTTATTGAAATCGGTGCATAGATAGGAAGCGGACATACATGGACGATTTCAACCTTTTTGAATCCCGCATTAAGTGCTGATTTTTTATAATCTTTAGAGCTTAGAGAATTCCTGTAATAATCTTTTCTTATATCAACACTTCTCCGTAAAATATTTTTCTTTATAAATTTCATAATTTTATTCAGAAACTGTATTGAAAACTTCTTTGGTATATTCAGCGAGATCATTACTCCACCATCTTTGAGCACTCTGTATTGTTCTTTGAATAAACCATTAACACTCTCAAAATGCTCAGCTAGACCTATAGACACCGTCGCATCAAATTTATTATCCGGAAGATTTGCTTTAAGAGCATCTTCAATATAAAATTCAGCAGTTTCTCCATGTTTATTGAACTCATTTTTTGCAATCTCAAGCGCATCAGGAACATTGTCAATGAGTGTCATGTCAATATGTAGATATTTTTTTATATAGAGAGATATAGTTCCCCTACCGCACCCTACTTCAAGTACATTTTTTGCATTTATTTTATTTAAGATATTTTTTATAAATAAAAAATAATAATACAAATCAAGCTGACGCTGTGTAACAGGGACATCTCCAATATTCACAAAGATAGATTTCTCATCAGAGTTTTCATTATCTTTTTGAGCAACATCTGCCCACTTTGAAGAGAATGTATATGTCATATTATTATTAAGATAGCACAACATCAGCTAATCTTTTACTGGCCAGACCGTCACCTTTGTAACACAATGTTTCAAATGCTTTTGCGCGTGCTTCTTTTTCATATTCAGGATGATTCAAATATCTATTTATATTTGATATTAGTTCGTCTTTACTATACACAAGTTTAACTGCATCGTGTTTCAATAGTGGTTTATAGTGTTCGTGCATATACATTACATACGAAATGTCATTTCCCTCTTTGTCATAGAGTCCTTCAAACACTGTATTAATAATTGGCTTGTCATAACACAAAGCATCTAGAGCTAGAGTTGAACAAAGAGAAATAATGACATCAGAATGATAAATTGTGTTTATAAATTTTATAATTTCATCTTTTGTAGCATCAAAGTTGTCACGAAAGAACTCAGAGAAGGTGTAGTTATCATCAACAATTACATTTTCTCTACCTTTCAAATAATGAAATCTTTTCTTAACAGCATCTGTAAAGTGTGAACGAATAAATAAATATGCAGGTATATCAAGCTTGTTGTTTTCTACAGTATCAACAAGTGTCTCACATATATTGTTATCATTTGGGGTCCACATACCAGATGATCCCCAGAAAATTAATTTTTTAGTTGGATCATTGAGTCCAATTGATTTGAAAAAATCTTTTCTTGAAAGTAAGATGTCTTTTTTCCTATATAAATCAAATTGAGGAAAACCTATCACAGTTATATGCTCTGGTTTAATATTCTGACAACGCATTGCGTCACTCTTCATAACTTCATTCTGAACTACGAGAACCTCTGGCACAACTCTATAAAAAGTAGTTGCAACATTATCCCACCCTCTTGGCATACCAACAGTCTTCACACTCCTTCTTTTGGCTTCTTTCAAAATATCAACATCAAAACTTGATATAATAGATGTTGAAAATACAACATCAGGATTATATTTATCGAAATATTCCTCACACCATTCACTTGAGAATAATCTCTGCTCAATAAAACGAATAAACGATTTTAAAATATGTATCCTTCCTACAATAGAAAAGAACATATTTTCAGTTATTAACAATATATCTCCGATAATAGTGCGTTTGCCACGTCTTAAATAACGAAGTTTTCTGTCCGTCTTATTGTAAACAAGTAAACGACTTAATGCCCAAAATTTTCTGCGAAATTTGCTTTTGTTAGGAAAAGATACATTTTCTATATATACATTCTCATCCTTAAATTCATCCAATAAATATTGCGGAATCTCTTTTTTACGAATATTTGCAAAAAGTAAAACAATCTTAGTATTGTTTTGTTTAAGATAATTTAAAAAATCTGTTCTTAAAATATTACGAACACCAAAACCTCTTGAAATTGTGATGAATACTGTCTTGCGTTTTTTACTATACATATTGAAATTATAAGAGAAACCTTATACACTAAGTAAATGTTTAGATATATAGTGGCTTTTTGCCATATATCAACACACTCAACATAACACTTATGTATAACACCTTTCAAGGCAAAAATGTTCTAATTACAGGCGGGACGGGCTCATTTGGCAAAAATTTTGCAAAACATCTGCTAAAAAAAACAAAACTTAAAAAACTCGTCATATTCAGTCGTGATGAGTTTAAACAACATCATCTATCAAAAGAACTTAGAGATAGTAGGATTCGTTTTTTCTTGGGAGACATACGAGACCAGCAACGTCTTCACAGAGCATTTCAAGATATTGATATAGTCATACACGCAGCAGCGCTTAAACAGGTTCCGGCACTTGAGTATAATCCACATGAAGCAATAAAGACCAACGTTATTGGAACACAAAATATTATTGAAGCAGCTGTTGACCAAAAAGTACCCAGAGTTTTACTTGTGTCAACAGATAAAGCTGCTGAACCGACTAATCTCTATGGGGCTTCAAAACTCTGTGCTGAAAAGTTATTTGTATCAGGAAATACATACGCACCTAAAAAAACACGTTTTTCAGCTGTAAGATATGGAAACGTAATCGGAAGTCGCGGAAGTGTAGTTGAATCACTAATTAACAACCCAAACGCTAAAAAAGTAAGCCTAACCCATGAAGATATGACTAGATTTTGGATTACTCTTGAGGAAAGTTTTGATCTTGTATTATTTGCACTTAAAAATATGGTTGGTGGCGAAATATTTGTACCAAAGATTCCAAGTATGAAATTGGTTGACCTATTTGATGCAATAGTACCAAATGCAAAAAAAGAAATTACTGGCATTAGACCTGGAGAAAAACTTCATGAAGCGCTGCTTTCAAGTAACGAAGCAAGGTGTGCGAGAGAATTAAAAAAATATTTTGTAGTTTTACCTGAATCACATAATTGGTCAAAATATAATCCCTATAAAAAATATAACAAGCAAGGGAAAAAAATTGATCCTAATTTTATATTTGCAAGTAATACTAACAATAAATGGCTCTCAACAAATGATTTTAAAAAAATATTAGTTAAACTTAAGAAACAAATATAAACATATGATTCCATATGGACGTCAAAATATTGATAGCAATGATATTAAAGCCGTATTAAATACACTTAAGTCAGAATTTCTTACACAAGGACCAAAAATATTAGAGTTTGAAAAAGCAGTTGCAAAATACTGTGGCGCTAAATATGCTGTCGCAGTAAGCAACGGCACAACGGCGCTTCATCTTGCCTACCTTGTAGCTGGTATTAAAAAAAATGATGAAGTTATCACTTCTCCGAATACATTTGCAGCCACAACAAATATGCTAATTGCAGTGGGAGCTAAACCGATATTTTGTGACATAAAAACAGGTACATATAATCTCAATGAGAAAGAAATAAAAAACCTAATAACTAAAAAAACAAAAGCGATTATACCTGTACATTTTGCCGGTCATCCATGTGAAATGGATATTATCAGAAGAGTTGCCAAAAAACATAAGCTTATAGTCATTGAAGACGCATGTCACGCACTTGGAGCAAAATATAAAAACAAAAAAATTGGAGATATTGGAGATATGACAGTATTTAGTTTCCACCCTGTAAAACAAATAACTACAGGCGAGGGCGGAATGGTAGTTACGAACAATAAGAGGTATTATGAAAAACTTCTATCCTTACGAAGTCACGGCATACATAAAGATAAAAATGGTAAAAATGTAATGACAGAGCTTGGATATAACTACAGAATGACAGATATACAAGCAGCACTCGGAGAAAGTCAGTTAAAACGACTGGATAGTTTTATCAAGAAACGAAAGCAAATAGTAAGTTGGTATAAAAAAGAACTCTCTTCTGTCAAAGAGATTATACTCCCTGAAGAATTGAATAACGTTCGTTCTGGCTGGCACTTATACATAATAAGAACGAAAAAAAAATCTGACAGAGATAAATTATCAAAATATCTCAAGAAAAACAGAATCGGGGTCAATTTTCATTACCCTGCTGTGTATTCACATCCATATTATAGAAAAAATGGGTATAAAAATAAAAAATTAAAAAACACAGAGTTGTATCAAAATTCATGTATTACATTACCGCTTCACACAGAACTTTCAAAAAAAGATGTTGTATACATAAGTAATAAAATAAAAGAATTTTATGAATAAAGTATTATGTATTGTACAGGCAAGAATGGGTTCTACAAGATTGCCTGGTAAAATATTAAAAAAGATTAATGATGTTACTCTTCTTGAATATGAAATAAAGCGTCTGCGAAAATCAAAGTTGATTGATAAGATTGTCGTTGCAACTACTTCAAACACAGAAGACGACTCTACAGAAAATTTTTGTAAAGAAATAGGTGTTGACTGTTTCCGAGGCAATGATATGAATGTACTTGACCGTTACTTCAAATGCTCTCAAAAATATCCTGAATATAATACAATTTTACGCATTACCGGAGACTGTCCACTGGTAGATGAAGAAGTTGTTGATGAAGTTATAGAATTTTTTAACGGTGGAAAATACGACTATGCAAGTAATATAGAATTTGGAAAACACGGATATCCTGACGGTATAAATGCTGAAATCCTGACAAGAAAAGCACTGGAGAAATCATGGAAAGACGCAAAACTTTCATCAGAGCGAGAGCATGTCACATTTTATATAAGAAATAATCCATCATTATTTAAAAGCGGTCACATATCATCTAAAGAAGATTTATCATATTATCGTCTTACGGTAGATAATCCTGAAGATTTTGAAGTAATTAAATTTTTAATGGAAACAGTCGGAACAGATGCCGGATATAAAACATATGTGGAAGCACTGGATAAAAATCCAGCTATAATTAATAAAAATGCACATCTTAAAAGATATGAGGGATTAAAGAAATCTATCAAAAATGACTAAAGAAATTACAATTGGAAACAAAAAAATTAGTGATAAGCAACCGACATTTATCATTGCCGAGCTTTCTGGGAATCATCATCAAAATTATGATGAAGCGGTTAAGCTTATCAAAGCCGCAGCAGATGCAGGAGCAGATGCGATAAAGCTCCAAACATACACAGCTGATACCCTGACACTTGATTCAAAAAACAAGTGGTTCATAGTAGGGGGCAAAGACCAGCCGGACGCATGGAAAAATCAATCTCTTCATGATCTTTACAAAACTGCTTACACACCGTGGGATTGGCAGCCAAAATTAAAAAAAGTTGCAGAAGACCATGGTATGCTTCTCTTCTCTACCCCATTTGACGATACTGCTGTAAATTTCTTGGAAGATATGAATGTACTTTTCTATAAGATTGCATCCTATGAAGCGATTCACATACCGCTTTTGAAAAAAGTAGCCCAAACAGGAAAACCAGTGATTATATCTGTTGGATTTGCAACACTTCCCGAAGTGGAACTCGCTGTCAAAACACTTAAGGAAAATGGCTCCGGTGAGATTGTAGTACTTCATTGTGTTACAGAATATTCTGACAATGCGCGACTGCAGTATATGAACTTAAAGACTATTGCGGATATTAAAGAAAGATTTGGAGTACAAAGTGGCTTCTCTGACAACAATGCGGGAATTCAAGTGCCGATTGTCGCTTCAACAGTCGCGGAAGCATCAGTAATTGAAAAACATCTTACACTGAGACGCGAAGACGGTGGACCTGATGCAAGATTTTCTGTTGAGCCAGAAGAGTTCAAACAGATGGTAGCTGATATTAGAGAAATAGAAAAAGATCCATCTGCAATTAACAAAGTTGCATCAGAAGAAGAAGTTGGGACAATGATAGGTAACACTCATTATGGTCCAGCAAGCGAGAAAGAAGAAGAAAATACATTGTTCAGGCCTTCAATTTGGGTAAAGAAACCAATCAAGAAAGGAGAGGTTTTAACAACAGACAATATACGTGTAGCACGGCCAAAACATGGACTTGCGCCAAAATATTTTGATGAAGTTTTGGGCAAAAAAGCATCAAAAGATATTGAAGAAGCAACACCGCTTTCGTGGGGTGTTATTGAAAACCGATTTTAATTTTATAGAAAAAATATGAAAATCCTTTTTTTGGGACAGAAAGACAATAACCTAGCTAAATACCTC
>PBQF01000034.1 GCA_002724975.1 Parcubacteria group bacterium
TGTAGGTGTACTGTCTCCACCTATTGAAGAGATATTAGAAAAAAAATTAGAAATTCCGTTTCCACATGAACTTATATTGGAAAAAATACCCGCATATTATCTACATTCTGATGACGATGATATAAAGTTAGAAGGCGATGGAGAGGAATCATGCGCGGTGCATAGGATGTTATTTGATAATTATCTTTTACAATGTGCTAAAGATGCAGGAGTAAAAGTAATACATGGTAGAGTGACAAATATTGATATTGAGCCCAGTGGTGTAATGGTTTATAGTGAAAAAGATAATCGGCGGGCAGATGTTGTTGTCGGAGCGTTTGGTCTGGACGAAGGGGCTTGTAAGGTTTTTGAAAGAGCAACACGTTATAGAACAGGCCGCTATATGAGCACTATTCTAACCAAGTTTTATCCGGAAAAGGAGGAAATGGAAAAGTTTGGAAACTCTATACATGCATTTCTTCCTTCATTGAGAGGAATAGAGTTTGGCGCCATAACTCCCAAAATTGATCATCTTGATATTAACATTGCCGGTTCAAAGATTAATTGGCGTTGGATGGACAACTTTCTTTTAATGCCTCAGGTTACCAGGGTTTTACCCTCTAATTTTGCCATGCAGAGGCACGATTTATTTTATAGCCGTTGGCAGTTTCCGACATCTCCGGCAAAAAATCTCTTTGGGGATAGATATATTACAGTAGGCGATGCTGCAGGTATTATTCGTGCATTTAAGGGGAAAGGCGTGAATACTGCTTGTTTGACAGGGATAAAGGCTGCAGAGGTCTTAATAGATGTGGGTATATCAAAAGAAGCTTTTAAGGATTATTATAAAAGCTTTTCATATATAACCAATGACCTTCCTTATGGAAAAGTTATTAGAAGGCTTGCCGGCTTTAGTGCACATTTTGGACTCTTTACCCCCATGATTCAATTGGCAAAGGAAGATAAGAAATTTAGAGCAGCCTTTTTTGACTCAGTTGCGGGTAGTAAGATGTTTAAAGAAATAATATTTAAAACTATTAGCTTGCAATTATCTTGGAAAGTAGTGAAAATTCTTTTAACGTGGTTCTTTAAACACTTCTCTTTTATGTCATGGGTAATAAAACCCATTAGTAGGATTGTAACTAACAAGCGAACGTGAGGGTGAAAAATGGACAAAAAAGGAATTTATATTTTGGAAATTTTTAAGAAAAAAGGACCTCTCTCTATAATCTTTGAACAGTTGGGTTCCGTGTTGAAGGCATTCGAAATCAAATCAATAAAAAAGAAAATGATACTTGTGTTTTTAATCCTGGCACTTATTCCTTTGTTGGCAATGAGGTTAGTGGTTTATCCTAAAGCGCAGGATGCATTACAAGCATCTTTAATACAAAATTTGCAAAGTGTCGGACACAAGCAGGCGGAGCTCGTTAAAGGTTGGACAGAAGAGAGAAAGGGTGATGTAAGGGTCATTGCAGAGAATCCTTTTACGCTTCTTGCTTCAAGGGTATCAATGAATGATAAACGGTTTTGGCGACTTTTAAGATATACTCACTACATAAGATATGAGTATGGCTATAAGGAGGTTCTTATAAGTGATACGGAAGGTATTATTCATGTCTCTACTCAAAAGGGTAGAATAGGCGCAGATATCTCTGAACAGGAATATTTTAAAAAGGCGATGGACGGAGAAACCTTTGCATCGCAGATATTCCCTTCAAAGGAACTCGTTGAAAACAAATTCGGTAGAATGGAAACAGGTGTTCCTACCATGGTTGTTGCAACTCCAATTACTGATAGAAATAAAATAATGGGTGTTGCATGCCTAAGGGTTGATGTTGGAAAAATAAGTGATTTAATGAAGAGTATAAAGTTAGGTGAAAGTGGAGAAACTTATCTTGTTAATAAGCAGGGGTATATGATAACAGAGTCTCTGTTTTCAACTGATTTAAGGAATGAGGGTTTGATAGATGTTGGTACTACTCTTGAAGTTAAACTAATTGATCCTGAAACAGGAAAATTAACAAAATCCGTTTCGGAATGTTTAAAAGGACACACTGGTTCTGATGGAGAGGGTTATCTAGATTATCGTGGGATTAATGTAATAGGTTTCTGGCAATGGATTCCGGAATTGGATTGGGGTGTAATTGCTGAAATTGATTATGACGAAGGTTATATAGAAGTTCACAAGTTACGCCATAGCGTAAATACAATTATGATTATTGTTTCTTTAGGGGTAGTGGTACTTGCCGTTTTTATGGGTCAAAGAATGGTCGCCCCAATCATTTACCTAACAGATGCTACAAGGAAAATGAATACAGGTGATCTTACTCAAGAAGTAAATGTTCGTACTAGGGATGAAATTGGTGAACTTGCAGTCTCTTTTAACATGATGACCCGGACAATAAAAAAGAGAAATGAGGAACTTCAATCGTCAAACCTCTTTATGGAATCGATGTTTGATGCCATAAGGGATCCTATGACCGTTCTCGATTCGGAGGGAACCATTATGCAGGTTAACCAGGTTGCAATGGATACTTACGGAGAAGGCATCATTGGGCAAAAATGCTACTGTGTATATAAAGGCAGGGAATCTATTTGTGATCACTGTCCTACAATGAGATCAATTGAAACATTGTTGCCTGCTACGGCAGAGCACTATGTAGAAAGGGACAAAAAATATGTATTCATTGCTTCTTATCCTATCTTAAATAAGGAAGGAGAGTTGGAGTCGATAATAAAACTGGTTAGAGACATTACTGAACAGAAAAAACTTGAAAAGGAGCTCCAGGAGTATACAGCAAATCTGGAAAAGACCGTTGAGGAAAGAACCAGAGATCTGAAATCGACAAATGAAGAGCTGAAGCAACGAAGCGTAGAGATAGAACAAGCAAATGAAGAATTGCGCAGCCTTGATAAGATGAAAGACGTAATGATTAGAGATGTAACTCATGAATTAAAATCACCGGTAGCGCAGGTTCAAATGGCCATAGATCTTTGGACTAATGAGGCAACTAAAGAAAAAGTAGATAAGGAGAAGGGGAAAAAATTAAGTAAAATAATTGACGATAACATTCAAAGACTTAAGAAAACCATACAAAGTATATTGGATTTATCAGTACTGGAATCTGGCCGTGTTGCATATCAAAAGGAAAAATTGGATCTGGAGGAGATAGTATATCAAACGGCAGAAGGATTAAAATTAATAGCTGAAAAGAAAAAATTGACATTAACAACGAGAATCCCTGATCCACTTCCAGAAATATTTGGAGATAAAGCTGAGATTACGAGAGTGGTTTCCAATTTAATAGATAATGCCATCAAATACTCTGAATCCGGAGAGATTGTTGTGTCTGCTTTGAGAAGGTCCGCTGATATTGAAATATCAGTTAAAGATCAAGGGATTGGATTAATTACACCAAAGGGAAGTTTTGATAAGCTCTTTAGCAGATTCTACCAGGAAAGAGCAAGTGCCGACGGTTCCGGTGTGGGTCTTGCTATCTGTAAGAAGATTGTAAATGCTCATGGTGGGAAAATTTGGGTTGAAAGTGAAGGTAAGGGAAAGAGTACAACATTCAGGTTGACATTACCTATAATCTCTAAAGGGCAAGAAGGCTCACTCATTCCAACTTCAGATCCAGAAGAGATAGCATGATTTTAAAGATGGAAATTTCTATTATGGTTTGTATAGTATAGTGTCTGAAGATGAGGGGGCTTGGGATTAGGATACCCTACCAGAAATACAATGTTAATATGTAAGGGTTAATGGATACAAATTTCTGAACTGATGAAAGGAGAATAGAGGATGGGTAAGACAATAATGATAGTTGAGGATGAACAGGCTTTTCATGATCTTTACACTATGATGTTGGAAGACACGGATTACGATATAGTTCGTGCATATGATGGTGATGAGGCCTTGGCTAAATTAGAGGAAAAGAAGCCGGACTTAATTATTCTTGATATACTCTTGGATTTGGTGACAGGGGATACATTCTTTCTTTATATAAAGGGCATGCCGGAATATTCTGATATCCCGGTTATTATATGTAGCAGCTTTTCTGAAAAGGCATATAAAAATTTGAAGGAAATGGACTCTCATCTTGTATTCCTTGAAAAACCATTTACAAAAGAAAAAATGATTAAAGAAATCACCGCTAAGATAGGGTAGGGAAGTTGGAAATGTGTAAAGGTTGCAAGCATATGTTGTTTGGGCCTATTATGCCTTGTTAGAAAGACGTTTGAGATAACTGATAAGCTTAAAGCAAAAGCTTGATAGTCTTGCATAAAAATGGCAACGGGGAATTTCCACTGTTATTTTGTCACCAACATAGATTTCTCCTCCCTTGATGATCCTGCAACGGATCCCGCCCTTGTCGTTCATTGCATCCTTGGCACCAGGACCAATCTTTGTTTCCATGCTTTTACATGGATTACATTTGTCTTCTACGCGAACTAGTATATGGCCTATACGTAAATTCTGGCCAATCAACTCATTCAGCTTGATACCTTTAATCGTAATCTGACGTCTACTTGCACCGATAGGTATGTCATAGCCAAGTTTCCTAGCCATTGTGTCTATGGCTTCTGCTTCTATTAAAGTGATTTGTCCAATTTGAAATTTGTCCGAACGGTAATCACCTTCAATTCCAAAATTAGAACGCACAGTGACGTGGTCACAAGATTCAGCAACATTGTTTCGCTTTCTAACGAAATGAATTGAAATAATTTCAGCCATATTTGTTTTTTCCTTTCGCTTTCGCAATAAACCAACTCACACAGCAACCGATAGCATAATGAGGGGATTCCACCACGAAAAGGTGGTTCCAATCAAGGCACCGCCTATAAATGTAGAACGGATAGATTCAAGAAATATAGGGTGCCATAATTGCAGGCATTCAATAGAACAGGTAATTCCCAGTACCATGCATGCAATCTAAAAGGCAGTGGCATATGGGAAGATTAAAAATGCTGAAAAGCACCAGAACATCTCATACAGGATACCACCAGCGTAATTATTGACCCACCACGAACCTGGCCCGGTATAGATTTTACTGGTAAAGCCAATTGGTATAATTATGAGAAGTAATATGAAACTGCGTAATCGCGGTGTACTAAGAACTCCTCTTATCCTAGATATTTATCAAAACTCTTTGCTCTATCTTGAGTCATTATATCGTATTGAGGATTACTTTGATAAATAATTTTTCTTGTTGATTCATAGATAAGGTTTATTTAGAATTGAATTATTAATATTGATTAAAACTTTTTTATATAGATTTAATGGGAAAAATAGTAGTTAAGGAAGACAGATGTAAAGGTTGTGAACTTTGCATTGATGCATGTCCTTACGGGCTTATAAAAATGTCTGTTGAGGTAAATCATTTTGGTTATCATACTGCACAATTTGTAAACGGTAATGGTAAAAAATGTACCGCATGTAAATTTTGTGGATTGATGTGCCCAGACTATGCTATTGATGTTTACGAATAACATTGCTTCTGATGATATTTTAAATACTGCAAATCATTTAGAGTACACAAAACTTTCCATCCGTTATTTCACTCTTTGTAGGTCTCGTAGAGATCCTCCTTTTTAGTAAAAGTTTCTTGCCTTGCAAATATTTGTTGATATGATTAATTTCTAATATTTTTATTCAGGGAATTTAGATGTTTAAATCTACTACCATATTGTCTGTAAAACACAAAGGAACTGTAGCCATTGGCGGTGATGGTCAGGTTACTATGAGTTCCTTTATTGTCAAAAAAGAGGCGTGCAAGATACGTAAGTTATACCACGAAAAAGTTATCGTAGGTTTTGCCGGGTCGGCTGCTGATGCATTCGCCCTAATGGAACGGTTTGAATCAAAACTAGAAAAGTATCAGGGTAATATACTCAGGAGCGCACATGAGCTTGCCAAGGACTGGCGTACAGATAAGATATTGAGGAAACTGGAGTCACTATTAATAGCTATAGATAAGGATTGCTCTCTCCTTGTTTCCGGTAACGGAGAGATCATCGAACCTGATGACGGAATATTAGGTATAGGCTCCGGTGGTCAGTTTGCGACTGCAGCAGCTAGGGCACTGGTAAAACATTCTGAACTTAGTGCAAAGCAGATAGTAGAGGAGGCATTAAAGATAACGGCAGATATATGTGTATATACGAATGCAAATATAAGAGTGGAGGAACTTGAGTGAGGGAGCTGACGCCGAGGAAGATAGTTGAGGAATTAGATAAATATATTGTAGGCCAAAAGGAGGCGAAGAGAGCGGTTGCTATAGCAATAAGGAACCGATGGAGAAGGTTACAGCTTTCTGATGAATTGCGTGAAGAGGTTATGCCTAAAAATATAATAATGATAGGGCCTACCGGTGTGGGGAAGACTGAAATTGCACGGAGAATAGCAAATTTAGTAAAGGCTCCTTTTTTAAAGGTGGAGGCTTCTAAATATACAGAAGTTGGTTACCATGGGCGCGATGTAGAGTCCATGATAAGAGATATTGTAGAGATAGCCGTTAATATGGTACGAACAGAGCAGATGGAAAAAGTTAGCGTAAAAGCTGAGTTGAATACAGAGGAGCGGTTAATGGATTTGCTACTCCCATTACCTGAAATGAAGGAAGAGCCGGAAGTAGTTAGCAAGGACGGTGTAGACGGAGATAAAGAGAAGGTAGTTGCAGTTGTCGAAAGACAAGAAACAACGCGTGAAAAGTTTAGAAATAAATTGAGGCAGGGTAAACTTGAAGATCGTATGGTGGAAATCAAAACACAGGAAAAGCCTGTCGTTATGCAGGGGATTGTTGCCGGGATAGAGGATATAGGGGTAAATTTTCAGAATGTTATTGAAAAAATGATACCTCCCAAAACACAGGTAAAAAAAACTCCAATAAGCGAGGCACGAAAAATTATTAAGCAGGAGGAAGCAGAGAAGCTGATTGATAAAGAAAAGGTTACGAAGGATGCGTTGCATCGTGCTGAGAACATGGGGATAATATTTATAGACGAGTTGGACAAAGTTGCAAGTCGTGAGTCCGGTCATGGACCTGATATATCACGTGAGGGGGTACAGAGAGATATATTACCCATTGTGGAGGGTTCTACGGTAGTTACCAGATACGGCATGGTTAAGACAGACAGAATTCTGTTTATAGCTGCAGGAGCATTTCATGTTTCAAAACCTTCAGATTTAATACCAGAGCTTCAAGGTAGATTCCCAATAAGGGTTGAGTTGAAGGATTTAGGCAAAGAAGAGTTTATAAGAATTCTCACAGAACCTAAAAATGCGCTGATAAAACAATATACAGAACTTCTGAAAACCGAGAAAGTAAAACTTCAATTCGGGGAAGATGCAATAGAAGAGATAACAGATATGGCAGTTAAAATAAACAAAAGGAGTCAAAGTATCGGAGCAAGAAGACTGCATACCGTTATGGAGAAACTATTGGAAGATGCCTCTTTTGACGCTCCTGACTTAAACGATAAGAATATAGTTGTTGATGCTGAATACGTGCGGGATAAGATGAAAGACATTGTAAAAGATGAGGATTTAACGAAATATATTTTGTGATCCTGGTGTTGTTTGTTATCTTGATTTAAGAATTAGCATAATATTTATTATTACCTGAAAAAGCTTTTTGAAGTATTTATTAAAATAGTTTAATTGCAACTATTGCATGTCCTTAGGTCTAAGACGTTTCAATTGGTTTTTGAATGTTTAATTCAATTGTAGTCAAATTCTGGCAAAATACAATTTAAACACTTATGACTTCTTCCCATTTTTGTTTCATATGCACTTATCTTCTACAATAAGAACGCTCCACCGTGAGCATGATTTATTAAGAGCTAGTCGCCTGCCACGGGTATTTAAGGCTTAACATTTATCTTTTTCATTTCAACAGACAAAAACTTGTAGCACTGGCTACAAAAAGTGTGTGTTGCCACTATAAGATGATAGTGGAAAACGTGGTTTAATAGTTTGGTGGTCAAATGAAAAAGATTATTCTTCAGTGGGAAATCAATGTATGAGGTGACCTGCTCTCCAA
>PBQF01000035.1 GCA_002724975.1 Parcubacteria group bacterium
TGCTCCAACACTTACACTCGTATTACATGAGCCAGAACCACCTTCTCCACTACAATTTAGTGTATAAGAACTGTTTGAAGTTAAGTTATTTGTACTTTCACTGCCACTTGTTCCTTTTGAACCAGACCAGTCACCAGAAGCTGAACATGATGAGGCATTTGTTGAGGACCAACTTAAGGTTGATGAATTATTGTAAGACACACTCGATGGACTAGCTGTAAGAGAACATGTTGCGGAGGGTACACCTTCACAATGATTCCTACATTCAGTCCATGAAGGCCCGCCAGAACCCCAGTCGCTACATTCTGCTTGGAAAGTACCATTTGAGGTACACGCTGAACATTGAGGTACGCCATACCACTCGGCTGGATCACATTCTCTAACATTTATCTCAACATTGGGAGTAGAATCTCCAAACCAAGTAACATGTTCACGAAGCATTCGCCATTGGAAATTATATCTGCCAGGAGAAGATGGTGCTGTTGCATCAAAGCGGAACGTGGCAGTTTCTCCAGGACCAATTACTGCAGCTGGAAGGGCAACCCTGCCGTCACGCCAAGTGACATTGTCCTGTGGGTTTTGTGATCCAAGTTTGTATTCTTCTGATCGCACCCAATTCCCCTCAGAATTATTACGCATCACTATGGTGACGCCAAAAGTTTGACCGATAGTTACTGTTGTTCCAAAACTTTGGCTGACATATACAGACTCATAGGATTCTTGATCAGCCAAAGCTTTATCAATAGTAAGTAAAGAAGCTAAAGTAAAAATTATCAAAAACGCAATAACTAGGGTTAAGCGATTATACTTAAATTTAAACTTTAGAATATTCGTCATTGTTTAGTCTCAAAATCCATTATCACAATAAATACAATAATTAAAAATACAGTACCTTTAAACATAAAATAATAGATGAGTGAATTATATCATTTGTAAAACTTAATATAAGTCTGATATCAACACTCGGTAACTTATTCAGATGAGAGTGTTTTCAAGATTTCATCAATCCCCCCAGATAAAATCCCCTCAATATTATGCCAAGACTTTTTAATACGGTGGTCTGTTACCCTGTCTTGAGGAAAATTATACGTCCTAATTTTTTCAGATCTGTCCCCAGTCCCAACTTGGTTCTTTCTTTCGCCTGAAAGTTCCTTATTATGTTTTTCTTCCGCCCTTGCTTCAAGTTTTGCCTGAAGAATAGACATCGCTTTTTCCCTGTTTTTTTGTTGACTCCGCTCTGCGGTCGAACGAACGTCAACTCCGGTCGGTTTATGAATAATTCTGACAGCCGTTTCAACTTTATTGACATTCTGGCCTCCGGCCCCACCAGAACGGGAAAATTCTATTTCTAAATCGCTTTCATCTATATCAACACTTTTCTTTTTTCTAATAGGTAAAATGGCAATGGTTGCGGTCGAGGTGTGAATCCTGCCCTGCTTTTCTGTCGTTGGGATTCTTTGAACTCTGTGAGCACCAGTTTCAAATCTTAACTTTTCATAAACCCCTTCTCCCTTTATTTCAAAAGATGCTTCCTTATACCCTCCCATCGTTCCAGCTGATTCTCCCAACTTTTTAAATTGCCAACCATTCTTTTCTGCAAAACGCTCATACATTTCGGCCAAATTCCCTGCAAATAAAGAAGCCTCGTCTCCACCAGCTCCAGCACGAACCTCTAAAATGATTTCGTTGGGAAATTCATCTTCCTTTTCTTCCGTCTTTATTATTTCTTCAATTTGTTTTTGAACAGCTAACTTTTGTTCTTTAATTTGGTTTATTTCTTCTTCTGCCATCTTTTTCATTTCTTTATCATCTCCAAGTAAATCTAAAACCCCCTTTTCCTGATTTAAGAGACGCTCATATTCACCAGCCAAAAAATTCGTTCTGGGGTTTTTCTTTAATTCACTTATATTTATCTCTTCCATAATTCTATATTAACAAAAACCCGCCTTAAAAAGACCAGGTCTTGTGATTAAAGTTAGTTATTTCTTGGATTCTCTTTTGGTTTTTTTCTCGGCCTTCTTTTCTGCCTTACTTTTTACTCCTTTCTGTTGGGCCGCCCTTCTAGCCTTGAACTTTTCAACTCTTCCAGCAGTATCCACAACTGTATCCTTGCCTGTGTAGAATGGGTGAGAGGCACTTGAAATTTCAATCTCTTTCAATGGATATTCTTTGCCATCTTTCCATTTATCAGTCTTATCAGTTTCAGCTGTTGAACTAATAAGAAACCTCTCACCTGAAGAGGTGTCTAAAAATATAACTTGTCTGTAATTTTCTGGATGAATATCCTTTTTCATTGCGTTAGCATACTACCAAAATACCCCCCAATTGCAACACAGATTATTTTGGTTTATCTAGATAATATTAACCCTATAGACGATATACCGTATATTTTGATAATAACTCTGTTAACTATTTTTTAGAATATCAATCTGCTTTTGGTAAAAGGTGGCTAATTCCATAACATCATCCCCATAAAAAGCGTATGCCGACTTTGTAGCATTAGCCCAACCAGCAAAATACCGAAGGGCTGCTAATCTTTCAGCCTGATAAGTCCCCTTTGAAGCTCCATTATCATCAAGCAAGTCAGCGGCCGCCATAATAGCATCTTGCGGTTCCCATGGATTTGCTGGTCTGTTCTCACCAATCAATCTTCTAATCCTGTCCTTGCTGACATTGTAACTCCAGGTTCCGGTATATCCCTTACCCCATCGACAGCTTCCCGTTAATGAATTTACATAACCTGCAAAGCAAGCCCAGGTTGAAGGAATAAATTGAGCTGGACCCATGGCCCCACCCCAGCCATACCAAGGCTTTCTAGAAACTGGCAAATCATCTGGATTAAATCCTAGAGTATCTGCTACAACCGCGAAGACTGGCCTGTCTCTATTGGGGTGCATGTCTGTTCTCCAAGTTCCGGTTCCAACATTTTCTCCCAGATTTGATTCTTCAGCTAAAATTCCCAAAATAAACGCCGCCCTGACCCCAGTTCGCGCTTCAGCCTGTTCAGCTAAGGCCAATGCTTTTCCAAACGGAATAGCTCCAGTGTCGCGAAGTACAAAGAGTTCCGCTCTTATCTCTTGAGCTGTTTTTTCTTTGTTGTTTATAATATTTTGATAAACAGCCTCCTGTCCTTTTGTAATATCAAGAATTTCTTTTCTTTCGGTTTTTTGTTCTTCAATCCTTCTTTGTTGCAAAACTTGAATTTGTCTTAAGTCCTGCTCCTCTGCCTTCTTTCCTTCGAGCGATACCTTCTCAACCTCTGTATAATTTTTTATACCTGCAATTTCAACAAATGACTCTTGAAGAGCGAGTTTCACCGAATTAAATGAATCAACATCTTCAAAAAAATCTGAGAGATTCTTATTATCTAAAATGACTTCAACTAATGAGAAATTGTCTATTTCATTAGTTCGTCTTAAAATCTGAGCCAGTGATTTCTTTTCTCTCTTAACCTTTAAATCAAGTTCGGTTATGGTTTGCTCTTTTCCTCCAATATCTCTTGAAAGTGCCCGGATATTTAAGTCAGTCTTTCTAACGTCAAGTTCTGTTTTGTCAATTTTAGCATCAAAGATTGCAACATCTCTTTCAAGAGAAACCCTCTCTTTCTGCTTGCTTTCCAAAAAAACTCTTTGTTCTTCGATCTCTTTCTCAATCTCCGCAAGTTCTTGTTGAAGTTCAGCTCTTCTACCCGAAATATTAGTGCTGGCTTGTGCAAATACTAAAGTCGCAATAGACATTGCCAAAACAAACAACAGGAAAAAAATAAAAAGAAATTTAAAACTCTCTTTAAAAGTCATCTGTTAATTTTATCAAATTTATAAGAATAGAATAATTACTCTTCCTTTTTCTCTTCGGTCGGAGTTTCGGTTACACCTTCCGCTGGAGTTTCGGGTTCTCCTTCTTTGCTCTCACCTTCCACTTCAATTGATTCCATATCTGGCTCCTCTGTAGGAGTTTCCGGTTCTTCTTCTCTTGCTTCATTAACAGAAATAACTACCTCTTCTGGCTCTGCTGTTGATTCTACTCCCTCTGGTAATTTCAGGTCCTTAATTAAAATCTGGCTTTCCAAATCAATAAGTGTGATTACATCAACTTCAATATATTGTGGCAAATTTGCTGGAAGAGATTCTACTTCAATTTCGTGAAGAGCTTTTGCCAAGACAAATCCGGCTTTTTCTGCAGGAGCTTCACCAATGAATTCCAACGGAACATCAACTGTAAGCTTTCTGTCCTTTTCAATTACATAAAAATCAATGTGGAGAGGTCTATCAGTTACAGGATGAATTTGGACATCGTGAATAATAGCATCTATGTCCCTGCTAGCACCGTGAAGAGAGATAATCGTAGACTCTCCTGCCTCACCCCAAACTTTTTGAAAATCCTTCTCTAAAACGGAAATAGGGGTTGATTCTTCTTTTCTACCATAAAAAACCGCCGGAATCTTACCACCCTCGCGGAGAGTTTTAATCCCGTTTTTCTCTCGCTTCTCTACGTTTAAAGTCATTTTTTCCATGAGCAGTAAATGTTAGCAAATAAAAATGTTTTTTCAAGTACAAAAAACAAGAGAGGGTCCCTGGGTCTTGCGACCTTGGAACCCTCGTCAGGGATACCTCCTCCGAATCTCAGCGACCGAGAACCAAAGGAGCTGGGCAGTGAAGAGTGAGAGTCTCACCAGCCCGACGAACAACGGCCACATGGCATCAAACGGCTTAGCCCTGAAGGCCAGACCGAGCCCTCGGCCGAGCGGTTTCCGGACTGGTTTCCATGCGTTTCGGACATTCCGCCGAAAATGATGGAGAGAACACCAAAATGCTCCCATGCTTCACCTCCTTTCTTAATTGTATAATATTTTAAAGCTTATGTCAAGAAGTTAAATAACCTTAAGTATCTTTCTACCACTTCTTCCATATTCTCAACTCCCTCTTTCATAAACCTGTATGGAGCAATATCATCAGGATTTTGTTCTAATGCTTCTTCTATACCTTCTTTATACGCAACTCTAATAGCTGTATTTATATGAACAATTGAAATACCAGCCTTGATGGCTTTTTGAAAATCTTCATAACTAATTCCAGAACCACCATGAAGAACAAGAGGTACTCCTGCTGTTTCTCGAATAGCTTTTATTCTCTCAATATCTAATGCCGGATTTGCTGCATTCTTAAGCATGCCGTGCAAATTTCCAACTGCTGGAGCTAATAGGTCTACTCCGGTTTCATCCACAAACTTTTTGGCGTCTTCTGGTTTTACTAATTTATCTTCGGTAATTTCAGCACCTTCGGGTACTTCATCTAGAAGTTTTGATGAAGTCCCTATATAACCAAGCTCTGCCTCCACTAGAATATCCTTACCAGAACTCCTTGCGTACTCAACTGATTTTTTAGCTAGCTTCACATTCTCCTCTGCCGAAACTTTTGTACCATCAAAAATAACTGCGTCGAAGCCTGCATCAATCACTTCTTTTACTCTTTCAAACGAATAAGTATGATCGGCATTTAAATAGATTGGGTAACCGTGTTCCTTCTTCAGACTATCAATTAACGCCCTGACTTGATTAACTCCGATAAAATCCCTTTCACCTTCAGAAACACCGATGATTACAGGCACATTCAACTTTTTAGCAGCATTAAAAATGGCATGAACCGCCTCGCTATCTGATACATTAAAATGTCCTATGGCTACGCCCTTTTCTTCTGCTTCCTTAATTGCTTCTCTCAAGCTTTCCACCACACTATTGCTATTTATTTAGAATTATTGTATCACATAATAAGGAAAACTCTGAGGAAGGAGGAGGACAAATGAAAACTGCTGGTGGTAGATCAGTCGTTCGCGGCGATCGGCTATATCAGGTGTATAGCCGAACTCTGGCAAAGTTGCCATATTTCGTCTTCGTCCAAAGAGTGGATGAGGAGAAGCACGGGGTTGTCCTCGGTGAAAAATTGGAAGGGCCGCCAATCTGTAACTTTGACGGCTCCCCTCGTCTGTTCAACCCGGAATGCTTCACGTTTGGCCAGAAGGAGGTCAAACACTGAAGTATGGAGTGCCGAAGGGTGGCGCGCGATTCATTGCGCGTCGCCCTCGTTGTTTTTTATGATAAAATTTATAGTGTTATGAATGAAAATTACGAATTTGATTTTATTGCTCTCGGTGATATTACAACAGACGCTTTTATAAAACTTTCAGATTTTCATATACATACCGACAATCAAAATGGACAAAGAATAAAAGAAATCTGTCTTCGATTCGGAGACAAGATTCCATACAAGGAAGTTATTGAAGTTCCGGCAGTCGGAAACAGCCCAAATGCTTCAGTTAGTGCTTCCAGACTGGGGATAAGAAGTGCAATCATTACAGAACTTGGAGATGATAAAGATGGGGAAAAGTGTATCCAATCTCTAGAAAAGGACAGCGTTTCAACAAAGTTTGTCAGAAAACACAAGGGTAAAAAAACTAACTATCATTATGTTCTTCAATATGGCGCAGAAAGAACTATTCTTATCAAACATGAAGAATATGAATATAAGCTTCCGAAACTCCCTGCAATAAAGTGGTTGTATTTAAGTTCACTCGGGGAAAATTCCCTTCCTTATCATAAAGAAATTGCAAATTGGCTAAGGGAACATCCTGAAACAAAATTGGCCTTCCAGCCAGGGACTTTTCAAATCAAACAGGGCTCAGTTAATTTGAAAGAGTTGTATAAACTTTCTCATCTCTTTTTTTGTAATGTTCAAGAGGCTCAAAGAATTTTGGAAACAGAAGAGACTGATACAAAAAAATTATTAAAAAGCATGAGAGAATTAGGTGTAAAAATTCCAGTAATTACAGACGGGGCTGATGGAGCTTACTTTTATGATGGGAATGAGGGTTGGCATATGCCAATTTATCCCGACCCCGCCCCACCAATTGACAGAACCGGTGCCGGAGATTCATTTTCCTCAACTTTTACGAGTTTTCTGGCAATGGGATTACCTACACTAGAAGCTCTAAAAAGAGCACCTATTAATTCCATGTCTGTCGTCCAATACACCGGTGCACAGGAAGGACTCTTAACAAAACAAAAATTAGAACAATTTTTAGAGAATGCTCCAGCAGATTACAAAGCTACAAAGATAATGTAATTAAACAAAGCAATATCTGTCATTAAAAATAGAAGCTTCTCACACAACTAGCAGTGCGAGAAACCGTAAACGAGTGCCACTATAGACACAACTCTAGGTACTACGAAATTATTAATGATTCTATATTACCTTTTCAAAACTTTCTCTACAGCTTTCTTTATTGAATCAACTCCCATTCCATAATGTTCGATTAGTTCATCTGGCTCTCCTGACTGGCCAAATTTATCCTGAACCCCAATAAATTCCATGGCTACAGGATTGTTTTTTGAAAGAACCTCTGCTACAGCACTTCCCATTCCGCCATTGACTTGATGCTCTTCAACCGTTACCACTTTGCCCGCCTTTTTAGCTACTTCAATTACAGCCGCTTCATCCATTGGCTTAATTGTATGATTATTTAAAACACTGCACTCAATACCATCTTTTGAAAGTTCCTCTGCTGCAATTAGAGCTTTCTGTGTCAATGGACCACAAGAAATTATAGCCACATCCACTTTTTCCGAATCACGCAAAAGGTTTGCTTTGCCTATATTAAAAGGAGAGCTTTCTGTTGTAATAACTGGAGTCTTTTCTCTACCAAAGCGAATGTAGACTGGTTTTTCTAATCTAACTGCCTGATGAATTGCCTTTTTAGTTTCCTCAAAATCACAAGGGGCTAGAACAGTCATATTCGGCTGAACCCTCATTAAAGCTATATCTTCCAATGCCTGATGTGTTGCACCGTCAGGGCCAACTGAAATTCCGGCGTGAGCTCCCATAATTTTTACCGGTACATTATTTAAAGAAATCGTTGTCCTAATCTGCTCATTATTCCTCCCTGGAGAAAAAACAGCATAAGAAGAAATAAAGGGGATTTTGCCGTAAGCCGCCATACCAGACGCAACTGTTGCCAAATTCTGCTCAGCTACGCCAATTTCAATATATCTCTCAGGAAATTTTTCTTTGAACCAATGGCTTCTGGTTGATTCAGCCAAGTCAGCACAAAGAACAACTATGCGATCATCTTTCTCTCCCGCCTCAACCACACCTTTGCCATAACCATCTCTGGTATAAGCCAGCTCAGCGTCTTTGTCTAAAACTTTAGGATTTAAATTTTGACTTTTATTTAACATATTATCTATTTTCGGGAGTCCATAAATTTTCCCACCAAGCGGACGGACTCCTTTTATATATTGCCTTAGCAATATTTTGGGCGGTTTTGGTTTTTAGTTTCTTATACTGGGCATTTTCCGTTTCATTGCCCTTGCCCTTTAACCAAATTTGGGCTTCTTGATTCCCCTGCCATGCATATTCACGAAGCAAAAGAATTTGATCAAGCATATCGGCATCTTTGGTAATAATCGCTTCCCTGCTTTTTCTCTCTTCGTATTCATCCGTTAAATCTTTTAAATCGCTATGTGGTAATGTCCCTAACTGCTCTTCAACAACCTCGTCGCCAAATTCTTTTACATACCTTTTCTGTATATAGTTATGATCACCTGTTCTAATCTCGCCCAAATCATGTAATAGGCACATTTTTACAACCTTAGAAGAATCAGCCTTCTCTTCATTAGCTAAAACCCAGCCAATTATAGCAACCCTGTAAGAGTGGGAAGCAATATTGTCTGACATATCATCTGTCAAAAGCGTTTGTCTATGAGAACGTAAAAGCTTCCTCATTGTACCAATTTCAAAAAGGAAGTCTGCAATTCTTACATCATTATTACTCATGTTCACTTTGAATTTTTCCTCCTAATGTTCTTAATTCCTTCAAGAATTTTTTACCCTCCTCGCCTTTTGGCGGTATGCCATGCCATTTGAAATCAAATTCAATTTCTTCAATTCCTTTCCCAGGAATCGTGTGGGCAATAATACAGACTGGCTTTTCATAAATTGCTTTTGCTTTGTTTATCGCATCAACAAACTCCTCAATATTATGTCCATCTACCTCTAAAACATGAAAGCCAAAGGACTCCCATTTTTCTCGAAGCGGCTCTAAAGGCATTACATCTTCTGTAAAACCGTTGATTTGGATATTGTTCCTGTCAACTACCACAGTCAGATTATTAAGCTTATTCTTCCCGGCAAACATCGCCCCTTCCCATGTGTTTCCAGCATCAAGTTCGCCATCGCTCATGGCACAATAGACTTCAAAATTTTTGCCATCCATTCGAGCAGCTAGAGCTATCCCAGCCGCTTGTGAAAGTCCCGAACCTAGCGGGCCAGAAGTACTTTCCATAGCTGGAATTTTTTCTCTTTCTGGATGTCCTTGAAAAGGGCTACCAAATTTTCTTAGGCTATTTTCATACTCTGAAACACTAAAATACCCCGCATGAGCCATAGCTGCATAATGAACCGGCACTATATGACCATTTGAAAGAATTAATCTGTCCCTCTCTGCCCAATCTGGCCTTTCGGGATCATATTTTAGTATATGAAAATAAAAAGCAGTGAAAATATCAGCCATTCCTAATGGCCCCGCGGTATGGCCTGAACCAGCATTCACCAAAGACTTTATTAAGGTCTGCCTGATTTCGTTAGCCTTAAGCTCAAGTTCTTTTAATTTTTCATCGTGAAGATGTTCCAACATTTTAAGAATTCTCTAATTTTTTAATTGCCTCTGGTATATTTTTATTCTTAAAAATCCCAGAACCAGAAATAAGTTTTGTTGCACCCGCCTTTACAAGTTTTGGTGCGGTTTCAAAATTAACCCCAATATCAATAGCAATTTCTAACTTTGGATATTTCTTCCGAAGTTCTTTAATTTTATCATAAACATTTTCATCCAACTCAACTCCGTGGAAACCGACTTTGTCATTCCCCATTAATTGTACAAAATTAATTTCGGGAATCCATTGATCCAAAATACTACTTCTGGTGCTTGGATTTATTGAAATGCCAATTTCTATATCACGCAGTTTTAAATCGGCGATTAAAACAGATGGGTTATCAATTGTTTCTAAATGAAGAATAACTGTCTTGACTCCCGCCTCTATCCACGCATCAATAACCTCGTCCGGATTATTAGCATACAAATCAAGCTCTAACTTTAGAGTATCGCTCTGTGGTAACTCATGGTTTGGAAGTTCGTCGCCTTCGGTATAGGGCCAAGTAATATTCTCGGCAAACTCCCCGTCTGATATATCAATTTGAATAGTGTCAACAAAGTCAGAGACAATATCAATTTTGTCATTCAATTCATCAAAACTTTTGGGAATTATAGCCGGAACGACTTTAATTGTTTTCATCCAACTTTTTTATTCTTCTTTTGTGCCTTTCTTCCTCGGAAAAACTTGTTCCGAGCCAGATTCTTATAGATTCTTTTGCTGTTTCCTCATCCATGAATCTTACGCCTAAAGAAAGAATATTTGCATTATTATGTTCTTTGCTTTTTCTAAGAACTTCTTTACCACCGCCATAAAAAACTGCTGCTCGAACTCCTTTAAATCGGTTTGCCTGCATTGCTTCTCCTTGACCAGAACCGCCTAAGATTATCCCCAAAACTCCAGGATTCCCCGCCACAGCCTTTGCAACCGGAGTAACAAAATCGGGATAATCGTCGTCCTGATTTAATTCATACGCACCCATATCCTTAACTTCATATCCAATTTCTTCTAAAAATGGTTTCAATGATTCCTTCAATAGAAACCCAACATGATCTGTTCCTAAATAAATTGTCATTTCCTCTTGGCATGATTGCCGGTTGTAATAATATGCTTGATTAAAGTATTGGCATAACCCATTTCGTTATCATACCAAGATAAAACTTTAACCAAATTTCCTCCAACAACTCTGGTATATTCCAAATCTATTATTGAAGCATTAGTATTTCCTACAATATCAGAGGAAACTAAATCTTCATCTGTCACACTGAAGATTCCTTTCCATTTTGGATCAGCAGCTGCCTTCTTAAAAATTTCATTAACTTCTTCAATAGTCGTTGGCTTTTTTGAAACAAAAGTAATATCAACAATTGAACCAACAATTACAGGAACTCTTAAGGCAATCCCGTCAAATTTCCCGGCGAGAGATTCGACCGCTTTTGTCGTAGCGATAGCAGCACCTGATGTTGTTGGCACTATATTTTGAGCGCCAGCACGGCCCGCCCTTGCACGACCTTTTGGATTTGGTGAATCTACTAAGGTCTGACTTGAAGTATAGCCATGAATAGTGTTGAGAAGTGCTTTCTCGATACCTAATCCTTCTTCTAAAATCTTCATTACAGGACCACCAGCGTTTGTTGTACAACTAGCATTTGATGAAATATCACAGACTCGAAGTTTATCATCATTCACCCCCATTAAAACTGTCACCCCGACAACTCCTTCTTGTGGTTCGTCTTTAATCGGGGCAGAAACCACGACCCTTGTTGCCCCCGCGTCTAAATGTACTTTGGATTTAGCGTAACTTGCAAAAACTCCCGTTGATTCAAGAACAACATCTACATTCAAATCTTTCCAAGGGAGCTTCGACGGATCTTTTTCATTTAAGTATTTTATTTCCTTGCCATTCGCTTTCAAAACCCCAGGGCTTGAGGAAACTTCAAAAGGTGCTCTGCCATAGGCACTGTCATATTTTAAAAGATACGCAATATTATCAACTGGAGATAAATCATTAATAGCAACAATTTCAATTTCGTCCTTTTTGTATTGAGCAAGCTTAAAAAAAGCTCTACCAATTCTACCAAAACCATTTATCGCTACGCGAATTTTTTCCATAGTTATATTGTAGCAAAAAGAAAAATTATTTGAGTAGATCCGTGAAGATTTCGGAGATAACCTGTGGATTAGCCGAACCTTTGGTTTCTTTCATGGCTTGACCAATCAAAAACTGCAAAGCACTTCCTTGTCCTGATTTATAATCGTTTATTACAGAATCGTTCTCTGAAATTATCTTTTCAGCCAATGCTCGAAGCTCTGTCATATCATTTTGTTGATATAATCCCTTTTCCTTGGCAATACTCTTGGGGGCACCACCTTCTTCATACATAATTTTTAAAATATCCTTGCCGGCACGGCTCCCAATTTCTCCCTTCGAGAGCATTCTTAGAAGCTCAAAAAAGCTTTTAATAGAAAACTTAAATTTCTGCTCTTTTATATTCCCTCCCATTAAACCTATCAAATCTGACGTGATGTAGTTGGCGGTAATTGGAGGAGAGGCCCCAGCCTTAACTGCACTTAGAAAAAGTTCCCCTAAAAACGGACTTTGAACAAAAACTTCGACATCTTCTGCTTTAATTCCAGTCTCTCTGTATAATTCTCTTTTCTCCGACGGTAAATCTGGGATTTCATTCGCAAGACCGATTGAACCAAATTCTTTAATCTCCGACAATTTAAGTTTCGGTAAATCAGGATCAGGGAAATATCGATAGTCTGAAGAACCTTCCTTTTGTCTCTGTGAAAACGTCTCTTGTTTATTTTCGTCCCAGCCACGCGTTTCTTGAACAACCTTCTCTCCAGCTTCAAGTATTCCAGTCTGTCTTTCAATTTCATATTCAATTGCTTTTTCAGCAATCTTGAATGAGTTTAGGTTTTTAATTTCGGTTTTGGTTCCAAGCTTGCTGTCTTTTGAAACGGAGACATTGGCTTCGACGCGCATTTCCCCTTTTTCCATATTGGCATCGGCTACGTTCATATATCGAAGAGTTAGTTGAAGTTCTTTGGCAAACGCTGCCGCTTGTTTAGCCGAAGTAATTACTGGTTCAGTCACCAACTCCATTAGGGGTACTCCAGCACGATTAAAATCGATTAGACTGTAATTTCCTTTATGTTTTGAGAGAGCTGTATCCTCTTCTAGATGAATTCTGGTTAATTTAACCCCATTTAATTCTCCTCCTGAAACCAGAGGATATTTGTATTGTGATATCTGATAACCTTTTGGAATATCGGGATAAAAATAATTCTTTCTATCAAATTCGGTGTAGTCAGCTAAATTGCCCTGCAAAGCCAGTCCGACTTTCAAAACGCTCTTAACCGCCTCCTTGTTTATAACAGGCAGGGTTCCAGGGTGCCCCATACAAACAGGACAAATATTAGCATTTGGCTTCTTCTCGTCTGGGTCATTCTTGGAATTGCAGAACATTTTCGTCTCTGTTTTCAACTCCGCGTGAATCTCAAGACCAATTGTCGCTTTATACTCACTACTCATAGAAGAAATTTTACCACATTAGCTTAAAGACAGAATAGTACGTACCATGGTATGTACCATGGTACATACTATTTTAGAATCTTGCTTACGGAATCTGATAGTTTTTTAATCGAATCATCATCTAAAATCGTCACGGTTAAGACCTTTTTGCCTATCTTCTCAAATTCCCCTTCAACCTTTTTGACTTCATTCTCTGAAGCTATATCAGTTTTGGATAAAATAATTACTTCCTCTTTTTCTACTAGAGTTTTATTGTAATTCTCTAATTCCTTTCTAATAGTCTTATAATCTCCCACAGGATTTTCACTTTCCATAGAAATCAAGTGAAATAGGACTTTTACTCTTGTAATGTGGCGTAGGAATTTATGTCCCAAACCCTTTCCTTCTGAAGCTCCCTCAATCAACCCTGGAATGTCAGCCAAAATATGCCCATAAAAATCCCCCAAATGAGGTTCTAGGGTCGTGAAGTGATATTCTGCAACTTTTGATTCTGCATTAGTCAGAGTATTTAAAAGAGAAGATTTACCAGCACTTGGAAGTCCAATAAACCCTGCGTCTGCAATTAAGCGAAGCTCCAAAAAGAAGTCTCCTTCTTCTCCCTCTTTTCCGGCAGTCGATTCAAAAGGATTAATATTACGAGAATTTTTAAAATGTTCATTTCCCAAACCTCCTTTTCCACCTTTTAGAATTAGAATTTTTTCTCCTTCTTTTAAAATTTCAATTTCTTCCTTTGTCTCTAGGTTTTTTAAAATTGAACCAATTGGAATTCTAACTTCCAAATCTTCTCCATTTCTACCCTCTTTACTATTACTTCCCCCTTCTTCTCCATTCTCCGCAATAAATTCTGGTTTGTGGGAATATTTTGAAAGAATATTGAAATCCTTAAAGCCGACAAAATAAACATCGCCTCCCTTGCCACCGTCGCCTCCAGAAGGGCCACCAAATTCTCGGTTCTTCTCGTGTCTCCAGCGAATAACACCTTTCCCCCCATCACCGGCTTTCATATAAAGTTTTAGTTCATCAACAAATGCCATTAGGCTAGATTAGGCTTCGAGGGCCAGCTTTGCAAGTTTAATCGCTCCTTCTTTTGACCCTGCCATACACATAAGGCCATTATTGTGGCAGAAAGTGACATCTTCTACCCCCGTTTCCTTAATTAACTCTTCGCTTGGCAAACCTCTCCAGTTCTCTGGTAATGGCTTTCTGAAAGTAAAATCCCCCCTACTTTTATTTATTGCAACCACCTGCCATGCCTGAACATAATTACGATAAGAAATATCTTTTCGAAGAACGACATATAATGGCTCTGGAAAATCAATTAAAGTATTAGAAGTTATCACCCGACCATACATATCCTTGTGACCCAGAACAATAAGTCTTTTATCTTCACTATTGTTATATCTCTCTCTAATAGCTTCTTCTGCCTCAAGGCGATCTTTTGTCTTTTTAATTTCTATTTTCAGTATTCTTTTGGCAAAATCTACAGCTTCCAAGAATTTATCGTCTATGTTTACATTATTTAGTTCTTTCCATGTCGGTTCATAAGTCCCAATAACGCCCCATATATTATATATAAAAACGTTTGGTATCAGAGATTTTGAAATATTAAATCCGTTGTCCAAAGCGTCAATGCCTTGAGCTATGTTTTTCTCTATATCAATAGCTACATCCCCAGAACCACAAAGTTCTTCTCCAAATTTCTTCCAAACCAAACCGAATGATGCGTACGGAATACCATTCTCTCTTTTACTTGCTCCTCCTTTCTGATGGTGGTCAAATCTGTTTTTTTCTTCGTCATAAATCAAGCCAACATCAACCACATAGTCTCCCGTTTTTATGATTTCTTCATCACGAGTTCTTATTACTTCCGCTTCGTCATTCAAAAGAAGCATTAATGTTGCCACCGCAAAAACATCATCTGTATGGAAACCTGCGTTATGAGTTACTATCTTATTCATAATCTTCTTCTTCTTTTTCTTCTCTTATTTCTTCCCTTACTCCACCCTTCTTATAATAGAAATAAGAAAGGGCACTAAATAATACTATAAACACAATAGCCAAGATAACAAAATTTTTAAATTCCCTCTGTAATAAAGCTTCTCCAGCATAAGAAATGATAAAAGCCATTGGGGCCATACCGATAAATGTCGCTAGGGAAAATTTCCAAAGTGGAATTCTACTAAAAAGACCGAGTGCATAACTCAAAATATCAACCTGTACGATTATCCGAAGTAAAACCACCCACCAGAATTCCATTTCCCGCGAGATATAGTTTTCATATTTTTCCACGGTTTTCAGAGAAACAAACTTTTTCAAGAGTGGTTTCCCAAATTCTCTGGCAATAACAAAATCAACAACACTTCCCAGAAACCAACCAATAATCGTATAAAGTCCCGCCCAGAATGGACCAAAAACAACGCTGGCAACTGGAATAAGAGGAATAATTGTTAGAGGTGCAACAACTACAACTAGAAAAGCCAAAGAAATAAAAGCGAAAGGACCCCAGAAAGGATTAAACTTTGTTAATTCCTCCAGATAATCGATTGGGGTATTCCAAAAATAAAAAAGGAGAAAAATCCCCAAATAAATTAAAACTACTAAAGCGCCTAGTCTGGCTCTTGATTTAAACATTAATCTTCAATAAATTTATCTCCCAACCATTTAAAGACAGAGACTATAAATGCTCCGAGAACCGCAACCCAGAATCCAACAACTTCAAATCCATCAACAAATGATGCAATGAACCAAAGTAATACACCATTAATCACAAAAGTGAAGAGCCCGAGAGTTATAAGATTAATTGGAAAGGTCAAAAGTAGAAGAATCGGCCTGATAGTTAAATTAACCACTCCCAAAAGGAGAGCTACAATCAAAGCAGTGTAAAGACTATCAATAACAATACCAGGAACTATATACTCGACGATTAGCAGAGCTAGGGCAGTGATTATTATTTTTAGAATCAGTTTCATAATCAACTTTTGGATATTTTAACACAAAATAAGAATGGGACAGTTCGGTTTTCGTCTCACCGCCTTCTCCACGCCCATGACTTATTTAGCAATATTTTGCTGATGTTCTTCGGTATTTAAATACCCGCATTTTTTATACTTCTTGCCTGAACCGCATGGGCACGGGTCATTCCTTCCAACCTCCTCATCAGCAGACTTTCTAGCCGGTCGAGAATCGCCATCGCCCTTATCTTTTCCACCAATAGCTTGCGCTTCTTTATGAACTTCTTTCAACTTCTGCTGTTCTCTCATATACGCACCAGCACCAATTCCCTGGAGAAGTTTTAAAATATTATCATCAAAAGATTCTTCCATTTCTCTGAACAACCTAAGCCCTTCCTTTTTATATTCAACTAACGGATCTCTTTGTCCGTATGCTCGAAGATTTACGCTTGAACGCAAATAATCCATCATCTCCAAATGTTCAACCCAAAGCATGTCGATTGCCTGCAAAGACATTCTTCTCAAAACTTTATAAAATTCTTCTTCACCTAAAAGTTCTTTTTTTTCTTTCACCAACTCCTCGGTCTTTTTATCGCCAGCAACAACTAAATCCAAATGTTCTTGTAATTTATCATCACCCCCAGTTAAAATTTCTCTTCTCCTTTGATAAACAGATCTTCTTTGTTCATTTAAAACATCATCAAACTGAAGAGTTGCCTTTCTGCCATCAAAATGGAATCCCTCAATTTTTGTTTGGGCTGATTCAAGAGAGCGTGTAATTAATTTATTTTCAATTGGCTGGTCTTCTGCCACACCAAGCCGTCCCATCATCTTTTTAACAATGTCAGATGCAAAAACTCTCATTAATGAATCCTCGAGAGAAACAAAGAACTGTGATTCACCAGCGTCGCCCTGTCTTCCTGAACGTCCTCGAAGCTGATTATCGATACGCCTCGCTTCATGCCTTTCTGTTCCCAAAACAAATAATCCTCCTAAACTTTTTATTTCCTCATATTCCTCTTTCGTAGAAGGGTTGCCACCGAGCTTAATATCAACTCCTCTTCCTGCCATGTTTGTGGCAATGGTCACTCCATTTTTTATTCCAGCTTGAGCAATTACTTCTCCTTCGCTTTCATGCTTTTTAGCATTTAAGACTTCATGTTTAACACCATCTTTACTTAAAAAATCTGACAAAAGTTCTGATTTTTCAACAGAAACTGTACCAACCAAAACCGGTTGTCCTTTCTCGTTTAATTCCTTTATTTTCTCAGAAATGGCCTTAAATTTACCTAATTCGGTCTGAAAAATCAGATCGTCTTTATCAAGTCTGGTCACAGGCTTATTTGTTGGTACAGCAATAGTAAGAAGGCCATAAACCTTTTGAAATTCCTCAGCACTAGTCATGGCCGTACCTGTCATGCCAGAAAGCTTTTCGTACATCCTAAAGTAGTTTTGAAATGTAATTGAAGCGAAAGTTCGAGACTCTCTCTGAACTTCAACCCCCTCCCTTGATTCAATTGCCTGATGAAGTCCTTCAGACCATCTCCTTCCGGGTTGCATCCTTCCAGTGAACTGGTCGACTATAATAATTTCGTTGTCCTTTACTACATAATCTCTGTCTTTCTTGAAGAGTGCCTTGGCTCTGACGGCAGTTTCGAGATGATGAACATACTTGATTCCTTTTTCTGTATAAATATTTTCCACCCCCAAAGCTTGTTCTGCCTTTTCTATTCCAGAATCTTTTAAACTTATGGCCCGCATTTTTTCATCCACTTCATAATCTTCCTCCTCTTTTAATTTATCTGCGATTTTTGAAAATGTGTCGTAGAGATTTTCTGAATCCTGCCATGGCGCGGAAATAATAAGGGGAGTTCTAGCTTCATCTATTAAAATGGAGTCAATTTCGTCAACGATTGCATAATGATAATCTCTCTGGCGAATGCCAGATTTTTCATACTCAATATTGTCTCTAAGATAATCAAAGCCAAATTCGTTATTGGTCCCATATGTAATATCAGCGTCATAGGCCTCTTTTCTTTTACACGGCCTTAGAAATTCATAAAAAACTTTAAACGAACCTGTTTCGTCTCTCTCTTCGTCCACTTCCTTGTGTCCAGCGTCATATAAATATGATTCTTCATGATTAATTACTCCAATCGAAAGTCCTAAAAATGCATGAACTTCCCCCATCCAAACTGCATCTCTTCTTGAAAGATAATCATTGACTGTCACGATATGAACTCCTTTGCCTCCGAGTGCATTTAGATAAGTTGGAAGCGTTGCAACCAGTGTTTTACCTTCTCCCGTTCTCATCTCGGTAATTTTCCCCTGATGAAGGATGATTCCGCCTATCAACTGCACATCAAAATGCCTTAGTCCAGTGGTTCTTTTTGACGCTTCTCGCACTACAGCAAAAGCCTCTGGCAGAATATCATTCAGACTTTTCCCGTTTTTTATTTCCTTTTTGAAAAATTCGGTTTTGGCTTTAAGCTCTTCATCAGAAAGTTTTATTAAACCTTCTTCGAAAGAATTTATTTTTTGAGCTATTGGCTCAAGTGTTTTTATCTCTCTTAAACTTTCATCACCGAAAATATTCTTTAAAAAACTCATTGCAAGAGTGATATTAACACAAACAAAAAACCGCGCACAGCGCGATTTTTTGTCTAGTCGTCGTCTTCATCCCAATCCTTGCGGTCGTCGTCATCTTCATCATCATCTTCATCGCCGTCGTCATCATCATCGTCATCTCCTTCAAATTCTTCATCGTCCTTACTGCCAGACTTATCTTCAGGTTCGTCCTCAAGATCATCAAAGGTATTTGAATCATCTTCTTGGTCCATCTTTGATATAAGTTTAAACTTCTAATCGTGGCTTTTAAAACTCATCTTTTTAGAGCTAAAAACCCTCTAAACGACCCATCACTCATAGTGACACCAATATTATATTCCTCCACAAGAAAAAATCCATATCTGAAAAGAAGAAGTGGTGGGTGTTTATATAAAGCCATTATTTTCAAAAATAGTAGGGATTGTCCACACTAAAAACAAAAACCCTTGCCGAATCGACGAGGGTCTTTGTTGAAAGATTTGAAATTACTTTCTTCTCCTTCTCTTAGGAGCAGCTTTCTTCCTTCTTTTAGGAGCAGCTTTCTTCCTTCTTTTAGGAGCAGCTTTCTTCCTTCTTTTAGGAGCA
>PBQF01000036.1 GCA_002724975.1 Parcubacteria group bacterium
ACTAGACTTATGGAGGAGTGGCTGAGTGGTTGAAAGTACCGCTTTCGAAAAGCGGCAAGGGTTTAAACCCTTCGTGGGTTCGAATCCCACCTCCTCCGCATGAAAATTTTAGCAATTGAAACAAGTTGTGACGAAACTGCTATTGCTGTTTTGGAAGGAGAGGGAGGGTTTGAAAACCCTAAATTCAAATTAATTGCCAATAATCTTCTTTCACAAATCGAAGTACATAGAGAATACGGCGGTGTTTTCCCTTCTCTGGCCAAAAGAGAGCATTCAAAAAACCTTGTTCCAATTTTAGAAAAAACTCTTAAAGAAGGTAATTTATTACAGTCAACTGAAGTAGAAAGTTTTGGTAAAAAAAGAATTGAAGAAATTTTAGAAAGAGAACCGGAATTACTGAGGAGCTTTCTATATACTGTTCCTAAAATCAAAAAACCTGGTGTTGATTATATCGCTGTCACTTACGGTCCTGGATTAGAACCAGCACTTTGGGTTGGAATTAATTTTGCTAAAGCTCTTTCGCTGGCTTGGGACATTCCGCTAATTCCAGTAAATCATATGGAGGGTCACATCCTTTCCGTCCTATACGACGGAAAGGGATTGTCAAATTCCAATTCACAATTTCCAAACAAAATTAAGTTTCCAGCTTTAGCACTCCTTATTTCTGGTGGCCACACAGAATTAGTTCTAATGAAAGACTGGCTTCAATATGAAATCATCGGAGAAACCCAGGATGATGCCGTGGGAGAGGCATTCGATAAGATTGCCAGAATGATGAATCTCCCCTACCCTGGCGGACCAGAAATTTCAAAATTAGCAGAAACAAAAAGAGGTGTTGAATTTGAAAATCAATTTAACCTGCCCAAGCCTATGATAGATTCCCCTAATTGTCATTTTTCTTTTTCTGGATTAAAAACCTCAATTTTGTACAAAATCAAAAATCTAAATTTAGATAAAAACACTAAAGCTCAAATGGCTAAAGAATTTGAGGACACCGTTGTTAATATTCTCTTGAGAAAAACTAAAAAAGCCATTGGAGAAAGCAATGTTAAAACTTTAATAATTGGTGGAGGTGTTATTGCAAATAAAGAAATACGAAAAGCTTTTCAAGAATTTTCCGAAAAAGAAAAATTAAACCTTTTAATTCCTGAAATGAAGTTAACTACCGACAATGCGATTATGATTGGCATTGCTGGATATTTCCAAGCTCTCAGAAACCCAAAAGGTGCTGACATCAACGGAATAGAAGCGAGTGGAAATTTAAGGTTGATATAATTTAAAAATAGGATAATATATTGAAGGTCCCTGGTCAGGAGAGGAGAGTAAGGTCCGATCGTTGGTACAAGACCCAAAAGGAGCCCAAGAGGTTTCAAGTGGCTATAACGGACGAGTGGGATCCCACACTCTGTCGACCTTTCGCCACAGGTGGGTGGTTGTACCTGCGTGGAGACGCTCTTGGCCAGGGACCCACAACGAGGCTCTTGCATTGCGAGGGCCTTTTTATTTTTATAGCCATTTCTAGCCATTTTTTCTATATTTGATAATATCTACTTATGGCTTTAGATGATAAATTCCTCAAACCATATGACTCGAAAGAAACTGAGGATAGAGTTTACAAAATTTGGGAAGAAAGCGGATTTTTTAACCCTGATATTTGCTTAGAGAAAGGAATTTGTAACGAAAAAAGTGAAGTTTTCTCCATAGTCCTCCCTCCCCCAAATGTGACTGGCGTACTTCACTTAGGACATTCTCTTATGCTCGCAATTGAGGATATTATGATTCGATTTAACAGAATGAGAGGCAAAAGGACCCTCTGGGTTCCTGGTACTGATCATGCTGCAATTGCCACTCAATCAAGAGTTGAAGAAGATTTGTATAAAAAGGAGAAGAAAACTAAACACGATTTAGGGCGCGAAGAATTTTTAAAACTTGTTGAAGATTTTGCCCAAAATAGTCACGATACAATCATTGGACAAACCAAAAAAATGGGGGCTTCACTCGATTGGTCTCGTGAGGCATACACTTTGGATGAAAAAAGGACTTTGGCTGTAAACACTGCTTTTAAAAGAATGTATGATGATGGTTTAATTTATCAAGGCGAAAGGATTATTAACTGGGACCCATATTTACAGACAACCGTTTCCGATGACGAAGTTGAAAGAGTCGAAAAACAGACTCCGTTCTATTATTTAAAATATGGTCCATTTGAAATTGCTACAGCTAGACCTGAGACAAAATTTGGAGATAAATATGTTGTTATGCACCCCGACGACAAAAGATATGCCGAATATAAGCATGGACAGAAAATAAAGCTTGAGTGGATAAATGGAGAAATTGAAGCAACCATTGTAAAAGACGACATCATTGATATGGAGTTTGGCACAGGAGCTATGACCATTACTCCATCACATGACGCAATAGATTTTGATATTGCAGAAAGACACAATTTAGATTTTGAACAGATTATTGATTTTAAAGGAAAACTTTTACCAATTGCTGGAGAATTTGCCGGGGAACACATTAAAAAAGTCAGGCCTAAAATAGTTGAAAAACTTCAAGAAAAAGGACTAGTTACAAAAATAGACAAAAATTATACTCATGCAGCAGCGGTAAACAGTCGCGGCGGTGGAACAATTGAACCGCAAATATTAAAACAATGGTTTATCAATGTTAATAAAGAATTTAAAATAAGGGATTCGAAACTGAAAGGAATAAAAACTGGAGAAAAAGTAACGCTAAAAAAACTGATGCGACATGTAGTTGAAAGCAGTCAAATCAAAATTATCCCAGAGAGATTCGAAAAAGTTTACTACCACTGGATAGATAATTTAAGAGACTGGAATATTTCCCGCCAGATTTGGTACGGTCATCAAATCCCCGTTTGGTATAAAGGTAGTGAAATTCACGTTGATGTAGAGCCACCAAAAGAAGGCGGTTGGGAAAGAGATTCTGACACTCTTGATACATGGTTTTCTTCCGGCCTCTGGACATTTTCTACACTTGGCTGGCCAGGGAAAACTTCAGACTTAGAGACATACCATCCGACTTCTGTCTTGGAAACTGGTCACGATATTCTTTTCTTTTGGGTAGCTAGAATGATTTTAATGACCACTTACCATTTGGGAGAAATTCCATTTGAAAACGTTTATCTTCACGGCACAGTTCTTGATGAAAAGGGGAAGAAAATGAGCAAATCAAAAGGCAATGCTGTTGATCCTTTAGAAATGATAGAAAAATTTGGAGCAGACGCTCTTCGAATGGCTATGGTAGTCGGAGTCGGTCCAGGAAATGATCAAAGTTTATCTGACAATAAAGTCAAAGCTTATAAGCATTTCTCAAACAAGGTTTGGAATGCTTCTAGATTTGTTTTAACAAATATTGAAGAACTTGATTTAAAAGAAAAGCCAGAATTAAACAAAGTTGATGAGGCACGTGTTAAAGAGCTTCGGGAAATACAAAAAGATATAACGGATGATATAGAAAACTATAGATTTTACTTGGCCGCGGAAAAACTTTACCATTATTTTTGGCATACCTTTGCGGATATAATTATTGAAGAGGCTAAGCCAAGATTGTCTGGAGAAGATGAGGGAGAGAAAAAGTCTGCAGGATGGACTTTGCTCCATATATTAAAAACTTCTTTAAAAATGCTTCACCCTTTTATGCCGTTCATTACAGAAGAGATATGGTCTCTAATGGAAAATGATAAAATGTTAATGATAGAAGATTGGCCACAAACTAAATGAATTTAGATTTACAAACTATTACTTATGCAGCCTTCGGGGGTATTGTCCCTGCCTTGTTTTGGCTCTGGTTTTGGCTAAGACAAGATAAAAAGAGACCAGAACCAAGAGGCCTTATTTTTCTGTCATTTGTAGCTGGGATGATTGCCGTGCCTTTAGTAATCCCACTCCAGAGATTAATAACAACAGATTTCGTCAATATTAGCTTCATTACTGTTCTCTTATGGGCCACTTTTGAGGAAATTTTTAAGTATACAGGGTCATATTTTGCAGCCCTTAAGAGAAGGGCTATGGATGAACCAATAGACCCAATGATTTACCTTATAACTACCGCCCTTGGATTTGCTGCTCTTGAAAATACCCTATTTTTGATAAATTCTATTTCTGGCAGTGGATTTCTGGAAAACATTATTACAGGAAATATGAGATTTATTGGTGCCACCCTCTTGCATACTTTATCATCGGGAGTCATTGGTTTTTCAATGGCACTAACTTTCTATAAAAGCAGGTACGCAAAAAGGTTAAGTCTAATAATTGGAATTATACTAGCTATTGCATTGCATACCTTTTTCAACTTTTTCATAATGAATACATCTGGTAATAGTATCTTCTGGATCTTTGCCTCTGTTTGGGCTTTGGTTGTCGTTTTGATTCTATTCTTTGAGAAAGTTAAAAGGATAAAAAAATTTAAATAATGAGAAAGCGAAAAAAATCTTTTTTTGAGAGACTAACAGGTGCTGTAAACACTAACAGTGTTGACGATGGAGTAGAAATGGAAGTTGAAAGTGATGGAGAAACAAAAAATATAAGAATACATCCTGAAAAAGAAACATCGACTGAAGATTCAGATGACTGGCTAGAGAAAGAGGAGGGTCAGCTTACTGTTGATGTCTATCAAAATCCTGATGAGGTAGTCATAAGAACGATGGTTGCTGGTGTAAGACCCGATACATTGGACATTCAGATTTCGAGAGATATGGTAACCATTAGGGGTACTAGACAAAGTTCGAGTGAAGATAAAAATGATGATTATTTATACAGAGAACTCTATTGGGGAACATTTTCAAGAACTATATTACTACCGACTGAAGTTGATGTTGAAGAAGCAGATGCTGTTGAGGAACACGGACTTTTGACATTACGACTCCCCAAAATAGACAAGGAGCGAAAAACAAAACTTCGAGTAAAATCATCCAAATAGCAAGCACACTTAAGTGTGCTCCTGGCAGGAATCGAACCCACAACTACCCCTTAGGACGGGGTTGTTATATCCATTTAACTACAGGAGCAAGTAAATTCAATATATCATAAAAATCTTTGATTTTAAGACGTTTTTGGTATACTTTGTTCGTGACTCCAGAACAAGAAAAAGAGCTCTTGGAGCTAACCAGAGAAAACAATGAGATCCTCAAAAAAGTGAGGAAATCAATGTTTTGGAGTCGAATAATAAGGATTGCCTACTTCTTAATAATTATTGGAATCACCTTAGGGGCTTACTATTTTGTCCAACCATATCTTGAAAGTGTCTTAGGAGCTTATAGCAACCTTTTGGGGCAGGTTGATAAAATACAACAAACAGGCACTTCCTTGCCTGATGTGAGTAGGTTCTTTGATTTTGTAGGGAATTGATTTTCTGATTTTTTGGTGTCTAGGTAGCTGTTTTGGTAGAAATCGCTCAAATAAAATGCTCAGGTAGCTCAGTTGGTAGAGCACTTGTTTGAAGAACAAGGGGTCGCCGGTTCGAGCCCGGCCCTGAGCACAACATTAGGAAATTTCTAAAAGCTCTGTCATCCGAGCTTGGTCAAAACCAACCATCATCTCGTCATCAACAAAGATAACTGGTGTTCCCATTTGGCCACTTTTATCAATCATTTCTTGCCTGTTTGGGGCATTACTTAAAACATTTTTGTCTTCGTATTGAATGTTATGCTCGGCAAAAAACGCCTTGGCTATTTTGCAAAGATGACATGTTGGAGATGAGTAAATTACAACTTTCTTCTGCATAAGACTAAAAACTAAACAAATCTAAAACTTCCGACCAGAAATTACTAATATTATTCACTTCTGTGGTACTTGCCACATCTGGCGAGTCGATTAATAATATCATTTTTTCACCCCCTTTAACTACACGAAATTTAGATCGGATTTCAGCGTCTACACCCTTTTCAGTACTAAGACTGCTTATTTCATTTTCTAAGTCAGTCTTCCGATTTTCTAAATTTTCCAAATCTTTTTGAGTTTCAATAAGATTTTCTTTTGTGTCCATATTTTTCGTGTAAACACCCCAAGTGGCTCTGGCAAAAATTAAAAAAATAACAAAGAGTATTAAAATTGTCATTTTGGGGTAGGTATTTTTCTTTTTTCGGCTCCTGAAATTAATATCCTCCATGGTTATATGATACAATATGGCTCATGCTTTTTCATAAAAAGACCCAGAAATACGCTAAATATGCCATGGCAGTGCTAAGCGTCATTATAATAATCAGTATGATTCTTTTGTATAGCCCATTCCCCAGTGGTGCTCAATCAAATCCGCCTGTACACGGAGAATCTTAACCTGAACGCATCATCTTCATAAAAACGCTTTGAGGGATACTAACTTTTGCACCCTCTTTCATCTTTTTCTTTCCCTTTTTCTGTTTTTCTCGAAGCTTCATCTTTCTAGTAATATCCCCACCATACATATGTTGGGTAACATCTTTTCTCAGAGCTTTCAAGGTTTTTGAAGACAAAATTCTCCCCAAGGCTCTGCCTTGGATTTTTGCCACAAACATTTGTCTCGGTAGGACTTCGTGTAATTTTTCTACTACTTTTTCAGCCTCCTCCTGAACTCTTTTTTTAGAAACAATTCGCGAAAACGCAGGAATGACTTCATCTGCTACTAATAAGTCCAACTTAACAACATCTGCTTTTCTCATTTCTCCAGTCTCATAGGAGAGCGAGGCGTAACCGCTGGAAACATTTTTTAATTCATCAAAAAAATTTCTCATTAATTCCCTTAAAGGCATTTCGGAACTAATCTGAGCCCTGCCATCTTTAAAGCTGGTTGTATCCCCCACTTCGGCTTCATGATCAAATAAAAGTTGCATGACATTTCCTAAATATTTCCCTGGCGTAATGATGTTTAAATTTATCCAAGGCTCTTTAATCTCTTCAATATCCCCATATTCTGGGAAAAAAACAGGAGAGTATACCAGGAATTTTTCTTTACTTTTATTTAAGACTTCATAAGTAATACTTGGCGTTGTAACAATAATTTCTAAATTAAACTCTCTTCTTATTCTCTCTGTTATGATCTCGAGATGAAGCATCCCCAAAAAACCCGACCGAAAGCCTCTTCCTAAAGAGCCAGAAGATTCCTCTTCAAAAGAAAAGGAAGAATCAGAAAGTCTTAATCTCTCCAAAGCTTGTCGAAGTAAATCAAAATCATCTTGACTATTCGGGTAAACAGAAGCCCAAACAACCGGTTTGGGCTCCAAAAAACCCTCTAGCGGCTCTAAACTGCTCTTTAACGCAGAGATGGTATCCCCAACGAAAGCAACCCCCGGTTCTTTAATCCCAGTCACAATATAGCCAATTTCTCCCGGCCCAAGGCTATCTACTGGTGTCTCTTCTGGGGCAAATTTACCAACTTCAAGTGCACTAAATTTTTTATTACCCGCTTTCATTAAGAGAGAGTTTCCTCTCTTAACTTCTCCATCAAAAACTCTCGTATAAATAACCACTCCCTTATGGGTTGAGTATTTAAAATCAAAAGTCAGAGAGCGAAAATCTGAGTCTGTTTTACTATTATGATTTGGGGAAGGAATTTTTGAAACAATTTCTTCCATCAATTCTTTGACACCTTCTCCTGTTTTTCCCGAAACTCTAATAATTTCAGTTTCTTTACACCCTAAAAGCTCACATATTTCGCTCTCTACCTCGTCTACCCTAGCTAAAGAAGAATCAATTTTGCTTAAGACGGGAACAATCTTCAAACCAATAGCTTCAGCCATTCTAAGTGTCGTCAAAGTCTGAGCTTGAATACCTTGGGTACTATCTACTAAAAGAATGCTGCCTTCAACAGCTTTCAGGGCACGAGAAACCTCATATGAAAAATCGATATGGCCCGGAGTATCAATCAAGTTAAATGTATAAGGATTCCCGTCAACACTCTCAAAAAGCATCCTGACTGGTTGCATTTTTATGGTAATTCCCCTTTCCCGTTCTAGGTCCATGGTATCGAGAAGCTGTTCTTTCATTTTTCGCTTCTCAATAGTTTTCGTCTCTTCCAACATTCTGTCGGCTAAAGTAGATTTCCCATGATCAATATGAGCAATTATAGAAAAGTTGCGTATTAGGTTTGTATCAATCATTTTTAAAGAGAGCCCGTTTCTTCGCCAATAGTTTTAACTTTCCAGAATTTTGAATGGAGAGATTTCCAGATTTCGTTTATCTCTCTGTTGTCAAAAATTTTCAAAAGAAAAACTCCAAAGGCAATGCCTATCAGCCCGGAGAAAAGCCCTTGAGAGAGAATACCCCAAAAGGTGTTAATGTCAAAAATATTATCAAAGATTCGAAGGAATTGAAAAGTAGTAAAAGCCATAAAAAATGAGGCAACAACACTATGGAAAAAAGTCTCTTTAATAGGTACATAGAACTCCTTAAAATCACGCCGAAACGACTGCCATAAAATTATCAGGTTAATAAGCATGCCCAAAGAATAAGCCAAAGGAAGCATAATAATGGTTGTGTTCGGAATATCTTCAATTCTTAGAAGACTCTCCACAAAATATCGAAAAACATCACTGGTTGTGAATAAGTTAACCAAGAAAAAAGCAAAGGCAACTATTAATATTGAAGAAACCATGTTTATAATCAAAGGTCTCCTAGTTATGCCGGCAGCATAGTATCCTCTAACAAAAAGTATCACTAGAGCTTGAGCCAGAATCGATACAACAAAAAGGGCCAAGGCAGCTGCAGTCAATCTGGTATCGTCCCAACCAAATCTTCCGGAACCAAGAACAACCCTAACAATCTGTGCTCTAAGAACTACAAAAAGAAAGATGGCTGGAATGGACCAGAAAATTATGTGACGAGAGGCGGTAACAATATGGTCTGTGAATTTTTTTGCCTCACCAGCAGAAAAAAATCTGGCTAAAGTTGGAAAGGCCGCAACACTATAACTAACCCCAATAATCGAAAGTGGAACAGATTGTAAATTGAAAGAAAAATTAAAAACAGAAATTGAACCCTCTCCTAAGACAGAGGCGAAGGAAATTAGAATTAAGATTGTGATATTTGAGAGAGACAGAGTAATAGTTCTTGGAAGAGAGACTTTGACAATATCAATAACTTCTTTTAAATCAAGATTAAATTTGAAGGATGGGAAAAAACCGGTTTGAATAATAACCGGTATTTGAATAGCTAAATGCATCAGTGCTCCAAGGGCAACACCCAGCCCCAGTCCCATTAAACCAAGACTTGGATATAGGAAAAGAATACCGAAAATAATCCCCAGATTATAGAGAAGTGGACTAATCGAATAGACAAAGAACTTCTTATAGACCTGGGTAATACTTGAAAATAAATTTGAAAGGCCTAAAAATATCGGTGATAAGAGTAATACTCTCGTGAGGTTTGTCAGAGTCTCTAACGACTCTGTACTAAATCCAGGAAACAAGAATTTTGAAAGGAAAGGTACTAGAAAAAAGGCAACGACACTGGCTAAGATAATAAGGCCAAAGAAAAAAGAGAAAATATTGTTTATAAAATCTATACCCCTCTCCTTACTCTTGTCTATTCTGTCCACCAAAAATGGAACCAGAACAAAAATTGAAACCATTGAAGCAACAGCAACGAAGATAAAGTCTGGAATCCTAAAGGCTGCATAGTAAATATCAAGTGAGGTACTTGCACCAAAAGAATGGGCTAAAAGTCGATCTCTGATTAATCCTAAGATTTGAGAAAAAATGGCAAAAAGCCCAAGCAAATAAGCTGCTTGGTGCAAGCCTTTTATTTCACTTCCTAAGAATTTTAAGACCCTCTGAACCATACTAGCAAGAGAATTATGGGCCTTTTAACTACAATTCGTCAACTGGTAATTCTTCTCTATCTTCTGGAGCAGGGGGCCCCACATTCAATAGAGGAGGATTACCACTTTTTAGATTATCTAAGATAAGCTCAACTTCTTGATTATCAGGATTTAAAACTTTAATATCCTCAAATTGTTGGACAGCCTCTTCAAGCCTGTCAACACCATAATAACTCAAACCAAGGAAATACTTAGCGTTAGAGTATGGAGGATTTAGGACAACTGCTCTTTCGAGAGATTGAATTGCAGCTTCATAGTCTGACTGATTAAATTGAAGAAACCCTAGCTGAAAGAAAACCAGCGAATCATTAGGATTAATCAGAGATGCCGCTTCTACTGCTTTAGTGGCTTCCTTAATATTCCCTTCATTTATTTCTATTTGCGAGAGAAGGAAAATGGCCTCAGTATAATTATTTTTCTTCTGCAGCGAATTATTAATATTCACTCTGGCAGAATCGTTATCCCCATTTTGGACCTCAAGTCTTGCTAAAGCCAGATCTGGTGAAGGGTTAGTTGGATTAGCTTCAGATGCCCTTTCATATGTCCGTTTTGCACTTTCATAGGCTCCCTGAATACCTAAAGGTATAATCGCTTCGTAGATATTCCCCAGAGAAACCCAGTTTCTATAATCAGCCTCGTCAGCATTAGTAGCTGCTTCGGCTCTCGAAATAGCAGTGCCTAGAATTTCTTGGAATTTTGTAATCCCTTCTTCCGTACCAGCTAAATCTTCCTCATTTAAAAGATTACTTAGTCTCATAATATGAAGTTGTGAAGCTAGTCTATAATTTTCATCAGTTTTTGAAAGAGAAATTGCCTTGTTTATGTTCCGAAGACCAGAATCCAAATCATTATTAAGATTGACATCAGTTAGAGATTTGGAAGCGTAAACAGATGATATATACCTGGCATACATCATATAGGCGAACCCAGCGTTCAAAATAAGGATTAAAACTAAGAGAAAAACGGAAACAAAACCAGCCTTAGATTCGCCAGAGAAAGATATTTTTTTGTGCTCTATAAAACCTTCCCTTGAAATAGAAGCCAGAAGGACGCCAGTCATCAAAAATGTTGCGGTCAAAACAACACTTCCTGGCACAGAAACAATAGAAAATGTCCAAAGATACCCAGCTGACAAGAAAGATGACAGAATAATAAACTTTGATCTGGAATCTTTAAGATTCTTAAACAGGACTCTTATCCCTAAAGTAAACAATAGAATCAGAAATATAACCCAAGAAGCGAAACCAAGAATTCCATTAGTTACAAGAAACGTCGGAATAACGCCAATTCCATAATTAAAATTGGTATCCCAAAATATAGTATTATTGACACTAAGTGGTTTGTTAAGTCCCCATTCTATATTGAACCTGTTAAGACCAGAACCAAATCCTGGGCTTTGCATCAAGGCCCCTTTGGCTATATTCAACGTACTGAAAAAATTCGGTCTAGCGTCAACTCTAGAAATATCATATTGGTTCGAGACAAAATCTCCTATATTTCCTCTCATCAAAATAAACAGAATCGACAAAATAAAAAGGATTATAGGTAATTTAGCTATCTTCTTCTTAGAAACACCCTCGGTTTCTTCATTTCTACCCTGGAAATAAAAATAGATAAATAAAAGAAGAGATGAAATACCAATGACAATCCAACTCAGCAACGAATTAACTATCAACACTATAAAAAGGGAGAGAAACATAAAGATATACAAGAGTACTCTTTTGAGACCTGTTATGCTAAAAAATTGCAAAGCCATGACAGAAACCAGAGTAGATAAACCAAGCAGTATTGCCAAATCACCCCATTTACCAGCCAAGGTAGAAGTGGTTGAATTTAAAATTCCAAAATCAAGAAAGTCTGCCCCTACAAATACCCTCAAAAGTTGATAAATAATGAGTATGGTAAAAGAAAGAATGGAGATTAAATACAAGCGAATAACCCTTCTGGAAGAATTAAATACTTTAAAGGATGTGAACAGCAAAAGGAACAAGATTAGGAAGAAAAAATAAGTGCTAGTTTCCCCTCCAACACCAATAAATGACTCAAAAATAGCGCCAGAGAAAAGAGTTGAGATAAAACCGAGAATTAAGACTAATCCTGCTAAATAAAAAACAAAACTCCTTGGTAATTCCAAGCTGCCTGCTCTAAGTTGTGCAATAATCCACAAAGTAAAAGCTAGGATTACCCCTACTCCAACAAGAAATATCTTCCCGAGTTGAAATGGGAAAATAATACTTGGTACCAGAAAAATAGGAAGAAGAAAGGAGAGAATTAGAATTACATAAAAAGACAAATTTTCAATTTTCCCCGCACTAAGCTTTGGTACTTTGTTTTGTAAATTAGACTGCTGGTCCGACAAATTATATTCCATATTCAATTTGATTAAAATTAAACAACAAAACTCACTCTCAATACACTAAATTGTAGCTAATAAGACCTTTAATAGACAAGCTACTGGACTTTGATAACTTTTATTGTCTAATTTTAGGGTCTACGATATCCACTTGTGGACTTTTGTAATATTTATTATATAATTGACGGAGCTTTTGTGTTGGGTAGTTGCTCTTCATTTTTACAAATGTTGAGAGGAAAGTCCGAACATCCCCTCGCTTATGCGAGGAGCAGGGCTGCGGGTAACACCCGTCGCCGAAGCACCATATGGTGCTCGGTAGAGATGCGAACAGAGACGCCAAGATTTGAAAAAATGTTGGCACCCAATCGGGTGAGCTTCTATGGAAACATAGAAGGTGAAACGGCTAAATTCTGGTTTGGATGCAAGGTCGTGCCAGTTATATTAAATATAACTAGGAGTGCCGCTAGACCCCCACACCTTTTGGTGTGATATTGCCAAGGGCTACGTGCGAAGTGCGTCGTACCAAAAGGTGTGGGGGTAGAGGTGGTTGGCAACAATCATCCCAGATAAATAACTGCCGCCGAAGCACCAGCTTGGTGCTCGGTACAGAATTCGGCTTATAGACACAAAAGCAGACAAAATGAAAAATCCGGGCTCAACGCTCGGATTTTTCTATTCCCTCTGTAATACTACTTCTTCTTTTGAGTTTTAATTACCTCTAAATCATCCAATTCGCAAAGTCCCCCAACACAAGCTAATTCTTTTGACCCCTTGGTGTTGTCTTCATGTTCATACTGTATTAGTTTTGAGAAATCCAACTCTCCAAGTTCTCTAACTCTCTTTTCATACTCTTCCTTGGTTATTTCCTCATAAGGTGCTAATTGATAGACATGCTCGTTCCTTGGTAGAAATGAAAGGCCTCCAATTATGTCCCAATTCTTATAAACAAAATTTGAAACACCAAGCCATTCATTATCGCCAACAAAAACAGTGGCCGATGGATTATGCTCGGTATAATTTTCCTTTAATCTTTTCCATTCATTCAAAAAATCCAAGGCACTAATATCGTCCTTTAAAATAGCTCCTCTCGGTGCTGCAACTGGAAACTCAAGAACCATGGTTGTGGCATTTGAAGTTGAATAACCTATTTCCGGCTTTATTGGTACTCCTTGCTCCTGCGCCAATTTCAAAAGCGAGTCTGTCACATTAATCCTGACTCTTCTAATATAGTATGGCGCGTACCAAGGATGCATTCCAGAACCGACACCTAAAAGTTGTCCAGAATTGCCATTTGGTTTAACACAGGTAATAGCGGTAGATTCATTAATGCCAAATCTTTTGGCATATTTTTTATTAACCTTAATCGATTCTTTCCTTAAATTTGAAAGAACCTTGTCGTTTCTAACAATCTTATTGTCATAATACCCAGTCAAACCAACCCCAAGAAGTGCTTCCTCTTTGCAGTTCTTTACCCAATCTTTAGAAAGATGTTTAAAGTCCGTTAGAGAAGCTTGATAAGTTCCAAGAATAGTCGCCAGTTTTATTTTTTTCTTCAAGCTCTCTTCGGTATCTCTTGGTCTAATTACAACATTAGTCAAATTACAAAATTGCCTTGACCTTAAATAAATCTCTCCACAAGGGTTCATGCCAGGTTGCTTCTGTCCTTTCATTTTTTCAAGTCTTCTTTCCGGTAATTGAGATTTCATTCCTCCCCTGTTAAAAATACCTCGCTCACCAGCACCTGACGAAACAAGTGCTGTCCATTCCTCCAAAAATTCTGAGGCTCTGGGCCTGTTATTATAGACTGCGGAATTATTAGCCATGCTTCTTTGTCCTTCTGTCTGCCAAAAGGCACCCTTCTTTGCGTCTCTCAGGTCTGCGTCGTCTAGAGCAGAAAGAGAAATAAGGGCACTTCTTCTAACACCCCCAGCAACAACAATAAGACCTATTTGGCAGATTATATCGTGCATATCAAGCGTGGAGAGCCTTCTGTCCTGTTTTGCTAGCATTTTACGCTTTGTGAACTTCATTAGCTCGTCCAAGGGCGCAGGACCAGAAGCTCTGCCCCCCATGGTTACAAGTCTTGACCCAACAGGCCTTACCTTGGAGTAGTCTATGTCCACATCCTTGCCTGAAGACCAAGCTTTGCAGGCATCAACGAAAGCGCTACACCACCCTTCCTTACTATCTTCCACAACAATAGTTTTGGCTTTCTCGCCTGTTTGTCTTTGAATTTGAGGAAATTGTTCCACATTTTCAGGTTCGACAGAAAATCCGCAACCGCAACCACACATCGAAACATACATGATGTCAGAAAGATCCTTCCAGCTTGTAGGAGCAATGTAAGCACAATTATATGCACTAACGTTCGTAGCTCTACAAGCTTTTCCGGCAGACCAAAGAAGTCTCATTGAAGGGCAGACATTCTGTTTTAAAATTCCCTCCTTAATTTCACCATATTCACTTTCCGACAGCTTCTTACCAAGACGTTCCTTCATGTAATCCATAAATCTTTCGACTGTTTCAACCCATGTTTCTCTCCTGTTTAATTCTGGGACCCACCTTGAGTAAAATTGGTAAAAAATAAATTCTTGGTATGGATTTTTAAAATATTTGCGACTTTGTTTTATTTTTTTCTTAACATCTTCTGGAACTATAAGTTGTGACCGAATTTTTGCCCTCCCCTGTCTGTATAAAATATATGACTTAGCAGTGTGAACATAATTACCAAGAATTAATTCTTTCTCTACTTCATCTTGAATACCTTCAACTGTTGGAATAAAATTTTTGTAAGTTTTAGTAATCTTTACAAGATCAGAATAAACTCTATCTGCAATTACCCACGCTTCTTCCTCGCCACCTTCGGCAACGGCTAGCATTGCTTTATAAGCAGCTGTTTTTATTTTTTCAATATCAAAAGGGACTATTTCGCCATTGCGTTTTTGTATCTTTTTAACTAAATTATATTTTTTACTAGATGGACTTGGTGTAGAAGACTTTTTTCTCTGAACTATTGGGGTTTTCTTTTTTGCTGTTCTCTTGGCACTCTTTTTAGCAGTCTTTCTAGGATGTGATTTTAATGTTTTTGTAGACATTTAGAACTCTAACTTAGTTTGATAAACTTTTTCTTCTCTTCGTTCCCCACAGACAAAAATAAAAATGCTCCTTTATATTACACCACTCGGAAAGACATTTGGTGGGGATAAGAAATTACGAAAATAAAAAGATACTATGTAAACTCTTGACTTTTCCGACCTCTCAATGACTATGGTTTCTCAGGCGTTTCAGAAAATTTTTACAGTCGAGTCAATTTTTATTTTTGCCCTTTTTGCCTCCCCAGCACTTATTTCTAAAACATACCTAGCTGGTGACTGGGGCTTAAAGATTTCGGGGTAGCTCTCCGGCTTGGCAACATTTTTTAAACCAACGACTTTAAAATTTTTATCAATCCAAACAATGTCTATGGGAAAATTCATCTCCTTCATCCAAATGCTATGAAAATCACTTCCAGAAAAAATAAATAACATTCCAGAGTCTTTTTTCAAATTATTTCTACCAGACAAACCTTTTATTCTGTCTTTTAAACTCTCTGCGACTTCAATATTCCATGTATTATTTTCAATAGTAATTCTTGAAAAGTCGCCATCTTTATCCGCGAAAAAGAAATTCACAATAAAACCAGTTAAGAGCCCAATTAATACAAAAGCTAAAATTACTCTCATTTTTTCATATATTTTTTTCTTTTAATTTCGGGAAATTTTTCAAGTGAATATCGAAGCATCGTTCGTGGCATTACTTTAGAATACTTACTCAAAAACTTTTCCAATTCTTTTTGATTTTTCTTTCCGGCTTCTCTCAGCATCCAGCCAACAGCCTTGTGAATTAAATCATGTTTGTCATTTAAAAGTATTTCAGAAATTTTGAAAGTGTCCTTAAGATTGCCTTCCTTTATAAAAACGCAGGTCGCAACAATTGCTATTCTTTTTTGCCAAAGGTCTTTTGATTTAGCAAATTTGTATAAAAGACCCTTATCCCTGTTTTTTAAATAATCACCGACAATATTCGGTGTTGTAACATCAACCAAATCCCAATTGTTTATAGCTTTTTTATTTTTCAGATAAAAATCAAATATTTCTTTTTTATTTTTAGTTTTTTTATATTTACAAACCAAAATCAAAAGCCCTATCATTCTTTCCTCATGATAAACACTATCTAATAGTTTTTTTACTTCCCTTAATCCTAATTCCCTGTGTTTCAGAGTAATTTTTCTTTGCTCTGGCATGGTTAAACCCAGAAATTTGTCCCCTTCCCCATATTCCCCTTTCCCAGTCTTAAAAAACCATTCATTATTCTTGGCTTTTTTCTTTTTTGCGTATTTTCTTATTTCCTTTTTAATCTCCATAGGCAAGATAATAACACTATTCCTTTGACAATAACCCTATTTTCAGCCAAAATTCTCATGTTAGATAAGTTTAAGGTAAATAGAGCGTTAAAAAGCACTTTGCCTGAGATTTTCTAAGAGGTCGTTAAAAGTTAACCAGAAGGTAAAGTGGCTTACGAAAACAATAACTTTGGTGAGCGCACTATGCACAAAGGCAACTGGACTTGTGCCGATTGCGGAGCTTCCATTACCGAACTTCCGTTCAAGCCAAATCCTGAAAGAGAAAATGAACTCAAGTGCCGTGATTGTCATAGAAAAAGCGCTCCCAAAAGAAGTGGGGGTAGAGGTGGAAGTTTCGGTGGTCCGAGAGAGATGTTTAAGGGAGATTGGGAATGTAGTAAATGTAATACTGCAATCACAGAACTTCCTTTTAAACCAAATCCAGAAAGAACCGACAACCTAATGTGTAGAGATTGCTTTAAAGCTTCTCGTGCGTAAGAAAAGAAAAAACTCGGCAATGTCGAGTTTTTTCTCTGTTTGAAATAAGTAATCTAAAAGTTTAAAGTGATAATACTTGGAGAGGTGGCTGAGCGGTTTAAGGTGCTCGCTTGGAAAGCGAGTGAGGGTTAACGCCCTCCACGGGTTCGAATCCCGTCCTCTCCGCCAATTTTCACTTTTGCCCGAAACGGCAGAATGTGGAGCTATGCTGCGCGACACAGAATGCCAAGAACGCGCTACGCGCCAAGGTTTTTTCAAGTCCACGGCGAGTGTGCGCTCGGCGATGTGGAAGTTCGAACCAATCTTTTTGAGAAAATCCCGACCCTGTTCGGGGTTTTCTTGTAAAGCGATTTTTTCGGCTTGGTTAGTGGCTTTTAGAAAATGCATCAAAGGTTCGAACCGATTATCGCTCTTTTGCTTTGAAGCGGTGATTTTCTCCGAAATGTCGATTTTTTGATTGAGCAGTTTTGTCTTTTTTGCAATATACTCATCTTGCGACAACGCTCCATTTAATTGCAAATCAAGCAAACTATCTAACTTCTGCTCAATCTCGATGAGTTCATTTCGAAGCTTCAACACAAAAGAGCTTTCCGCTTGTTTTTCCTGCGTGCGTTCCTTTTCTAATTCTTGCACGCACGCATCGACCCAAGCGGAAGACAAAGAAACTTTTTTGATTTCCTCTTTAATTTGAGAAGTGATGATTTCTTCTCGTGTATATCTCTGCGAACAAGGATTTTTCCGTTTGGTACATCGCAAATAGTTATGACCTTTCTGCGTTTCAGTAGTGATAAAACAACCACACTCTCCGCAATAGAAAAATCCACGATACACATAAGGCTTCAAATTTCTTCCCTTAGGTTTGGATTTCTTTTTCATCACTTCTTTTAAGAAAAAATCAAATTTATCCCCCTTTTTAGAAAGCCTATCGCCCTTATCCATCTTAGAAAAATATTTTTTGAATTGAATATAACGTTTCAGTATATCTGATGTTTTGCGGAACGTAGTGGAGAAAAATATGGGAGAGCGAAGGCACGAGCGATCCAGATATACTGTGTTATGTGAGTGCTCTTTTTAGCTTCCTTATTATATTATTTTTGTGCCAAAAAGAAAGTGCAACGTCCCCTTGAGTAAAATTTATTCTTCCTTTTTTACATCTACAAAACCTCCAATATACCTAGCTTTGTAAATTTCGTTTCCATTTTCAGATATTGACTCTTCTCCAAAAAAATTGTCAACTTCTCCTGTAAAACTATTTTCGTATGATAAATCCCCATTGTTGTATTTTTCAGGACCACGATATGGCTTATCTCCTGGAATTAATTTTAACGCATCCATCAATATGCCATAAACTTTGTTGATATCAGATACAGAATCATCAACCTGCCCATAATAAGTCATAATGTAGACTGGCTTACCTTTAAAAAATACAACCTCTCTGCCACCATAAGGCTCACCACCAAAATAATTATCGTGATATTTCCAGTCTCCACTCTCGAAAATTAAAGTGGTAGATTTATCATCGTTGATAATTTTTTTTGCCGAATCACCAGCAGCATAAGTGGTTTTTTTTGCTTCTACTAGAAATTCACAAAGCTCTTTTTTATCAAACATAATATTGATTTATAGAATAAAGAATAAATATTATTTCACATAACGTCAGGATTATGAGAAGTTTCTGGAGCGAAGCGGAAGAAATTTGGGAAAATGGCGAGCCGAGCCATTTTCCTCATAATCCTTGTTAAGTGACCCGAGTGGAGCGTAGCGTAACGAGAGCGCAGCGTGGTGCGAACGAAGTGAGCAAGTTTCCGTAGTGGCGACTCATACTTTTTTGGCGATAGAAACCAATCTATTATTATGATTTTCAGACAGCTTATGTCCATCAACATCTCCAAAAAAATCAATAGTTTTGAAACCACTCAATCTGAAAAAGAGATCTAATTCATTTGGAAAATATAATCTCAATTTGGTTGGCCGTTTATCTTTCAACGTTTTTAATTTTGTAGAACCAATTTTTCTTATATGAGTCCGTTTAGCGTACACGTAGTTGTTAGTGGTATCTAATGAATTCTCATCAGTCACTTCATAGGTCATATTGTCTTTCTTCATTTTATCTACAATGTTTGTTTTGAATTTACCACTAACAACTTTAGGCCAACCAAAAAACGTTTCAATAATTAAAATGCCGTTCTTTTTCAGATGTTTATTTACAGATTTTAAAGCGTTGATTACATCATCATTTGAATCCATATATGCAAAAGCTGTAAAGAAAATAATAGCAGCATCAAATTTCTTGTTAAGCTTGATATTGCGCATATCCTGAACTCTGAAATCTATTTTGAGATTTTCAGACTTGGCGAGTTTCTTTGCGTAAGCGATCATCCCAGGTTCTAAATCCAAACCTGCTACATCGTAGCCAAGTTTTTTTAATTCAAGAGCATGCCTGCCTGTTCCACAAGCAATATCAAGCACAGATTTTATATTATGCTTCTTGAATATTTTATTGAGAAATTTGATCTGCTTTTGAGTGGTTTCTTCATCACAATACATTTCGTCATACCACTCTGCCATTTCTTTGGAGTATAAGGTTTCTATCGCCATAGTTTTATAGTTTACATTATAGTTAATAAATCTGTCGCCACGAAGGAAATTTCACTTAACGTTTAAGAGTATGCGAAGTTTTGGAAAATCCTTTTAAATTATATCAAAAGTTTCCAAAATTTGGGAGAGGGAAATATTAGTACTTTTTAAAATTCATAACAAATTAATATTTTCTGAGCCTGATATACGCTGTTAGGTGTTGTATATATTTAAAATTACATTAATCCTTTTATTGCATGGCGGGTAACAATCAAAACAAATAAACCGGAAATTAAAGAAACCCATGAGCTGAGCTCATAATTATTGGGAAATAAATAAGTATCTAATATTCCCCATACACCCCGCCAGAATGCAACTACTGCAAAACCAATTATTATAGCGAATAATATCTGATGCTTTGTTTTGAACCCTTTCATTTTTTTGAACATAGTTAATAAAAGTTAAATTTTAAATATATATTTCACCTAACATCGGGATTAAGAGAAGTCGTGCGTAGCACGATTTGGGTGAAGAAGTCTGCAAGACTTCGTAACCTCATAATCCTTGTTATATTCTCCCGTAAGGGATTGAGTTTTAGTGCAACGTCCCGAAGGGAAAACTCAAAGTCGTCTTGTCTATAGTTTTTTC
>PBQF01000037.1 GCA_002724975.1 Parcubacteria group bacterium
TAATTTCTTGATACTTTTACTAATCTTATAGTCCACCATAAAATCTTTTTTCCGAAAGTACCAGAACAACAGAAAAAAGATTGGATACAAGAAATATAGGTATATTGCTGTATATTTTGCAAGTTGAGCCAAACCAAATGTTACTCCTGAAAGGATTAGATTCCTAGACGATGGATTTCTGCAATACAAATAAAAGCAAAATACTGCAAGGAAGATGAAACAACTTGCACCGATATCCATTGTAACAAGCCGAGTGTGAGCCAGAATGGATGGAGAAAAAGCATATAAAAACAGTGCAAACACCCCGGATCTAAAACCATACAACTTGTTAGACCACAAAAAAACCAGGAAACCTAGAAAAACACCCGTAAGTACCATGGGAATTCTAGTCCAAAATACAATCTTCTCGAAACTGTCTTTATTATCTATATATAAGAATTGTTCAGCAAATTCAGTCCTTTGTATCTTTGCCCAAGAAGAATGGCCAAGTGGAATTTCCAAATCCCTCATAAAAAGAAGAGGAATTGCAGATAATTCTTCCATAAGAGGTGGTCCGGTAGAGTTAAGCCGAAAATCCTTAGTTTTCAGGAACGAATATCCAGTCGCTATATGATGTGCAGCCTCATCAGCAGTGGGTGTTTTCTGCATCATACTGATTACGGCTTTTACAAAAAAGACAACAAGCAGGAAGCAAACTATAAGTGGTTTTGCATATTTTTGTGTCATTTATTCCAACGCTTATAATTCAAATTTTATATCTTTCCTGTTTTAAAGTTAATATAATACCTTGAAAATTTTAATAACGTCACCATTCCTTTCGCGCTCTCTTAATTCACTGTCAACAAAATGCACACCCGTGACACCTGTTAGTTCAGTTGTATGAAATCTATCTTTATCTTTATAAGGATTAATTTCTTTTACTAGCTCAGCATTTTCGTTAATTACTTGAGAGAATTCTCTTAATTGGGAACTATATAAACTCCTGCCAATGATAACATATTGAATCTTTTTCCTTCTTATTTCATCCCATTCAAATGGCAAACCTGGAAATGTACTAGTAAAGCCAAAACCAGGATTATCCTTTAAGAAAAAAAGATTATATGTTTCTACAGGATAATGAGGGTTTTTTAGTTGTAAATCTAATTTCTTTTCAATAGCACCTTTAGGACGTTTAAAAATTGCTTTTTTAGTATACATTTTTAGTTCTTTAAGTTGGCCTTTTGACCGAACTAAACGAGGATGCGAATTTGTTGTTATATCAACGGCTATCTTCGTACCAAAAGGGATATTCTCCTTTACCCAATTACAGGCAATAGTTCTTGAATCTTCTTGTAGAAAAAGGTAATTTGAATAACCTACCTTTATAGTAGATGGTAGTATTATGAGTATAGATGAACAAACCAAGATTAAAGACCTTTTCGACTTAGACATTTTAAACTTCGACAAAGCCTCAGTTAAGAAAAATGCACCAAAAAGTATTAAAAATGGAATCATCGGCATGACATATCTTTCTGCTTTTTGGCTCGAATAACAGAGGACCACATAAAAAGTAAGCACAAAGACTAATAACACAGTAATCTTACTTCTCAGGCAAAAGAAAGAATATATAACCCCAAACAATGATAAAATTAGCAATGGAGTACCCAACCCGAACCGGAGAGAACACATCAAATGAAATAAAATACCTGGCGGACCCACTGGCATAGATGTCATATCACGGAAAAATTGATGAAAATCAATTACAGAAAAAGGGTTACAAATGAGATATGTCAATCCGCTAACAAACGGTATAATGTATAATCTCTTATCTAATATTATTTCTTTTAGGGACTTTCCATCTTTCACAAAGATCAGAAAATAAGCAAGTGTAACCGGAATAATCACCAACACACCGTTGTACTTTATTGCCGTAGTTATTCCTACCATAATACTGGCCAGGGTTAGATCTCTTGTTGCTTTTGTATCCATAAATTTAAACATAAAATAAACTGTCAAAAGTGTAAAAAAAGTCAAAGGAATATCAAAATAAATACAATGCGAATCACGAACGTGCAAGAAAGTAAGCGACAAGAAAAAAGCGCTTAATAATCCCACTCCTTCACTAAAAAAACGTTTTCCAATAAGATACAAAAGAAATATTGTCGAGGTCCCGATTACTACTCCAATTGAAATCCTGCCAATTAGATAGAAAGAACTTGGATCCGTCAAATAAAGAAATTGATAATCAAGTAAAGAGCTGAAAACTCCTGAAAGCATCCCCAAAACAAAATAAACTGAATACTCAAAAAATAAGAAGTAGGATAAAAGGGGTGGAACATTAAAGAAATGTGGATTAAAGTCCCCATTACCATATGTCAAAGCATAATTAACAACAATTGGTTCATCACTATGGTACAGGAAAGGCAATCCAAAATTTACACCCACAATCCTGACAACAAAACCCAATAAGATTATGAATGCCAATGTCAGACAGGTTCTATACGAAAAGTTATTTACAGTCACTGAGTTTTGAATATCCGACTTCTCTTTAAATTAAAGAAAAAAGAGGTTGTATATATGGTTCTTCTTGAATCACTTGTATCTATTTATGGATACCTGTGCCCAACAAGACATATACAGATGGCGTTTATGCCAGCAGATGAAATCCATCAATATGTGAAATAAATATAAACTGCAATTGGAGGGAGTGGTTTACTGAAGACTTTGCATGTTGTTAACTTCTTATCCCTGGCTTGCCTATCAATGAAATTTAAAAACAATAGATTCACAACCCTCTGACAAGCTAATATTATCTCTTCCGTAAATCATTGTTCACTTCGTTGGTAATCAATAATCTGTGAAATCAACAAAAAGAGCATTTATCTGTTTCTACTTCTCAACCATGAAATCACTCATGATTAAGACATCCAAGCCAGATTTGTAAAAACAATCTATTGCATCTGCAGGTGCTTCTACCAATGGCATTCCATTAATATTAAAAGAAGTGTTTAAGACAACCGGGCATGTCGATATTTTATAGAATTCTGTTATCAATTCATGAAATATGGGGTTAGTTTCCCTTTCAACTGTTTGCAGCCTTCCTGAACCGTCAAAGTGTGCAACCGCAGGTACCTTTTCCTGCCAGTCCTTTTTAAAACGAAAAACTTTTTCCATAAAGTATGATACCTGATTTTCTCCGATCTCAAAAAGTTCACAATATTTTTCCTTAAGTACCGCAGGTGCAAATGGTCTAAATCCTTCTCTATATTTAACAGAACTATTAACCATATCTTTTATATCGCTGGAAGTCGGGCTAGCCAGAATGCTCCTATTCCCCAATGCCCTTTCACCAAACTCTGATGCTCCTTGAAACCATCCAACTATTTTCTTTTGCTGAATCAATTTTGCGGCTTCATATGCGGGTTTGTTCACTCTGGTAAATTTTATTTTTCTTCGATTTAGTTCGTTTTTGATCTCTTCGTCGGTATATTCTTTCCCAAAATAATTATGTTTAGCCTGTTTCATTCTAAGTTGTTTACCCAAAACATATTTCCAACCATATAACGAACTGCCGATACTATTCCCAGAATCACTAGGGCTCCCACCGATAAATACTTCTTCATAAGGTGTCTTCTCGTGAATCTTCCCGTTTAAAACCGAATTCATAAAAAAACCACCTCCGAGTACCAGTTTTTTGTTACCGGTTTTCTTATACAAATTATTTAAGATCTCAAAGGTTACATCCTCTACTACTTTCTGTACGGCAGCAACTATTTCGTATTCCCTGGGACCAACTTCATCTCCTTTTTCTAACTGTGGGCCAAATAATTCAATCAACTTAGGGGAAAAATACTGATTAGTATAAAACAGATAGTATTCAAAAAAACTTAGATCCACTTCATACTTCAGACCATCAATTTTTATCATTTTCCGTATAACATCATAGTGCTTCTCAGCATCCGCCATTGCCGATAATGCCATAACTTTCCACTCATCACTGTTTCTTTTGAAACCAATATATTCAGTGAAAGTTGAATAAACACAACCTAAAGAATGCGGCGATCTATGCCAGGCAAATTCATTAATATTATAGCTATTAATACTGCCAACAACTCCGGCTGAAACTTCACCAAAACCATCCGATAAAAAGAAGTCGCAATTATCAAAGCCGGATTGCAAATAGACATTTCCTAAATGGGCATTATGATGATCTACAAAATGGATATTCCAACTGGAGTTAACAGTCTTGACTTGATGTATGATTTCCTTAATAGGAGGTTCTATCTGTTTCCCCGGATCATGCAATGAAGCAAGCTCATTTAATGCTAAATGACTTATCAGTCCTCTGTTTTCCATAGCCTGGCGATATATCGAACTACGGCGGTGGATATAGAAACGTGGATGCCAGCTAATAAAAATATCTGTTATATCATCCAGATCTATACCGGCAGACGCGCAACAGTATTTTATTGCATTTATTGGGAAAGACCTATCATACTTGATACGTGTTAATCGTTCCTCACTTATCGCATACTTGATTTTTCCATCTATAACTAAACAGGCGGATGAACAAAACCCGGTACAATTAATCCCTATAATGACCTTGCGATTTCCTTCCTTTTTTTGAATTGTGTTAGCCTTTGACATATTTTTAAATGATTATGAGTTTTGCTTCTCGCAAATATTTGAATTCAAAAGATTCCCGTTTATCTACTTTAACGGGTAATAATAATTTCCTGACCGTTCTCAATCTTCCTTCCTATGCTACACAATGGTTTGTCGCCTTCTTTAGCCAGTATGTTACTAATTGTTTCGTAATATCGGAAAATAGTTAGAAAAGTAGAGATTAATTTCCAGAAATTATATTTTGTTGCGCCTGCGTGTCTATTATCATGTTCAACCTCAATCTCAGCAATATTATGAGTAATTTTTGCTACAAGCATTGTTATATTACATTCGCTCCTCATAAACTCAAATGCAAGCCTTCTAGCAGTTTCTCTTTTATAAACCTTTAACATAGAATTATAGTCTTTCATTCTAAAACCTGTTATGGTTGAAATTACAGAGTTAGTCAGAAAAGAACAAAAACGCCTGGTAAATACATCTTTTCTCGCCATTCTATACCCTGAAACTATATCAAAACCCTCTACAACTTTTCTTAGCAGCTTCGGTATCTCTTCCGGAGGATTCTGCAGATCAGCATCAATCGTTATTATATAGTCTCCACTCGCCTCCAAGATCCCGGCTGCAAGAGCTCTGTGTTGCCCAAAGTTCCTTTCCAAACTTATCACTTTGACAGCTTTGTCAGAGGCCGCAATATCCTTCAACAATTTATAAGAAGTATCCGTACTACCATCATCTATAAAGACAATCTCATAATTCCCAGGTAAAGAATCTAAGACATTCTTAATCCTTTCATATAGAAGCTTGAGAGTCTCATCCTCATTATAAAGAGGGGTAACAACAGAATAATCCAAGATTTTACCTCTTATTTCTATTTCATTCCCATAGTATACGACAGATTAGGAATATCTTCTTTCATAAAATAAGTTTATCTCAGTATCATAGCAATTCGTGGCAAAATCTCTATTAATTTATCCTCCTATCCACAATCAACTGAACAGTTTTACAAAAAGTAATCACACTATTACGGGCTCCCTTTTTGTTTCTCGAGAAAACATTTTTAATATAAGAACACATCTCTAGTCTATAGAAAAAAATAAATCTTAATAAACCCAAGAATCGGTTGTTAAAAACAAATAACTTTAAATAACCTATTAACTGTAATCTCTCCAAATCAGCTCTGGATAAACAGTCTAATTCTAAGGCATTACCAAGCTGTTTGTTATAATCAGACCAGTTGTTAGATAAGATTTTATACCCACCCTCACCCCTTTCCGCCATCTTTGCAACCTCTGTGCCAGGATATGGAACCATAATACCTAATTGAAGGACATCTGGATTCAGTTGTGCTGCAAAATTAATTGTATCATATGCGGTATCAAAAGTCTCATTCGGATGACCCAAAATAAAAGCGGCTGCTGTGTGTAACCCTACCTTTTTAGCAAAAAATATTGCTTGCCTTGCCTGGTCCAGATAAATATTCTTTCTCGTTGTACGCAAAACTTTTTCATTTCCGGACTCAACTCCAAACTCTATTCCGCAACAACCAGCACTCTTCATCTTATCGAGAAGCTCAAACGAAACTACATCAACTCTCGTTGTGGGAACCCACTTTATTTCCTTATGCAGATTCTTTTCTATCAATAAATCACAAATCTTGTTTACGTGGTTCTTGTTCAATGTAAATGTCTCATCTGAAAACTTGAATTCCTCAGGTTTCCTTTCTTTGATTACGTATTCCATCTCACTGACAACATTCTCTGGAGACCTTATCCTCTGAGTCTTTCCGGAAGCCCGCATACAAAAAACACAAGGAAATGGACAACCCCTTGCTGTATTAATTCGGTAAACCGTGGCTTTCGGAAAGTGATGCCATGCGGGAAACGGCAATGAATCCAAATCCTGAATCCAGCTTCTTTCTTTGTTAACCATTATGCTGGAACCATTTCTGTATACAATTCCATCTATATTTGAGAAATCTCTCTTTCTTTGTGATAATGCCTCCACTAACTCATATAATGTCAGCTCACCCTCTCCTATAACACCAAAATCAAATACATTGTATGTACTCAAGGTTTCTATTGGTAAAGCCGTCACATGCACTCCACCGACTACAAACAATGCTGCTTTTACATGTTTCTTTATGTCTATCGCTGTTTCACTAGCCTGGTTAATTTCATGTGTCATTGCGGTAATACCAATTACATCTGGCCTTTCAATTAAAGTCATTTCAACTACTTTTTCTAAAGACAATCTTTCTAGTTTTGCATCTATAACCTTTACCTCAATGCCAGCATTCTCAAGATATGAAGCTAAATATCCAAGACCAATATGCTGATAATCTGGAATATCTTTCTTTTCCACTACAGTTTTTGCGGGAGGATGAATAAGTACTAATTTCATTTATTCTTGTACAATAAAAATACTAATTATATCTTTTCGTAAAATCATTAAACTTTATTCTAAATAAATCATAAAGCATTAAGATAGGATCTTTCATAATGCTTACCTTTGAATACGGTGAATTTAACCATTTTACAGGTACCTCCTTTATCTTGAATCCATGTTGCAAGGCAATCTGAATAATTTCTACATCAAAGGCAAAACCGTTGATTCTCTGCTTACTGAACACCTCATTTACCACGTGCCGCTTAAAACATTTAAAGCCGCACTGAGTATCCTTAAAGCCTGTAAATACTATCAGATTCATAATCTTATTAAATATTCTCCCCATGCCCTCACGCAAAAATGTTTGATGTATTTCAACTTGAGAATCTGGCAAGTCTCTTGAGCCTATTGCTATATCACAATCTTTTTCTAACCAGTAGATCAGCTTTTCTATCTCTTCTATTGGTGTTGACAAATCAGCATCTGAAAATAATGCAAATTTGCCACTCGTTTCCAGCATGCCCCTTCTCACAGAATATCCTTTACCCTTGCCGATTTTATTTTCTATGACACTTAATCTAGAATCCATTCCTTCAAACTTTCGAATAATTTCTCTTGTTGAGTCAGTACTGCCATCAACCACAACAATAATTTCACACTCATAATCTTTAGTTTTCAAATAGCCTATTATCTTTTCAAGTGTACAACCAATTCTTTTTTCCTCATTATATGCAGGAATCACAATGGACAGATACATTTCATTTTCTTCACGCATGCAATTTCTTAAAATTAAGCTGATCCAAAAAGCCTGCCTTTAAATATAGACTCTACACATACCAATCCCCTCTCAGTTACACA
>PBQF01000038.1 GCA_002724975.1 Parcubacteria group bacterium
CTCTGTGATTATCCCTATTTATAATGAACTTGAGTCTTTGCCGGAATTATTAGATGAACTAGCATCTGTTCTAAAGAATAATTACGAATATGAAATTATTTGTGTGGATGATGGAAGCACTGACGGCTCTGCACAGTTTATCAGAGATCAAGCCTTGCAGAATGAACATGTGGTCAGTCTTCGTTTTCTGAAAAACTCCGGGAAGTCAAATGCGCTGAATGCAGGATTCGATAAGGCTTCTGGTGACTATGTTATTACAATGGATGCTGATTTACAAGATGATCCATCAGAAATTCCCAACTTGATTACTGAACTGGAGAAAGGGTATGATCTTATTTCTGGTTGGAAGAAAAAACGGCACGATCCCATTTCTAAAAGATTGCCGTCAAAGATGTTCAATTTTGTAACAAGGTTAATAACTGGAGTAAAGATTCATGATTTTAACTGTGGATTGAAAATCTACAGAAAGGAAGTGGTTAAGTCTATAGAAGTATATGGTGGACGGCATCGATATACTCCGGTTCTGGCGGCTCAGAGAAATTTTAAAATTGGAGAAGTGGTTGTAAATCATCGTCCAAGGAAATACGGAACAACTAAGTATGGGGGTTTCAGATTCTTCCACGGTTTTTTTGATCTGCTTTCTGTTCTTTTCCTGGACCAGTTTGATCAGAGGCCTTTACATTTCTTTGGTCTATTTGGATTAGGAAGCATCTTAATTTCGTTTGCAATTGAAACATACGTATTGGTTCTCAAGATAGCCGTTGGACATTCCTTCCAGAAACATTTCGCATTGATACTCTTTGGAGCGATGTTGTTTTTCCTGGGATTGTGGTTCTTTTCTATTGGATTGATTGCAGAAATGATTGCCAGGACACAAAAGGTTAGAGAAGAACAGAGTTATCAGGTAATCGAAGATTAAGACGAGTGATTCCACGAACATATTTTTCGTCATGAGGAATTAATTTGGCACCCGATATTCCCACTATCAGCATTATTACACCCACCTTCAATCGAGCTGATGAACTAGAGCATCTTATCAATTCTATAGCCAAACAATCACTGAATCACTATCTGTTTGAGCATATCATTGTTGATGACGGTTCTACAGATAATAGTGAGGAATTAATTAGTAATAAATCAAGTGAAGTAGATTTTGATCTAAGATATATATCTCAGGATAATAGAGGACCGGGAGCAGCAAGGAACGCTGGAATGGAGGAGGGGAGAGGAGAGCTATTTGTTTTTATAGATTCTGATTGTGAAGCGAGAGAGGATTGGTTAGCTACGATTTATGAAGAATACACTTTGACAGGATTTGATGCATGCGGCGGTCCCGATGCCTCCAAAGATGATTTCACACCTCTTCAGAAAGCGATTGATTTTTCCATGACCTCATTTATTACTACAGGTGGAATGAGAGGTCATTCCGACAAGCCATTAGCGAAGTTCTATCCACGAAGCCACAATATGGGCATGACCAGAAAACTGTATAAAAAGGTGGGAGGATTTGGAGGGCTTAGACATGGTCAGGATATCGAGCTGAGCCACAGGATTATCAAAAGCGGAGCAAAGGTAGCTTATTTATCCGATGCAATCGTTTATCATCGTCGTAGAACTTCACTATTACGATTTTTTAAACAGGTGTTTAACTGGGGAGTGGCGAGGGTGAACTTGAGTAAGATCGACAAGGAAATGCTGGAGCCAATTCATGTTATACCATCATTAGTTACAGTTTTAGGAATTGGGGTAATAATAGGAAGCACAGTATCACCAAATATTTTTCTCCCAATTTTGTTTACTGGGTTTGGATTATTATTGTTCATTTCTGCATCAGTAGGAGTAAGGCAAAATAGCTTGTTTACTGCATGTCTGGTTTCACTTATTATTCCAATCCAAATTGTTGGGTACGGAATTGGCTTTCTTTTAGCTCTTATGAGAAGCTTAGTAAAAAAAGAGAGTTGGGTAGGTTTTTCCGGAAGTTATTATCGATGATCATACCTGTTGTGGGGATGCACCGGAGTGGAACTTCAACTGTGGCAGGCATACTGCATTTGAATGGAGTATTAATGGGATCTGAAAAGACATTTCGTCCGAAACCTCTGCCGCAGAACCCAAAGGGTTTTTACGAAAACTTAGATTTCAGAAAAGTGAATGATAGGATTTTATCACATCATAACTACGACGTTAAATCATATTCTATAGACATCCCGGACGTTAAGGCAACTGGAAGACTAAGAAGGAAGATGAAACAGCTGTTATCCAAATACTCAACCGAATATCAGAACTGGGGGTGGAAAGATCCTAGAACTTGCCTGACGCTCAACCTCTGGCTAAATGAGTTGAAAGGACTAGGATTCTTGACAGAGACCAGGATCCTAGTGGTTGTTCGAAATGAGATCAGTGTTGCGCGATCCTTGTACCTGCGGAACGAGTTGCCACTTGAAATCGGTCTCAAGCTTTGGATGAGTTACTATATGCGTGCACTTGAAGCTATTGACAAATACGATGTTCAAGTTATGTATTATCGTTACGAAGATATTGTTAGCAATTCCATCGAATCCTGTCGTTCAATTTTCTCAAGTTTTAAATTACCGTTTGATGATAAGATCGTGTCGGAATTTGTTGATCCCAAACTTGACCGAAGTCGGGGAATACCAGAAGAGGATAATTTTCAAATATCTGTACTGGATGACGTAGTGCAATTTCGAAATAATTTGTATTCGAGATTCTCATAGGGAACTTAACGTCATAACTTTGAACTCCAGAAGAGAGATTCAGATCACCACGGTCAGTTGGTATTCAACGGCTTTGATCAGAGACTTGGTGCAGAATCTGTGTGATAAAGCCGCGAGACCAGAACTCTTAAGATTTCTGGTAATCGACAACTCAGATGGGAAGGACGATGAACTTCCTTCAGTCATATCTGAGGATGTTAATATTGAAATCCGCTCCTTCTTTGGCGAGGGATTACAGAGATCCGTCGCACATGCTTCCGCATTAAACATAGGGATGAAATATCTTGATGCCACTTACGTTCTAATAACTGATCCGGACATCCACGTTTTCCAGCCTGGTTGGGATGATATCTGCCGCAATGAATTATCAAAGGATTTCAGTGCATTAGGAGCACCCTATCCTCCGTGGAAGCTTGGTAAGATTCACGATTTCCCTAGCCCCGTTTTCTTTTTTACTGAAACTGAATCACTTCTAAACTTACATCCTGATTGGTATCCTTTTCCGGGAGCACTGAGGCGAAGCTATAATTTCTTTGCCAGAAAAATATTGCGCCTTGGTCCTGTTTGCAGCAAGGAAAGATTGAGGAAACACGCCAGATTAAGGTCACTTGCCCAGAAACTTGAACGGAAAGTTGGTATCTGCTCGCCGGACACGGGATCAAAAATTGTGGAATCCATGAGGGAAAGAAGTTACCTCCCACTTGTGTTTGAAGCTGTCTATGCTGACGATGATAGATTAATAATGAACGAAAGTTATTCTTCACTTCTAGACCTAGCCAAACATTTTGAACTCTATCTGTACGATGATAAACCGTTTATGACTCATTGCTACGGATCGGGAGTATTTCACTGGAAAACTGAGAGAAGCGATCAAACGGAGTTTTGGAAGGAAAGTATTATTGCGTATGAGGAATCTTTTCCAAAATGTGCTTAATGTAACTGATGCCGATTCGAGAACCGATTAAGCAGTTAGGGAAGAGTACAGCCGTATACGGACTTGGGAACGTACTCAATAAAGTTGCTGCCGTACTCCTTATTCCAATTTACACGCACTATTTAACATTATCGGATGTTGGAATTTTGGCTCTTCTTGAGATGGTAGAGATTCTCATGTTGACAGTTGTTCCTCTCGGTATGAATAATGCCCTTTGGCGTAATCTCCCCTCAAAAGGTAAATTAGGAAAGCGGAGAATGATATTTACAGCCTTCGTTGGGACCTTAGTTGTCAATTTTATTTTGCTCGGATTAATTGGCTTTAACCACAGATTCCCTGCTCCCTTTCTTGGCCTGGAAGATAATCAGTCTTACTTACTCCTTCTTGTCTTAACGAATGTTTTCTTTACTTTCGGGTTCCGGTTCCTGCTCTCACTGCTCCAATACGAAGGTAAGGCAGGGAGTTATATTATTTTCTCATTGTCTCAGTTTGTTGGGGTACTTTTGGTAACAGTTTACTTGGTTGTACTACGGGGAACTGAACTTCAGGGAGTTCTCATGGCCAAAGTTATCGTATCTGCGCCAATTTTTCTTGTTGCTAGTATTGCGATTTTTATAAAATACATAAGTTGGCCGTCTCCAGCCGAATATGTCCGTCTGTTAAGATTTGGGCTGCCATTTGTCCTTTTTACTCTGGTGATGCCGGTATTATCCTTTTCCGATCGGTACTTCTTGAAGAGTTTTAACATTGAGTTAACTGATATTGGAATTTATTACATAGCCTATAAGTTTGGGATGATTATCAACATGATCCTTGTCATGCCTCTGCAGAGAGGATGGATACCAATGATGTACAAAATGGGAATTGGAGAAAAGTCAAGACAGTATTTAAGAGATATTATGTTTTATTTTTCTACAGTTGGGGTCTTTTTATTTATGGTAATTTCTTTCTTCTCTGAAGAGTTGATAGGAGTATTCGCTGGTCAAGAGTATTTAGTCGGAAGTCCTATCATTTCCGTGGTTGCCTTTGCTTACCTGATAAATGGATTCAGACAGTTTTTTATGGCTGGAACTGTTTTAACCGACAAAACGATTTGGCTCACCTTGTCTTCTGTTAGCGGGATGGTGATAAATCTGGTATTGAACTATTTTCTTATTAGGAAGTTTGGTATGTGGGGTGCTGCTTGGGCTACGCTGATCTCTTACACTTTGCTAAGTGGCTTAGTCTATATTATTTCCCAAAATTTTGTTCGTCTTGATTGGGCTTGGAAGAGAGTGTTTGCTCTTTTCTCTATTACAGCTATTATGTTCGCGGGTGTTATTTTTCTTCAGGCCGAGTTTACCGACGTACGCCAAATCATTAGTCTGAGTGGTTTAGTTACATTCGTAATTCTTCTTAGATTAACTGGAATTATCGGAAAGAAAGAAATTACTGGTGTAAAATCCCTCTTTCAGAGAGTCAGACTCCCATCATTACATCGCAATCTATGAAGTCAACTAACACTATAATAGCGATTGTAATGCTGTTTATTGTAGTGCTATTATTTTTACACGAAATGGTGTTTTATGATGAGATTCCTTTGCCAGGTGATATAGTTTCAAGGCACGCCATTAATAATTGGATTAACGAATATTCACAGGTAAATGAGGATATTCCTCAGTGGTATCCTCATTTATTCTCGGGGATGCCCTCGTATGGTGGTTTTATCTATACGCCCTCAAATCCTATGAAACTGCTACTGGATCCTATCCTCTTTAACCAAGGTTTGTGGTATTTGTTCTATCTGTTTCTTGGTGGGATTGGCATGTTTCTTTTCCTCCGAAGGATAGATATCTCTATTTTACCAAGTCTGTTTGGTGGATTAGCTTTTTCACTATCACCTTACTACTTTGGATTGATTAATGCTGGTCATCCCGCCAAACTTTATGCCATTTGTTATATTCCTTGGATTATGTTGGCTTATCGTTATGTCACCAAATCAGCATCGTGGAGGGGTGTCCTTTTCTTGGGATTGGTAGGTGCCCTGCAGCTGTGGACAAAACATGTACAAATTGTCTATTACACTTGGATGGTAATTGTATTTTTATTTATGTGGGATCAGATAAGAGCAGTGATCAATCGAAAATGGAAGACAAAAAAAGAAGGGAAAACGATATTAGTACTCTTCGCTAGTCTGTCTCTGATGGCACTTCTGGTTCTGGATCCTTATTTATCTATTTACGAGTTTCAAAGTCATTCTACTAGAGGCTCACCTTCAGTACTCGATGAGTCGGAGAAGGTAGACGAAGGTGCAAAGTGGGACTATGTGACGGCGTGGTCATTTCATCCAAAAGAGTCAGTCTCATTTCTCTACCCATATTTCTACGGTCTGCAGAATTTTTCGTCTAAGGGATTGAAATCTGCTGCCTATTGGGGACACATGTCATTTACTCAATCGACTCACTATCTTGGTGTTCTGATGATAATCCTTGTAATTCCTGGCTTGTGGTTTAGAAAGCATAAAATAATAATTCCTATGGGAGTTGTATCTATATTGATTATCATTACAGGTTTTGGGCATTATTTTCCTCTTATATTCAAACCGTTGTACCAGCTGGCACCCATGTTTGATAAGTTCCGTGTACCCTCTATGATATATGCGCTCCTACCCGTTACACTAGGTATTGTTTCTGCTCAAGGCATGGAAAATCTGATAAATTTACCTGAGAGGAGTCAGAACGGAGAATCAAGCAAGTTAGTGAAAACTATGCTGATCATATTAGGTATATTATCGGGAGTTTCTCTATTTTTGATACTAATTGGTGATGGATTTTTATCAACTGAAATGTTCAGCAAGGCTGGGCAGGAAATACCGAAATCTATCTTAGTCCGATTAAAAGCTACAAGATTAGATCTCTTCAACAAGGGGCTGATGCTTTCCCTCCTCGCTATGGGTGGCGCACTCGCTGCTTTATTGTTGAAAAGGAATAAGGTAGTAAATGCTCGTCTTTTTGGAATGATCATCATCGTGTTATTTGTAATAGATTTAGGGATAGTAGATATGGAATTCCTCGATTTGAAATCTGCTACTTCACTCACAAGACAGTATAAAAAAAGTGATGAAATTCGTTTTTTGAAAAAGGACAAATCACTTTACCGTGTATTACCACTAGACAGTTACAACACCAATTGGTACGGTTTTTTTGGAATATCAAGTATCAGTGGTTATCGTCCTGTTAAGCTCAGAACCTATCAGGATCTAATGGATGGTAGTGGGTTGAATATTTTAAGTCAACCGAATTCAAAAGTACCCTTATCGAAAAAAAATGAGCTTTTGAAAGTTCGAAAACCGATTCTTGATATGCTAAATGTAAAGTATCTTATATCAGGACAATCCCTAGAACCTTTTTTTCATAAAACTGATAATAACTCAAATATTTATGAAAATCGACTTGTTTTACCTCGTGCATGGATAGTTCATAATATTGTAAGTGTGGATAGTCGCAAAGAATCTTTTGCAGCTACTTTGAATCCAAGATTCAATCCTAGGAAAGAAGCGGTAGTGTTAGGTTTTGATGATAAAATATTGGAAATGGGAGGTAAGGACAAAGTAGAAATAATTCATTATTCAGAGAATGAAATTATACTTAAGACAGTAAGTGATAATGGTGGTTTACTAGTACTTTCAGAGAATTACTATGAACCGGGTTGGAAAGCTGTAGTCGATGATAAAGAAACTCAAATCTATCAGACGAACCATGTATTAAGATCTATTACTATTCCTAAAGGTGTACACGATGTGAAGTTTTATTACAATGACAAAACCTATTTGCTCTCTCGCACTATAAGCAGAACATTACTTACGATAATTGTTTTGTTAATTGGAATTACTTTTGGGGTTCCTTATCTGAGATCTGCTAAAGACTAGTATATTATGAGTTATATCTACTATTCTGGGTTATATGAAGGCAACTTTACACGCTTATAAATTAGTTAGTACTCCTTAATATTAACTTCAGGTTAGACTACTTTAATCCCAGCTAATGCTTATACCTGTTAGCTTTTCCAAATCTCTGTTAAAGGGACGGTAAAATTTGGTTAGAAGTTTCCTAGTGACAGCATCCATCTTATCGTAATTGACCTTATTTACTTTTTCTTGAGAGAGAGTGATATCTATTTGTGAGATACTAAGAAATTTATATAGATTATTTAATACTGATTGAGGATCTTCAAACAGATCCTCGCTAAGGATTATATGTATTTTCTGCTTAGTGAATAATCTGTACCAGGCTCTCAACTGTTCAGCATATAGTCCTCTAGTTAAATAAGAGTGCATTTGGTGAAGGAAACTAAGATGGTGTGGATTATTCATCACTTTATCAGTTTCCTTTTTAAGCATTTCTTTTTCCTCTTTAATTGCTTGAAGAAATGGTCTAGACTCAGCTTGTCTTTCTACAGCGAAATGATAGTGTGAAAAAGCTCTATCAGTTGGATTTCTCAATAGAGCTATGAGTTTTACTTCTGGTAATAGATCTCGTATTCTTTCTGGTGCGTGAGGGTGAAACAGGTAGTAAGGAGACGCTTCTCCAGTTATTGTTCTGCAGCTATTAGTTGAGTTGTTAATAATTTTCTCAATAATGGTGGGGAAGTGGGCTTTATACCAAGCAAGACCTCTATGATAATTCTTGTCGAAAAAATGAACTTCCTTTCTGAAAGCGGGGAGAACTGAAGGATGAAATTTCAGTAAATTATACAGATATGTAGTGCCGCTACGCTGTGCTCCGATGATAATGAAATTAGGCAAAACTCTCATCGGCGAAGAGATGAATCGAGTGGCTTTTGACAATTGATGTATTATTTCTGACATTGGAAGTTGGAAATTACCTGTAGATTATTTTATTCGCAAGAGCAGTCAATGGTTTTGTAATTTCCTCAGCTTTTAAATGACTGTTTCAATAATGAATAGGAGTATTATTTCATGATTAACGCCCATGGCGGTCCTTTGGTTGATAGGATGGTACCTCATCCGGAGGAAATGGATGCGACCTTGACAACCATTACTCTCAGCCGGAGAAGTCAGTCAGATTTGGAAATGATAGCTACTGGTGCCTGTAGTCCCCTAACGGGATTTATGAGTCAGCAGGATTACTCCTCAGTGGTGGAAGAGATGAGACTGGCAAACGGAAGTGTCTGGTCTATTCCGATTACACTTCCCATTTCTGCAGAACAAGTGTCTAATCTAAAAGGAGTGGAAGAAGCCACCCTATCTACTGAATCTGATGGCGTAATCGGAAAGATACAAATTAGTGATATTTATAAGTCGGACAAAGGTAGAGAAGCCGAGAAAGTGTATCTGGCGACAGATGATAAACACCCGGGAGTTGCA
>PBQF01000039.1 GCA_002724975.1 Parcubacteria group bacterium
AGATTATCTCATCGGGAGGATATTCCAATCAATTGCTAATTCCTATAATCGAAAAATAAGTTTTAATAAAAATTTGTTACTATGATAAGAAAGTGGTACTTGTGCGTAGCACAATCCCTTTCTTTCCGTACAATCTACATAAAACTCTAAACGAAGCCACAGAACGAATACAAAGCAACACCGAGCAGGCATCGTGAGCGAAGCGAGCGGCCAATGCGAGGTGCTTGCGAAGTGTGAGCGGACTCTCAAAATACCACAAAACGTGGAGAGGAAGCGCATCGCTCGACGCGAATGACGGAGAAAAGGACGGACGGAATATTGGCACTGACCTAGATATAAATATAAGTCCTTTTTGGAGGAATGAAGCGGCGAAAACAAAACCATAAAATTTCCTATCAATTTTTTGCGGCTCCCCCCTGCACCCCCGCCGTTTTAAAAGGAAAGGTAAGGAAATTTTTGGTTTTGGTTCGCGACTGGAAGGAGCGCGAGGCGCGGATTGTCAGTATTACTACGAAATCCGAGCGTACGACTTGGTTCAAAGCCACCACGCGCTCCGCGCGTGCGAAGCTAATCAAAATCCGCAGGATTTTGTTCATACAGAGTTCGAACTTCGTTCAAGAAACACCGCCAGTTGGAATTTTTCAAGCTAGTGGAAGTCGCCTCGCTTCGGTCGAGCGTCGTATGGGAGACGGAACAATACTTGACAAAACTATTTAAATGATGTACTACCTTTAATAGAAAGTGAGGTGGCTGTGAAAATTGGTGAAGTAACAATGCTTGCTGTCTTGGTTGTAATCGTATCGGTCCTTGTGGGCTCGAATGGTGACTTGAGTAACTTTGAGAGTGTTCGAATCCCGCTCATTGTCGGACTCGGAATAGCGATTATCTTGACCTTGGGTCTGACGATACTGGACATGAAGCACCCTCGGTCACGAAGAATGCGTAACAGAGAGTGAAACACCAAAAAAGAAGCTGGCGATACTACGTAGTGGTGTCGTCGGCTTCGTCGCTTTTATAATCACTTAATTATATTTTCAGGAATTCCCCCAGCTAGAAAATCTAGGATGTTTTGCGCTGCAATTTCACTCATTTTACCTCTCGTATCTTCAGTTGCTGAAGCAATATGCGGAGTAATCACAACATTCGGTAATTCAGCCAAACCAGGAGCCAGCTCTGGCTCTTTTTCAAAAACATCAATTGAGGCACCTTTTATCTTTCCAGATTTTAGTGCATCAACCAAAGCAAACTCATCTACAACTGGACCTCTGGAGGAATTAATTAAGTACGCACCTTTTTTCATCATAGCGAGGCGTTCTTTATTTATTAAATGTCTTGTTGATGGAAGAAGTGGAACATGAATGGTCACGACATCTGCCTCTTTCAAAACTGCTTCTGGTGTATCATAAAATTTCGCACTTAAATCTTTTTCAAAATGTTCATTCTGTTTAATGTCGTAGTAGATAATATTCATATCAAAACCCTTGTGAGCATGGTAACCAACACGATAACCAATTCGTCCCGCACCCAAAACCCCTAAGGTCTTCCCCTTCAAATCAGTTCCTAAAAGTAATTCTGGTGCCCAGCCTTTGTATTTCCCTTCCCGCGTAAATTTATCTCCTTCGGTTACTCGCCTAGTAATAGAAAGCATTAAAGCCATGGTGTGCTCAGCGACAGTGTTGGTCAAAACACCTGGTGTATTAGTAATTGTAACTCCTCTTTTCTTGGCTTCCTTTATGTCAATATTGTTATAGCCAACTGCGTAATTGGCGAAAATTTTTGCACTCGGAGCTGCGTCAAAAATTTCCCCATTAATCTGATCTGTTAAAAGGCAAAGTACAGCGTCATACTCTTTTTTCTTAAGCTCTGTTGTCAGCTCTTCTTTGGTAAGAACTCCGTCTTTGGCACTGACATCAACCTCGTGCCCTGCGTCTTGGAGCATTTTGATTCCAACTTCAGGGATTTTTCTTGTCACATAAACTTTTGACATGAAATCATTATATCAAAAATAATTTCATAGAGTTTTCAAGGCTATTGATTTCCCTTAGCTTACTGGTATAATCCCAGAGTAAACATGGCTCAAATATTGCCTATAATTCAGATAGCCCTTAGCGTCCTTTTGATTGCAGGGGTTCTCTTACAGCAGTCTGATGCTGGTCTTGGAAGCGCCTTTGGCGGAGGAGACGGTTCAGGACAGCACACTAGAAGAGGTATGGAAAAAAACATTTTCAATGCGACAATTATTATTGCTATTCTTTTTGCCGTTTCGGCATTTATCGCCCTTATAATATAGATTGCCCAGCGTCATTTTCCTTTAATGGGAAAGTGCAGTCGGGCTTGTAATATAATCCACCTTGTTATACTCTTTACTTGTAAGGACTGGTCTCCAATAATCACAAATGGAACTTCCCTGTACTCTTATTCAATCCGTGAACGACTTACGAAATAAACTTAAAAAGCGAATCAATATAAAATTTCTGGATAGACTTCAAGCTTCTATTCAGAATCTTAATTTCAAAGATAAAGTAACCTTTTACGCTTTCGCTGCCCTTTTAATTTTAAGTACTTTCCTCTTATTAATGGGAGCCAGTCGTGCCTTAACAGTTGAGATACCGAGAGAGGGTGGAAAAATTACCGAAGGAGTAATCGGCTCTCCTAGATTTATCAACCCCCTTCTGGCTATTTCGGACACCGACAGAGATTTAACCAGCTTAGTCTATTCAGGATTAATGAAGGCAACCGCTGAAGGGGCCTTGGTTAATAACTTAGCTGAGAGCGTTGAAATTTTAGATGGAGGCCTTAGATATATTTTTATAATAAAAGAGGATGCAGTATTCCATGATGGCGAATCGGTCGACGCTGATGATATTGTCTTCACAGTAGAAATGGCTAAAAACGATTTATTAAAGAGCCCCAGAAGAGCTTCATGGGAAGGAATCGACGTTGAGAAAATTGATAATAAGACCGTGATGTTTAGTCTAAATGAACCTTACTCACCATTTCTAGAAAATGCCACAATCGGCATATTACCATTCCATATCTGGGGTGAGTTAAAAGTAGAAGAAATAACATTCAGTGATTTTAATATTGAGCCAATTGGTTCTGGCCCATATGAAGTCAAAGATATTAAAAAGAATTCATCCGGCATTCCAGAATCATATAAGCTCTCCGCCTTTGGTGAACATATTTTAGGAGAACCATTTATTCAGGAAATTGAATTGAAATTTTACGACAGCGAAGGAGAGCTGATAAGAGCCTTTAATAAGAGAAACGTGAATAATATCCATTCCATTTCTCCGGAATCAACAGCAAGCCTGAAAGGAAGGGGTACAACTATTATCACTTCTCCTCTCCCAAGAGTTTTTGGATTATTTTTCAACCAGAACCAAGCAACTGTCTTTACCAATATAGAAGCCCGTGCAGCACTCAATGCTGGTATTAATAAAGAAAGAATCATTTCAGAAGTTTTAAACGAATTTGGAACATCGGTGGATGAGCCACTTCCCCCAGGAATCTCAATTAGAAGAAAAGTGAAAATAACAGAAGACAGTAATTTGAATCCAACTGAAGAAGCAATAAATATATTAGAGAGAAATGGCTGGGCAAGAGGCAGTGACAATATTATGATTAAAAAAACGAAGAAAGAAGACTACAGATTAAGTTTTTCAATTTCAACTTCAAATGCACCAGAGTTGAAATCAGTCGCGAATATTCTAAAGGAAGAATGGGAGAAAATTGGAGCAGAAATTGAATTGAGATTTTTTGAAACCGGCCTTTTGAATCAAGAAGTTATAAGGCCAAGAGAATATGACTCACTTCTATTTGGAGAAATAGTCGGCAGAGATTTTGACCTCTTCGCTTTTTGGCACTCTTCACAACGAAACGACCCTGGTTTAAATATCGCCCTTTATACAAACATTACAGCTGATAGTTTGCTCGAAGGTATTAGAACAACTTCAACTAGACGGGAGAAAGAAGATCTGTATATTGAATTTGAAAGAGAAATTGAAAACGATATTCCGGCAGTCTTTCTTTACTCGCCTGATTTTATATATGCAACAAATAAAAAAATTAAAGGTCTTAGTGTTGGAATCGTTACAACCCCAGCAGAACGATTCTTACATGTGGATGAATGGTACTTAAAGACCGACAGAGTCTGGCCATTCTTCACAAATTAACAGTTAATTATTAATTTGAAAGTGAACAAAAAACAAAAAGTGGCTAGACGGCCTTCTTCTCCAAAAGGCTTTAGTCAAAACAAAGGAAAGAGAAGTATGCGAATGAAAAGGGGTCCAAAAAAAATCCCAAGGGTTAATATTAATACCGAAAAATTACATAAAATTCCAGATTTGAAAAAAGGTGATGTAAGAATTATTACCCTTGGTGGAGTCGAGGAAATCGGCAAAAATATGACCGCTGTTGAGTACGGCAATGACATCGTTATTATTGATTCTGGTTTTCAATTCAAAGAAGAGGACACTCCGGGTATAGACTTCATTCTGCCCAACACAAAATATCTTGAAGAAAGAAAGCACAAAATTAAAGCACTCTTGATTACACATGGACACCTTGATCATATTGGAGCAATCCCTTATGTCATGGACAAAATTGGTAATCCTCCGATTTATACCAGAGAGTTCGGCACAATGATGATTATGAAAAGACAGGAGGAATTCCCTACTTCACCAGCTCTTAATATAAAAATAGTTAAGGGTAAAGAGAAAATTAAATTCAGTGACCTCTCTGTTAGCTTCTTCGAGGTCGACCACTCCATTCCAGACTCCATGGGGATTATTGTAGAGACTCCTTATGGAGATATTATTAATACCGGCGATTTAAAGATTGACCACCACGACGGCATTCCAAGTAAGAGAGAGGTTGATAAATACAAGCTTTTCAAAAACAGAAAGGTCTTGATGATGACACTTGATTCGACAAATATTGAAAGACGAGGCTGGTCTTTGCCAGAAGATATTGTTATAGAAAACGTTAAAAAGATAATTAAAGACGCCAGAGGTCGGTTGATTATTGGAGTCTTCTCATCACATATCGACAGAATTATCTCCTTCATAAATTATGCAGAAAAATTAAATAAAAAAGTCGTTATTGAAGGGTTTAGTATGAAAAACAACATTGAGATTGTTAAAAAACTGGGACTAATAAAGACAAATAATATTATCCCAGTCGCAACTATGGAAGATTACCCGCCAGATAAAATCTTAATCCTTTCAACCGGAGCCCAAGGTGAGCAGTTTGCGGGGCTAATGAGAATGGCCAATAAAACACACAAGCATATCAAACTTAATAAAAATGACACGGTCTTGATGTCTTCGTCAATTATCCCCGGAAACGAAAGAGCTATTACCAAACTGAAAGACAATCTTTACAGGCATGACCCAAAGGTTATTACTTATCTTGATGCAGAAGTCCATGCATCCGGACATGCTTACAGGGAAGAAATCACATGGGTTCACAAACAAGTTGATTACAAATTCTTCATGCCAGTTCACGGATATCACTATATGCTGAAAATGCATGCGGAGTTGTCGGAATCGCTTGGCACCAGACCCGAAAATATTGTTGTTCCTGACAATGGCTCAGTTATCGAAATCACAGATAAGGGCACAAAAATAAATATCAGAAAGGAAAAAGCGGCATCAAACACTATTATGGTGGACGGCTTTTCTGTCGGCGGTACTCAAGAGATGGTCATCCGAGATAGAAAACTTTTGGCAGAGGATGGGATTGTTTTAGTTGTAGCTTCAATCGATCCTCGAACTGGATCTCTCCGAAAATCACCCGATATTATTGCCAGAGGATTCGTTTATGTGAAAGAGTCGCAGGATTTATTGGCTCAAACCCGACTTATCATTAAGAAGAGTGTGGAATCAAACACTAAAGGCATGAACCCTATAAACTTTGATTATATCAAAGACGCCCTAACCAATGATGTTCGAAAATTTCTATTTCAGAAGACAGCTAAGTCCCCAATGGTAATTCCTGTTATAATAGGGGTCTAATGAAACAGAAAATTACCGCACTTTATTTGGTGGCATTCTTTCTGAGTCTTCATATTGCCCTGCCGGCTTATGTCAACTCAACTTTCTTAAGTAATTTCGTGGCCGAGAGATTTATTGGAATCATCTACACCATTGGTTCAATTTTGACAATTATCATCTTCGCCTTTGTTCCGCAAATCCTAACAAGATTTGGTAATTTCAAAGTAGCCGTTACTATTCTTGGAATTGAAACACTGGCAGTAGTTTCTCTGGCTATAACCCAAAATCCAATTTTTATCATTATCGCTTTCATTGGAAGCATTAGCTTAATTAGGGTTGCGGCTTTTAATTCAGATGTCTTCTTGGAAAGTTTGTCTACCGATAGCAAAACTGGAGGCATCAGAGGATTCTTTTTCTCATCCTCAAATGTTGCCTGGGTTGCTTCCCCTGTTTTGGCTGGATTTATTTTGGGTGACGACAATTACACCAGACTCTATGCCCTGACTGCCTTAGCTGCAATTCCAGTCATAATTATCTTCTTTAAAAAATTCAGTAACTTTAAGGATCCTGCTTACGACCATTTTCCGTTTTGGAAAACCCTCAAGATAATGATGAACCGTGACGGCATTAGAAAAATATTTTTGTCAAATATTATGCTACGGTTTTTCTATTCTTGGATGGTTATTTATACGCCGATTTACCTGCACGAACATATTGGTTTTAGCTGGGGTGAAATCGGTTTAATTTTCTCCATCATGCTTGTGCCTTTTGTGGTTTTGGGAATCCCTCTTGGCAAAATTGCTGACAAATATATCGGAGAAAAAGAACTTTTGAGCTTAGGCTTCGTTATTGTCGCAGTTTCGACAGCTTATCTTTCATTTGTTGATAGTTCAAACTTTTTAGTCTGGGCACTGGTTCTCTTGGTTACCAGAATCGGAGCAAGTATGGTTGATATTATGAGTGAGACATACTTCTTTAAAAAAATAGATGGCAGTGATTCCAACTTACTTGGATTTTTCAGAATGACTGGACCAATCGCCTTTATAATAGGCCCTCTTCTTGCAACACTTGTTCTGCCTTTCGTTGGTATAAAATATCTGTTCTTAGTCTTGGGAATTTTAATGCTTTGGGGACTTCGATACTCATTAACCCTTAAGGATACCCTTTAAATCACCCTTCAATAACGGCGAGAACATCAATAGCAACCAAAATTCCAGTATTATTTTTGCTTCCACTACTGCTGTATAACTCTTCATGCATGAGTAGATTTTAACAACAAAACACCCCCTCCAAAAAGAAGGGGTGTTCGTAAAAACATTTCCTAAAATTATCGGCTCTTTAGGTATACCAGCAAAGCAAAGACAAACGCTGCTATGTGGAACCATAGGTCTGAAGTCAGTCCTCCACTCCAATCTTCAATGATTATCAAGGCCGTACCCAAGGCATAAACTAAGGTAAAGTAGACATGGACGCTCTTGTGTCCTCCCCAGGCATACAAAAGCTGAATAAGCCATGCCACTGCCACCAAAGCTAAAGCTAAAGTCATCATAATCTTCTTAGCATTAATATTAAAAAACCTTAAGGAATTGAGCTCCGACAAGCTCAAAACAAATAAATAAAAGGTTATTTAAATGATAGAACAAAATTAGACCACAACTTAGAACACTTGTGGAAAAGTTTTTAAGGTTTAAACACCTAAAAGTTTGGCTAATTTGGGCTCATCGAAGCCAATAACAATATCTTGCTGCTCTCCTTCTGCACCATTACTGACTATGATTACTGGAACACCCATTTGACTAGTTTTTTCTATCATTTCTTTTCTTTTTTCCATATCAGTTGCCACATTGTAATCCGTAAATTCTATATTCTTTTCACCAAAATATTCTTTGGCTGCATGGCAGAAGTGACAGGCTGGTGTTGTGTAAATCTCCACTTTTTTAGACATATTTTTTGTGTTTAATTAAAAAAATAATTTAAGTCTTAGGATTTTATCATTTCTCCATCATATGAATCAACCCCTTTTTTCAAAACATACATCCCTAATAAGAAAAGGACAATGGAAGTCGCAGCAGAAACCATGCAATATACACAAAACTCTCCTATGACAAAAGCTTGAAGATAAATAAACCAAAAAGAAACAAGAAGCCCGATAGTCGTAAACTTCGCAACCTTTCTGATTAGAAGGGTGCTCCTGTTAATGTTATATAAGAGAGTTGCAAAAAATATAATTGCGTAGTAAATCAGTCCAAAGGCGGCTACTGGTATATTGAAAAGTTCCGAATATTCACTCTGGAGGACTATGTCACAATCTTGAATTAGAAAACATCCGGCTTCCCCTCCCTGTAGATGAGTAAGAGTTAAATAGCCAGCATTCAGCATGCCAATCAAAGAAAAAAGAAGTAAAGAATTTATAAGCCAATTTTTGGGTTTTTGCATTATTTACTAGAGGTCTTTATCATGCCCCAGAGCCACGGATTAATACATCGGCCAGAACTATAATTAATAATATATGTCATTATACCAAATTGCTGCCGGACAGGGACTCGAACCCCGATTTTTTGGACCAGAACCAAACGTCCTACCATTAGACGATCCGGCATTCGTAATTAAGATAACTCAAATTTTTAGAATTTAAAAGCTAGATTTTCAAGTACCTTCTAACAGCTAGATAACTTGAACCGCCCCCGAGAACAATCCCAGCAACAAGCATTATTAGAAAAATATGACCAAAGTTGTTTAGATAGTAGTCAAAAATACTAATTCCCCCAAAAAAGGTTTCGGTTGAAGGACCGAGCCAAAGAGTTAATGGGTAAAAGAGAATAAGAGCAATGAAGGCAGAAATAACCCCAGATAGGGCGCCCTCTACCACAAACGGCCCTCTGACATATTTGTTTTCTGCCCCCACTAGTTTCATTACGGAAATCTCGTCCCTTGCTGTAAAAACCGTCAAGCGAACCGTGTTAAACGTCATAGCTATGGAAATAAATATAAATAGGAATACTAGGGCTAAAGAGAGTGTTTCAATTGAATCTATAATACTATTAAGGTGGTCAATTGCTACTTTGTTTTGGTAATAGTTAACCCTATCGATAATTGCATTCCCGTCTCCGGAAGCTAAAGCATTCTGTGAATCCAAAAATTTGGCAATGCCTTCATATTGAGAAGTCTCTTTGGCTTTAATATTTAAATTCGCGCCCAGCGGATTTTCATTAAGTTCATCAAGAGCCTGTAAAATAAGCTGGTCATCCTCGTGCCTTTCCCTAAAAACTGCAAGTGCTTTCTCACGGTTTACATATTCAACAAGGCCAACCTCCGGTAAAGCTTCAACTTGAGTTTTCAAGTCCAAGATTTCTGATTCAGGAGCAGTAGTTAAAAAATAGACATTGATATCAACTTTATCCTTTAATTGAGTTAATGAAGTATCAAACATTGCCCCCAGAAAAATCAGGGCACCAATGATAAAAAGGGAGAGAGCCATAACCAAAGTTGAAGCCAGCGAAACAAAAGCATTTCGCCAAAAGCCAACAAAACCTGAACGAAGTATTCTCTTTAAGTCAGTCCACATCATAAACATATTCTACTACAAAGTGTATTTACCAGATTTATCATCCCTAACAACCTTACCCATATCTAAAGTAATAACTCTCCTGCCGAGTGAATCAACCACACCTTTGTTGTGAGTCGTCAGAATAACGGTCGTGCCGAGGTCATTAATTTTCTTCAGAATCTGAACAATTTCTTGTGTGTTTATAGGGTCTAAATTCCCAGTTGGCTCGTCAGCAATAACAACCTCCGGCTGATTTATAATCGCCCTTGCAATAGCTAAACGCTGTTTTTCTCCACCAGAGAGTTCGTGAGGGAAATTCCATGCTTTCTCGGTTAAATCTACAAGCTCAAGAACGTGTGGCACATCAGATTCAATTTCTTCATCACTCTTGCCAGCGACTTCCATGGCAAAGGCAATATTTTCATAAGCAGTCTTATTTGGTAAAAGCCGAAAATCCTGAAAGACAGTGCCAATTTTTCTTCGATGGTCATTTAATTCATTTTTACTTAAAGAGCAAACATCTGCCGAACTATAAAAGACTGCTCCATCTGTCGGCCTCTCTTCAGCTAAAAGCATTTTTAAAAGGGTGCTTTTCCCTGCTCCAGAAGCACCAACAATCGAGACAAATTCCTTTGGTAAAACGGTAAAGCTCACCTTGTCTAAGGCTACAGAATCGTCAGAGTAAATCTTTGAAACATTATCAAAGTGAATCATTATTAGAGATTTTTTTCTGCTTTAATAAATTCTTCCAACCCACCATCTAAAACACCCTCAACGTCCCTGACTTCCACTTCTGTTCTGTGGTCCTTAATCATTTTATATGGATGAAGAACATAGGAGCGAATCTGGTTTCCCCATTCAACCTCGGTAGTTTTTGAAACATAAAGTCCATGCTCTTTCTTCTTCTTACGCTCTTCCTCAATATGATATATCTTCCCTTCAAGAATTTCCAGCGCTTTTTCCTTATTTTGCTCTTGACTTCTTTCACTTTCTACATGTACAGAAAGCTTAGTTGGTTTGTGCACAATTCTGACAGCCGTTTCTCTCTTATTTACATTTTGTCCCCCCGGCCCTGATGATCGGGCAAAAGAAATATCTAAATCATCCTCTGAAATGTCCATCTCCTTTACACTTTCGAATTTGGGAATCACTTCAACCATTGAAAATGAAGTGTGCCTCTGACTCTTGGCGTTAAACGGGGAAATTCTGACAAGCCGATGAACTCCTGATTCATTTTTTAGGGTTCCGTAGACATTCTTCCCTTGAATTTCAAATGTAAGATTCCTGTATCCTCCATGATTATTTTCGTTCCGGTGAAGAATATTAATAATCCAACCCTTGTCTTCTATATATTTCTGATACATTTTGAAAAGCATTGCCGAAAAATCTTCGGCATCGTCGCCGCCCGCTCCGGAGAAAATTGTCATGACTGCTCCCCCTTTGTCATATTTCCCAATACCTTCAAGCTGGTCCTTTAATTCCTGAAGTTCTTTTATTTTTGCCTGCGCCACATTTTTATCATTCCAGAAATCAGAAGATTGTATCTCTTTTTCCAGACTTTCAATTTTTGATTTTATATCATCCATAATGCTTGATGAGCCGAAGGCGAGGATTGAACTCGCGACCTCACCATTACGAGTGGTGCGCTCTACCAACTGAGCTACTTCGGCTTTCAAGGGAGCTCGGGGGCGGAATCGAACCGCCGGCCTCACCCTTACCATGGGTGCGCTCTAACCGACTGAGCTACCCGAGCAACAAGTTAAAGAATACAGAAAAGTAGCCCAAAAACAAAGACTGGGGAGTTTCCATTTTCGTATTATTACTATGCGCGCTTTCGTGGATGTTGTTGGAACTGAGATTATTAAGTCCTTTCATTAAAATTAAAGAACTGAGATTATTAAGTCCTTTCATTAAAATTAAAAAAGGGGCTACATCGCTGTAGCCCCTCGGGTCGAACGACTGGATTCTTGTTCTCCGTCCGGCAGTTAAGCGGGACGAAATTACTCCAGATCGTCTACCCGTCCATGCCCGCCTGAGCCTCCATCTGCTCCCGGTGGGCATGCTGTTCCCGCTCCACGCGAGCCTTCATCTTGGTGCAGAACTCGCCACAGGCGGTTCTCACCATTCCCAGGAGCATCAGCCTGGCTTCCGTTGTGTCAGCCGGACCCATGTCCTTGGTCAGCTCGCCGAGCTCCCTGGACAACCCTCCCAGCTTTTCGGAGACCGACTTCGTGATCGCCGCCCGGATGAGCCGTTCGTGGATGTGTTGCGGGTGGTGGTCTGCCATAGTAGAACCTCCTTGAATGTAGACTAGCTTATTCCAGCCTACGCCCACATTATATATCAAACTGCTGGAAAAGTCAATAGCAACTAAAGAAGTCAGTTAGTCTTAGCTTTCCACCATTCCTTAGCAATTACTTCCAACTCTTTCAGATAGCCATTTTTACCCTTCCTGTAAGCAGGATAGTCATTTGGGTGTTGCTCGTTTAGTTTTATTTTTAAATCTTCATATTCTTTAGCCTTCTCTGGGTGTTCTTTTAGATAGCTTGTTACTTCAATAAAATGTCTTGCTTCTTCTGACCCCTCAAAACAGACGTGAATATTTTGAGTTTTTTGGTCATTGTCTTCAGACTTCCAAAATGTAGTAGTTCCCTCTTGGATATAGTTATCTTGATACTCATATCCAAGTCCAACCATTTTCTCTTTTTCCTCAACTAAATCTTGAACATCAGGAACTATCAATAAGATATCCACTATTGGCTTGGCTTTAATTTCTGGAATTGCTGTAGAGCCGACATGAACTATTTTCATCGCTTTACCTCTAAAAACTTCTTCCAAAGTCTTTTTGATTTCCTCAAATTTATCATTCCAGTCCGTAGTATAGCTAACCAAAGAATATGGACGCTTCTTTTTCTTGTGTTCAGTTATCTCGTCAAAAAAATGTTCCTCTTTCATATTAAATCTTTCTCCATGAGAAGGGTGTCTGTATATTTACCATTATCCCTTTTAATATCATTCTCAAATTTCTCTAAGAGCTTGTATCCATTCTTTTCAGCAAATTTAACTGCTGTTACATTATCTGCAATCACATAAAGTCTAACCTTTTCGGCACCTCTGGACTTTGCCCATTCTTCTCTAGCTTTCACCAATTCCTTGGCCATACCTTTTCCACGATATTCAGACAAAACACCTAGCTTATGCATTACTGGTATTTCAGGGAATTTATCATAGAAATTAATACGCCCCATACCAACAAAATTATTATCATCAATAGCAATAAAAGTCTTTCCGTCTTTTTTCTCCAACCTATTAATCCAATAATCCCCATCTTTCACAGACATTTCTTCATATGTGTCTACAAAGGCTTGCGGGTCTTCTCTTAATAGAGTTAGATACAAATCACGAACTTTCTCCCAATCTTTGACTATCGCTTCTCTAATTTCCATACCAAAATCCTACCACAGTTCAAAATCCCTAAAACCCTTACACTTTTAGTGATTTTAGATGCTCACTATCTCCAACCCACAATGCTCGCACAATCGTCCTAATATGCGCGGGTGATGGGATTTGAACCCACGACCTTCCCCGTGACAGGGGGACACTCTCACCAGGCTGAGCTACACCCGCATATTTAAAACTCTTAAAACTTCTCTAAACTTTTTGTGTTTCTTTATTAAATATAAAGTGGCAGGCACATTATTATACATAAATTTATATAGGGCAAGTGAATCTTATATAAACTCACAAATCTACTCAACTGAAAAGAAAAAGGCGCACCACCCACTGTGAGTGATGCGCCCGTGGTTGTCCCGGAACAAGGGGGATCGGTTCTTGTTCTGCCCTTGCTCTCGTAAAGAGAGGAAGAACAATTACCCGTTTAGGAGGGAGAGTTCCCTCACCCTGTCGTTCTTTCGGGACGTGCCTTGGCCTCCTAGCCTTACGCTGGAACGATTCGAGGGGGCCTCTCCTCCTCGTTCTTGTGAGGCACTGGTTCCACCCGGAAGGTGGGTTCCTTGAACATATCTGTAACCAGCTCAAGGACGACCCCCTCAAGTACCTCACTGAGTTCCTCTGGTTTTACTTTGATTTTCCGAGCCATGTTCCCGAGTTCACGCCTGAACTCGGAAGGGGGTAGGAGTCTGAAGTTGTTGAGGATGTAGTGACTCAGCAACTTGTTGCAAATGATAACGCGTCTGCTTTTGTTGTTCACGATAGACCTCCTAATGTACTGTTGCCACGAAGCTTTCGTGACTTAGGGCCCCAAAACCACTCTGGGGACACTTCAATTATAGTAAATGACACTCTTACTGTCAAGTCATTGCGACAGAAAAAGTCGGATTCTGGTGCCGGGGGTGGGAGTTGAACCCACGACCTCTGCTTTATGAGTGCAGTGCTCTAACCAACTGAGCTACCCCGACATTATACAAACAATAATTAGCATAATGAAATAAAGTTCCTTTTTCAAGCATCTTTATTCTTTTTTTCTAATGTCCTATACTCCTAGAATATGCCCGAGATAATCCAAAACTACCTGCAAATCCACATTGCTTTGGCGCCTGTCATTTCCATTATTTTAAGAACAGCATCTATAATAGCTGCACCTGTTCCTGGTACTCCAATTGACCTCTTAAATTTAGCTTTTTTTAGCAAAATGGCTGGGTTTATTTATGCCGAATCCAGTATTATTATTGGAAGCTCTATGAACTTCTGGATTGCTAGAAAATTTGGGAGACCGGCTGTTAAAAATTTCATTCCACTTGAAAAAATAGATCTTTGGGAGAAAAGAATCGATGAGAAAAGCGGTTTCGGAGGATTAATACTTATAAGAATGTTTACCGTCTCAATATTTGACTATTTAAGCTATGTCGCCGGTTTAACCAAAATAAGTTTTTGGAAGTTTCTATCTACTTCTATAATTGCCTCTATTCCGCCAATGGCTGCCCTTTATTATTTTGGGGGAATTATTTTAGAGAGGGAATTCTTCTTGGCACTGTTGCTAATAGCACCATTTATAATTCTTGGAATCCTCTTTCATCAGGGAAAGATTTTTAAGAGATTTGCTGACTATCTAAGTATTCAAGACAGAATAAGAAAAATAAATAATTTCATAAACAAAAACAGAGAACCATAGTTCTCTGATTTTGTTTAAGTGTTGCGGGGCCGGGATTTGCACCCGGGTCTCGAGGTTATGAGCCTCGTGAGATACTACTTCTCCACCCCGCTATATTGCCAAGTCATTATACAAAAAAATCAGCTAAAAACAATTGCCGCACCCCGATTGTAAGTCGTCGGAGGTGCGGCAAGGTAAACGAGGCTATTCCAGCGTCAGGCCAGATTGTCGAAGTCTTCCCACTTGGGCTTTGTGGAACCGTCGAAAAGGACTTGAACCATCACCGTTCGGGGATGGCCAATAACCAATCTTGGTGGCTGGAAATCCTTGGCAATCCCTCCCTGTCCACTGGACTTACTCCTTACTCTCTGCCCCACTTTAATTTTCTTGGAAGAGGGTTCAGGGCCATCAGAAACTGATTGAACCTCACCCTTCTCTGTAACGAGGATAAATATTCTATTCCCCACGGCATCACCTCCAATCAAGAAGTTACCAGAAGATTACAACTTGTCAATTATTCTTCCCCTGGCTTCCCTATTTCAAGTGGTTCAACCCCTGCCGAGGTACCAGAAATTTTCAATACATCCTTATCAATTTTTTTAAGCTCTTTATGGGCTGTATTGTAATGATTGACTGTCGTCCCAAGAGAACTACCAAGCTTTCCCAAAAAAGTATCATAGTTGGCTACATGCCTGCCCAGAACTTCCACGTTCTGTCTGATTTCTTTAGCACTCTCCTCAATCTGCAAGGCCCGAAGCCCTTGTAAAACTGTTTGGAGATAGGCCATGAATGAAGTTGGTGAGACGATAATCACTTTCTTTTGCTGAAAAGCATACTCAATCAAATCTCTTGTATTTGCCTTAACTGCTCCAACTTGATTGACTAAAAGATCGTAGTAAATCCCTTCCGATGGTATAAACATAAAAGCAAAGTCCATCGTACCCTCTTTTGGTCTAATATATTTACTGGTTTCGTTAATCCTATTTTTTAAATCCTGCCTGAATGCTTTTTCAAGTTTCTCTCTTTCACTCTGCTCTCTTTCTTCTAAAATTTTATTGTAATTTTCAAGAGAGAATTTTGAATCAATCGGCAAAATTTTACCCTTTTCCAAAAAAATCACTGCATCAACTATTTCCCCATTATCAAACTTGTATTGCATTTTAAACCTGTCGGGCGGTAAAACATTTTTCAAAACTGTTTCTAAATAATACTCCCCCAGAACTCCTCTTTGCTTTGGATTTTTCAAAACGTCCTGTAAATTCTGAAGCTGGTCGGCAAAACCTAAAACATTCTTATTCGTCTCTTCTAATTTTGTCAGTCCCTGCACAACGTCTCTCACAATCCTGTTTGCCTCATTGGACTGACTTTGTATTTGCTTGGTAGTCTCTCCAATTTTTTGGTCCATCGTTTTGGTAAGCTCATTTAATTGAGTCTGGAGCATTAAAAAGCTATTCGAATCAGCTCCGTCTCCATCCTTGCGGTTAAACCACCAGATTAGAAACCCGAGCAAAATAAAGCCAAAAATCAGAATAACATTCGTTAACATGGGCGCATTATATCACCAAATGAAAAGGCCGTCTTGAAGCGCTGGGCGCGTGCTCCACGACGGCGACAAATTATCACAAGTTTCCCTTGGATGACTTAAATAGCAGGAATTTTGCAACCTCTATAGTCAAGAGGTTGAATATTCCAACTATAAATAGGAAGCTGATTCCCTTCAAACTTAAAGGAACTAGCCGCAAAAGCTCTCTTAATGGCTCTAGTGCCAAAGCACCGAACAATAGGGTAATACTTATGAACATTGAAAGAATAAGGTACTTGTTTGAGAAAATGTCTATCTTCCAAATCGGTGTCCGAAGACTCTTAAATGAAAGAGAAAAGAAAATCGAGTCAAGAGCCAAAACAGCAAAGATCATCGTCCTCACTTCTTCAATCGGTAGCCCAAGTCTCAACAAAAAGAAGTAGATAATAACGGTGGAGACTCCGGTAATAACACCAACTGTGAATATCAATTTTTTAACCTCTGGAGTTAGAACGTTTCTTGAAGAGAGAAGATGTGGTCTCCTTTTCATTACATCGCCCTCTTTTGGTTCAAAAGCAAAAGCAAAATTCATTGCTCCTTCTTCAACAATATTTATCCAAAGAATCTGAGCCGGCAAAATTGGCAGAGGTAGTCCAAAGGCCAGAGCGGCCACTATAATAAAAATTTCCCCAAAACTAGTTGAGAGGAGAAAGCTGATAATTTTTTTGAGGTTGTCTACTATTCTTCTTCCCTCTTCGATGGCCCGAACAATGACCGAGAAGTTATTGTCGAGTAAAATCATGTCTGATGACTCTTTGGCCACTTCCGTTCCGCTATTAACAGCAATTCCAATGTCAGCACCTTTAAGGGCTGGAGCATCATTTACACCATCCCCAGTCATAGCAACTATTTCTCCGGCACCCTGCAAAATTCTTGAAATCCGAAGTTTTTGCGAAGGTAAAACTCTAGCAAAAACTTTAACCTTTTTCAAAACTCCCAATAAATCCTTATCGTTCATAGAAGCAATATCCTTGCCTTCTAAAATCATGTCCTCACGAGTAGCAATACCGACATCCTGGGCAATTTTATGCGCCGTAAAAACATTATCTCCTGTAATCATAATAACCCTGGCCCCCGCTTCTTTGGCCGTCTTGATAGCAGCGCCAACATCTTCCCGAATAGAGTCTTCAAATGAAATCAGGCCGGCAAAGATAATATTGTTATACTCCTTGCTTTCCTTAATATTGGTTTTGGGTAGATTTTTTGAATTTGTATCCTTATACGCCAAAGCCAGAAAACGAAGTCCTTGCCTGCTCCATTTTTCCTGAATTTTCTCAAATTCCTTTTTGACTTCGTTGGTAATTTTAATTTCTTTTCCATTCTTCAGAACAAAATCAGATTTCTCCAAAAGAGCTTCCGGCGAACCACTTAAATATACTCTCTTTTGTTTAGTACCTGCTACATAATTCAGGGAAGCTAAAAATCTGTTTTCCGATTCAAAAGGCAGAAAATCAATTCTCCTGTCAGTCTCTTCCATGTCAAAATAATTAAAGCCGGCTTCAAGTCCAGCCATAATAATGGCTTTTTCCAGAGGTCGGCCTCTGACAATAATTTCTGAATCCTCTTCATTCTCTTCAATGAAGGCATCAGATGAAAGAACTGTCATTTTTAGAAGTTCCCTTTCGTCGCTTTCGTTAAAATCAGATTTATTTATAGTCCCCAGGGTATAAGTTGAAGCAAGCTTCATTACCCCCTTGGTTAAAGTGCCGGTTTTGTCGGTCAAAATAACCGTTGTCGAGCCAAGGGTTTCAGCTGCTAAAAGATTCCGAACCAGTCCACCTTTATTTAAAATTCTTTCCATTCCTAAAACCAAAACAACGGTCACTGCTGCGGGTAGCCCTTCAGGAATAACAGAAACAGCCATGGCGACCGAAACCAAAAGCATTTCCCCTATTTCGAGCCCTCTGAAAATTCCAAGACCAAAGATAAGGAGGACGATTACACTGACAGCAAAAGCTAGAAACTTTGCAATTCTTCTAATATTCCTTTGTATCGGTGTTCGTCTTTTGCTATCTGAGGAAAGACTCTCGGCAATTCTTCCTATTTCAGTTTTAGCACCAATCTGAACCACAACCCCTTTGGCAAAACCAGAGGAGACGAGAGTTCCCATCCAAGTCATGTTTGATTGATCTGATAACGGTTTTTCTCTGGCCACAACTACGGCTTCCTTTGGTACATCGGCCCATTCTCCAGTTAAGACACTTTCATTAACCTCAAAATTTGTTGCTTCAACTAATCTAATATCCGCTGGCACAAAACTACCCGCCTCCAAGAAAACCAAATCACCTTGAACCAAATCCTCAATTGGAATTATAAATTTTCTACCGTGGCGTATGACCGAAGTAAAGTGTTTTTGAGAATTATTTAGTTTTTGGAAGGCCTTGTCCGCTCTTTCTTCTTGTAGAGTTCCAATAAGGGTGTTTATAAAAACAGCAATGAAGATTACCGCCGTGTCTATATATTCTTTTAGAAAAAAAGTGACTAAACCAGCAACAACCAAGACTAGAACTAGAGGACTTTTAATTTGGTTTAGAACCATTTTAAAAATTCCATCCTGTTTGCTCTTTACTAGAATATTTTTACCATATTTCCTCCTTCTATCTAAAACCGTCTCGTTTGTAAGACCGTTTTTAAGATCAGTATCTAGAACAGTAACAATTTCTTCTTTTGGTAGAGCATGCCAAGTAATTTTCGGACCAATTAGAGCCATAGATTAAGTATAAAGTATAATGTATGATGTACCATGTACAAAAACTATGATTCACACTGATTTGAAAAAAGAAATGCAGGAGGCTTTGAAAGCTAAAGAAGAAGTTAGACTATCGGTTATCCGAGGACTTTTGAGTGCCTTTACCAATGAGCTTGTGACTAAAAAAAGAAAGCCGGACGGAGAGCTTAGTGACGAAGAAGCAATGGAGGTAATTTCAAGAGGTGCCAAACAAAGAAAAGATTCTATCGAGCAGTTTAGAAAAGGCGGACGGGAAGATTTGGCTCAAAAAGAAGAGGAGGAGCTTAAAATTCTTGAAAATTATCTGCCAGAAATGATGAGTTGTAAAGAAATTGAAAAAATTGCCCAAGCCAAAAAAGAAGAGATGGGGGTTGATGATAAGGCCAAAATGGGAATGTTAATGGGAGCAATTATGAAAGAATTAAAAGGTAAAGCTAATGGTGAAGATGTAAAAACCGTTGTTGAAGGCTTATTTTAAATTTTAATTATATAAACACCACGACCGCGGACAGCAAATTGTCCGCGGTTTTAGTTTTAAATCATCAAGGAAACCCTGACTTACGTCTCCGAGCAGAGCTCAGAATTAGATAGTAAACATAAGCGGGGGAACACACGATGACACAGGCTGAGAGACCCAGAATCAATAGGATAAGGGTCACAATCTTCTTGATTCTCTTCATGGTCTTCACCTCTAAACTCAGACTACCATCCTGAAAAACGAAGTCAATTAAGGTGCCACTCCATATTTCCACTCTAGGATTTCGTAATCAAAGGTAGGCGGCGCAGAAGAACCGTCTTTGAAAAAGTTTGTGAAAAGAGTGTAATCATCAAAAGCAGGACCAATCCGAATTTTGAAAATAGCAACAAAGAAATCACTTCCCTGCACCGCTCCATTACCAGTATAGTTATCGCCCTGTTCCGTTTTTTCAACATCAATATGATTCGTAAAATGTGAAGCTAATTCAGTGGAACTAGCAATAATTCCTTTGAAAACTACCCGATGTCCTTTTCCTGACATTGAAGCAGTAGCAAGATAGGTACAATAGCCATCATTTTCTGGAGTCCCGTCTGTTGGAGAATAATAACCGCCGGAAAGATAGGTTGAGGTTTCGGGCATACAATAGTATCCGGCTACTTTTACAGCATTTGAATTCGCTGCTTTTGGCGTTCCATTTATGTCATTCCCACCAGAATCTGTGCCATTTCGATTAAAGCCATTATTTGACCTCCAATTTGTTGAGATACTTCCTAAAGTACCAGTATCAATCCTCTCCATTGAAAACGGATTTGCTACATTAGAACCAGCACACCATGAGCCCGAACAGCTTGATGTAGTTGGCGTTGAATCAAGAGTGGTGCTGGCTTGTCCGCCAAGAGCATGAATCAAACTTAGAGTTTCTTGTGTGTTCGACAGTTCGGAACCTGCTCCATCTCCGCTAAACGCAGCAGTTAAATCTGCGGTAACACTTGTTGCATCGTCGTCGGTCCTTTCAATCAAATAGTAACTTGATGCGGCGATGGTGCCCGTCAAATTAATTAAAGGCACTCCGTCTGAAGCGACAATTTTCACACTTGATAAATCAATAGTGCCTGAACTCCTGTTGTATAGCTCAATCCATTCATCAGCAGTGGAAGATTGTGTCCCCGCCCAAGCAATTTCATTAATTACAACTGGCATTGTCGAAACGTCTACGCTTTGAGCGGTTGATGTTGAAGTATTGTTTGAAGTATCTGCTACACTCACTTCAACTGACACACTTGCGCCATTTGAAACTGAAAGTGTGGTTGAAGTTCCTGTTAAAGTTTCTTGAAGCACTCCGTCTTTCCAAACTTTATAGGAAGCAATGCCTGTTGATGATGAAGTCCAAGAGATATCTATAGTTTCGCTTCCTGAAAGACAAGTTGTGGTGCTTAAAGAATTATCACACTGAAGAATTGAGAAGGTGTCAAAGGTCGGCGCAGTTGTATCAATTTCAAGCTCTATAATCGTGCCATTAATAGCGACATTCCCTGCTTCATCAGTTGCATAAAAAATAATTGTGTTAGAACCTTCCGAAATACCAGAAAGAGTTAAAGACCAAGTTCCGTTTGTTGCAACCGCAGTGTCAGAAGAAAAATCAGTACTAACAGTACTATCTGCTTCTGCAGTCCCTTCAAAAGTAATTGTTGAAGTTGCAAAAGGAGAACTAAAATCATCAGGTGAAATAACAACCGGTTTGTCGGGAGCAGTTGCATCTACAACCGCAGCACCACCACCACCGCCACCGCCGGAAATTATTTCTCCACTACCACTCCCTCCACCCAATGATGATTCAGGGGGTGAAAAATCTGGCTCAACAAAAGGCTCAATTACAGTTTCTAAAACTGGTTCTGGTGTCGATTCCGGTGCAGAGATAAAAACAGGATTTGGTTCAGGTGTCGGCTCAGGTACAGGAACTGGATCAGGGACTGGCGTTGGTTCTGGAACAACTTCAACAACAGGTTCCGGAGCCGATTCTGGCTCAGAGTTTTCTTGAACAACTCTGACTGCAGATGCTATACTATTATTTCTGTAATTGATGCCACCTAATTTATCTAATCCTTTTAAGACTTCTGGCCAAAAAAATAATAAGAGAAAAGCAAGAATAAAAAGAACAACACTCAAAAAAGCAAAAAAGCCAAGGTTAGAATGTTTCTTTTCAAAATTATCCTCCATAAAAAAATTATACCCTTAATCTAATATAGATATTCATTGAAAAGTTGAAAAGCTGTGGAAATACTTTATTTCCAGTCTTTAATAACAATCATACTCCCTTTTCTTTTTAAAACCACTTTTTGTTTGCCTCTCCATTTAAGTTTTCGAACAAATTCCACAGGAATATTGACAGATACACTCCTACCGCCACCAGAACGAACAAGTTTCCGTATATTTCTTTCTTCTACTTTTTTTCTTGACATATTCCTATTATATCACTCTGCTCTGTGCTTGCACGGTGCACTATAGCCACCCCAAGCTTGGGGTAATGGGTGTGTATGTATGAAAAGGGAACCTTTCTTCGGAAAGGTCCCTGTTTAGTTTGCGCCGTAAGACGCCTCTTCTAGGCAGAGCCACATAAAATCGTAGCCTCGCCATCCTCATAAATCAGCTTCCTCCTTCTCTGTGAACACTCACTAAGGAAGCCTGGCGTCTCGGTGAAAATGTCAGCTGGAGCCATATACCAAGTCAGTAGACCGACAAGACGACCTTCGCTGTCGAGCCTGTGAGCTGCTAGCAACAATTTCTTTTTGTCACGAGCAACACTGATGAATGGTCCCTCAATCATCCAGAACTCACCAGATGAAAGCGGTGTCGGCACCACCATTTCGCATGACCCAAAGTGATTGGGTAATCTGCGAAGTCAGTTCCGATCCCTCCGCTCGCGTCTCTAAGAAGTACGCGAGAAGCACCGCCAACAAAACTCCTACCCCAATAGTGCCCAAGACCAGCTTGAGTACAGTTGAGAAACTCGGCGCCTTGTCCATCTCTTCTACCTGCATTAATACCCCCATTAAAAGGATGGGCCTAGTTATCCCCCACTGATTAGACCAAAAAGGAAGATTAAAATCAAGCTAGCAATCAGTCGAGTCTTCAGGACACTCTCGCACAATACTTTCGGACGAAATTTCACCGGAATTATTCTCTGCAACTCCAGCAAGATAAATCAAAACAAGACTAACAAAAATTACACCAATGAAACCAAACAGAAACCTGTAAAAGTTTTTTGTCAGAATTTCCATAATTCCAATTATACCAAATTAAAGTTTTTCCAACTCACTTTCTGCGTGATTCTGAATATCAATTAATCCAAGCGTTTCTGCTAGAGCAACTGTTTCTTTAAAGAATTTCTTAGCGTTAACAACATCTCCGGTATCACGATAATACTCGGCTTTTTTTAAAGGGAAATATATTTCATCCATTAAAAGATTACTCCCCTGCTCTAAAAGAAGTAGAGCATTTGCTCTGTCTTCAAGCTTGAAAAAGAAAATATTATAAAGGTTGTCGTAATAATTGAGATAGGCCGGATTCTTCTCAATTGCTTGAACATAGAAGTCTTTGGACTTTTCAATATCAAGCAAATTAGTATAGTAGAGATTTCCAAGATTTCCATATGCAACATGGTCAAATGACCAAACTTGAGTCATAAACAACCAAATTTCCTCCGCACCTTTGTAGTCTTCTATTGAGTTTCTAAAAAGAGCCAATTGAAGCCATTCACCCCGGAGAGCTGGGTCTTCTTTTAGTGCAGAAACAATTGTTTGATATTGTTCCATTGTATTATTCTTTATTTCCTCACTATAAATTTCAGGAACGGTAAACTCTCTATCTAAGCCTGGAATTATTTCCTCTGGTATTTCCTCCCCAAAAGAAGCGTCTACTCTATTTTCTCCATCGGTAATAGTATCCGAAGTAGTTGTAGAAGTATTCTCTTCATTGTCTGGAGCTTTTCCGATATTAGTCAAATCATTATAGATAAAATACCCAAGGGCACCCAGTAAGATTATAAGCAATAATATAGGCAGGATTGTTTGTTTATTCATAGGGACATATATTAACAAAAAACCACCCCTATACAAAGGAGTGATTTTTTGCTCAACTTATCTCTTCTGGCCACAACAAAAGCCGCCCAAAGGGCGGCTTTTGCCTTGCTAGCAGACTCCTTCACAAGAGAAGCGCTAGTAGAGTAATGACTAGATTACTAGATGGTGTGCCCAATAGACTCCGCAGTCATATTAGATGACGGAAGTCCTTGTACCTGATAACCATTAGTGAAGTCTAGGTCATTGATTGTGTTCTGAGTTGTGGTTGAGATTGGTGACCAAAGGAAGTCATCATTTGTGTCTCCGTCTAGACCACTTGCGACCTCCATCCATGTAGCTGCGTTAACTGAGTAAGCCGCGTCACCCAATAGACTAACACTGATACTTTCTGAACCCGTTGAGGTCCTTAGATTACTTGCTGTAGCTCTAAGTTCGAAGTATCGTGTTGCACCACTTGGAACAACATAAGTCGTTGTAGCTGAACTCTCACCTGTTTTATCAGGATAAATTTCAACTATTGACTTCTGAGTCGTTGCACCTGTTGTGTCACCTAGGCCGTTGAAGGCTGAGCCTCCATTAAGTAGACCATCTGATGAGAATGTGGTATCAGCGGAGCTGAAGTCATTAGAAGTGTATGCATACAATTCATAATTTGTGGTTGTAGCATATACTGTTGACGATCCAACACTGAATGACCACTTGTAAAGAGCAACGTCTCCATCAACTGCAGTTACCATGAACTTGTAGAGAGTGTTAGCACCTGTCTCGAGAACCTTCTCGGCTGAGGTTAGCGCCACTCTTTCAAGGGTTGGGTAAGCTGCCATAATCCTCACACCCTGTGAAGCAGTATCGCTTCCTGCTGGTGTGATATTTGATCCTGAAGCATCGCCTGTTCCGTAGTTACCATTGACTCCTTCGTTATCACCGTCATAGTCAACCTTTAGAAGGTCACCTGACCTGGTCATAGGACCATTTGCGGTAATAGCTCCAATGTCACCCTTAACAACAAGTATCTTTGATCCTCCATTAGGAACCGTAAAGGTTGATGTCAAAGTTGAGGTTGCAAAGTCTCCAGTTGGGAATGTGGCAGAACCATATTCGTTTCCATCAGTGTCCCAAAGAGTTACTTTCCTTCCAACAAGAGCATTAGGTGTGTTTGATGCAACATCGGTTAGCTGTAGAGCTACCTGTTGCAAGCTAATGTCTTCGTTTAGAGCAGAGAACTTAATCCTTGATAGCTCAACGCCTGTTGAACCAGCTGACACAATCCTGTAGCCTGGGCTACCAGTGTCAAGCGTAGGGGTTAAGGTTCCACCTGTTGCTGAAGTCATTAACTGACCGTTTGCTTCATTAAGTGTTTCTGTAACTGTCTGTCCTGATGTAAGACCAGTAGCACCTGTAAATCCAGATGCCTGACCTGTGTCTAGTCCCCACCAGTAAATACCAGTTGCTCCTGATGAAAGGTCACATACTAGAGACAATGTCTTAGATGTTCCCTTTGATAGAAGAAGGCCAGTACCGTCAAAGGTAAAGGACGTTGATGAACCAACTGCAGATGGGTTTACAACATTTGAACCACTTGTTACAGATGTTGAACCGTCCATCAATTGACAGTTAGAAACGTCTGTAGCAGTACCACTTGTATCGTAGTACAACGGAATTGTTGTCAACCTTACATCTTCTCCCGAACTTGAAACATCAAGGATATAGTTTGCATACGTGAATCCACTTTCTCCGGCAATAACAGTCTGGGCAAGTGGAATACTCGATACAGAAACTGTAAGAGCTCCAGCTTTGATTGTCATTGTGTTTGTTGTAAGAGCAGATGCTGGTGATGGGGTAATTGTGTTACCTGTAACCGATCCTCTCACTGTACCCCAGTCTGTTGGAGTAGTTGAAGCAAGAAGTGTGTCATCTGTATCCAAGTCAGTACCAACCTTAGCCTTAATGGTGTAAGTGTTGATTCCAACTGGGAATGTAACTGTGTCAGAGAAGACGAATGAACCAACAGATGAGCCTGTCGTATCTGAACTGTCGGCAGCAGTACCATCGACTGGTCCTGCAACAACAGATCCGTTTGCGTCAACAAGAACAATGTTTGTTAGGTCGTCACCATCTTCTGTTGTGGCGTTACCAATTTGTAGGTTGAAAGGAATTTTTGCAACACTAATTGATTCGCCTCGTACGTCAACATCAAATGCTCCAATAGCAACATTTAGTGTGTTGACTGAAATATTCTGAGCTGGAACTGCACTTGAAGTAGAAACATTAATTGTTCCTGCTGTAACAGTTACGACAGCACCGTCATACCACGGGTCTTCACTAGAAGTGAAACAAGCTGTACCTGTGGTTCCACCACAAGAGTTTGTCTGTGGAGGTGTAAGACCATATCCGTACAAATTACCTACTACATTAACATCAGTTCTCTTAGCAATATCGAAGGCAACATTTCGGCCTGAACCGCCAGATATATCACCTTTAACTGATATTTCCTTAGAAAATCCTTTGTCAATTTCAAGTCCTCCTGGGAAGACTGTAGTGTAGACATCGTTAGATACGCTTACAGGATAAGCAACACCATCAACATAGGTCATCACGTTATCTAGGTCACCCGGACCAGCAGAACCTGTTTGGTCCCATCTGACTGAGTTAAGAGTAACTTTTTCTGCAGAACCTGCAGAAACCTTAATTGATGAGAATGTATATCCTGTTTCTCCAACTTCCTTAGATTGAGCTGCTCCTGGGTCTGTTGAACCACGAGCCATGGTAACTGCACCAATGGTCAAGCTCTCGTTCATTGTGTGAAGTGCACCAGAAATTGGAAGTGAGCCTGAAACGGCTGCACTAGTGTTCACTGCAACAACATCCATTCCAATAACTTCTCCTGCACCTGAAGGTGAAAGAGATGCGGGTCTGTTGACCGCAATAGTCATAGTTCTTGAGTGACCGGCTTCAATTGTGAAGTCCTCGGTCAATGTTGCTTGGTGCGAAGAGTTTAGGGTCTTGGCAATACCTAATTGCGTCCCATTCTCGTCAAGGAGAACGGCACCGTCAACGTTTCCGTCGACACCAACTCCAACTCTCTGAACAACAATTCCATCAACAACAACATCCCCGTCAGCTGAAGCTGTAAAAGTAACGTTTGTAAATGGAATTCTAGCTGCTCCCAATGGAGCAAGCTGTGCGGCAGGTTGTGCTGGTGAAGAAACAGTTAATCCAGATCCTGCTGGAGCTGGTGTAGCTGATTCATCTTCACCTTCATCGTCGCCTGTCATTGCATCACAAAGTGATTGTGCATGAGCTCTTGATGAAGGGCCCCAGTATCCCGTACCAGCTGAAAGTCCAACTGGTGTAAGAACTTCTGCGGCATACTTGTCCTGGAACTTAACAACAGCTCCTTTGGACAAAGAACCAAAGTATTCTGTCTCATTTCCAGAAGAACCAACACCTGAAGCTGCTACTTGTGTAGAAGCATCCATGTTCAAGAAACTCTGGACATTCAAGACACCTGGTCCTGAATCTCCCTGCGAGTAGTTAGTTGAAAAAGTGTAACTACATGTTCCACTTCCTCCACCACTCTGCGTGTTTAGTTGAGCTTGTAGCGCGGCGATTGTTGCCAGCAAACTATCAATCTGAGCTTGAAGCTCTTCACTAGTTGCCCCATGTGCTAGTTGGGGAGTAGCCAAAGCTACACCAACAGACATGAAGATTGCTGCTGTAAACAATACAACCCCTGCAACAACTCTAGAGTATTTTGAATCTCTAATTACTTGCATGTATTGATTTTTAATTTTAATACGACCGTAAGAAATAAATTTCAGACGATCGACCATATAATCCTCCGCCTTGAGCGGAGAACCGTCAGGTAAAAATTCCGACCATTCTACCTAACGCTATTCACTATCCTCTTAAGAAATAAAAGCTAGTTAAAATAAATTTAAGCTTCCAAAAATTAAGAAGGTTAGTAACAAAACGAATAAATTAAACTCATTGCCGTCGCGGTATATTACATTGTCAAAGTTCTTCTCTCACTCTTTAATCACTCGCCAATTTTGTCTTTGATTTTTCTATTGTTAATTGGTCTATATAAAGACCCTTATATTTTCAAGACAAAAAAGCATTCGGACAAACAGAATCCTGAGGACATTATAAAATTTGCTTAACGTCCTCGCAAAATTAGCTTTGTGGATAACCATTCAGCCGAAAAATCAAAGATTTTCCGGAGTCATGAAACCCACTGAATTTTTACATAAATAGCGAAAAAAGTCAATGGTTAAGCCACATTTTAGGTTTTTTGTCAATTGACAGATGATTATGTAAAATTTTGAAGGAAATTGGGGGAGAAGTCTGGGTGATATTTGATAATATTTAAACTAAGCCAACATATATTTACTCCACCTTCTCTCCCCTTCTTTTTTTAAGACACCAGCTTTAACTAGAGCCACTAAGTCTCTTTGAACGGTTTTTTCACTATAATCTCCTATCAAGGAAGTAATGTCTTTAATCATGACTTTTTTCTTGTCCTTTATAATTCTGATTATTTCTTGCTTTCTTTTCGAACCAGCTGTTACTTCTTGTCCTTTTAGATTGTCCTTTTGCCCAGTTCTTAAGGACGTATTTCTAAAAGACACATGTCCTTTAGAAATACGTCCTTTACCATGTCCTTTAACAAAATGACTTATATTACTTTCTTCCACCGAAGAGTACCCTGGCAATTCTTCAAGTCCGCCATATTTAGATGCCTCTCTCCCATCACCGAGTTCTGAAACCTCAAAAAAATCATTATCAATAGTGTCAGAAGAAGAATTAGTTAAATCATAGTTTTGGCTTAAAAATTGAGACAAATTAACAATTTCCCCATTCAAAACCTGATAATTCATATTAGATATAAATCCAGTATTACAGAGCAAATCAAGGAAAGAACTTAATTCATTTATCCTATATTTCAGATCATCAAAAACTAGCACATTTTTTGAAAAATTTTTCCGGAGAGAAAAAATGTCCTTTACAAGGTCTAAACTGGACTTTCTTATCCTCCATTTTAGTGGCTCTTGAGATGATAAATGATTGGTGACTAAATAGATTGCGCAGGAGATTTTTTGACTCTTTTGGTATATAAAGGACAATGTTGGATTACCATAAAAAACGCTTAGTTTGTCCCTTTTTGAGAGATTCTTATTTGGGTTATATCTATTATCTCTATCCATATGTCTTTTATAATATGTCCTTTATAAAAAGCGTCCTTTATAAAATTTTTACAAAAACTTAAAGACATTATATATCGGACATTATAAAAATAAAAGGCATAAATAATTTAAAATGGCTTGTCCTCATGTTAAGTGGTTAAGCCATATGATAAAATTAAAGGGAAAAGTGAGGAGGAATGGTAAAGAGTCTCGATAAGAGACATTGGTTTAAAGTGTTGGTATATATTTAGATATGGGCAGAAGAAGAAAAGAGAAAAAAGTTATAAACCCCTTTAAAAAAATGAGGAAAGAGACGGCTCAGGCGGTTTACACAGTAATTCTTTTTGTTCTAGGAGTTTTTTTAATATTAGCTTCAATAGGAAAAGCAGGGGTAGCTGGACGCACCACATACAATGCACTTTTTAGTATTCTGGGCGTGGGTTATTTTGTCCTACCCATTCTTTCTTTCACTCTTGGCGCGTCTCTTTTAAAAAACGATGGTGAGGATGAGTATGAAAAAAGTAGCATGGGAGTAACAAAAGGTTTGGGATCTTTTTTGTTTCTCATTTCTTCTTTAGGAATTATTGATTTGTTGTTAAAAAAGGGTGGAGTAGTGGGTAATTTTATTTCTGGGGTTTTTGTAAAGTTCTTTGATTTTTACGGTGGTCTATCTATTATGATTGCTTTGTTTGCAATTTCCCTTTTGATAATTTTCGAAGCAAAGCTTTCAAAAGAATCGTTTCTTTTTTGGAGAAAATTTAAAAAAGACGATGAATACGACGAAGGAGATGAATATAATGAAGATGTCTATATGGAAGATGAAGAAAATTATGAAGAGGTGGAAAAAGAAAACCACAATGAAGAAAGAGAGCCAACGATAAATAATTTTTCAGACAGGATAGCAAAAGTGGGTAGCATGATGTTTGCTTCAAGGATTTCTCAGAAAGATTATAACCCTCCGCCCCTTAGCTTGCTACAAGGAGATAGAGGGAGGCCCGGAGTTGGTGATATAAAAGCAAACGCAAATATTATAAAAAGAACTTTAAAAAATTTTGGTATGGATGTCGAGATGGATGAAATATCAATAGGTCCGTCAGTTACAAGATACGCCCTGAAACCAGCAGAAGGAATAAAACTTTCCCGCATTGTAGCTTTAAAGCAGGATCTGTCTTTGGCACTGGCAGCACATCCCTTAAGAATAGAGGCGCCAATTCCTGGCAGGTCTTTGGTTGGTGTGGAAATTCCAAATAGTTCAAGGACGACGGTTGGATTAGGTTCGCTTCTCTCTTCGAAAGAATACCAGGAATCAGTAAAGCCACTTATGATTTCCTTGGGTCGTGGAGTCTCGGGAAAATCAGAGTTTGCCAACTTGGCTAAAATACCTCATCTTCTAATTGCTGGAGCAACTGGTGCCGGAAAATCAGTCACAATACACACAATTATAAATTCTTTGGTTTTCAGGAATTCTCCCGAAAATTTAAGGTTTATAATGATAGACCCTAAGAGAGTTGAATTGACTGCCTATAATGGTATACCTCATCTTCTATCTCCCGTTTTAACCAACCCTAAGAAAGCTATTTTAGCCCTAAAATGGGCGGCTAAGGAGATGGAAAGAAGATACGACATTTTAGAAACCGAAAGAGTTAGAGATATAGGTTCCTACCATGATAATGTTCTGAACCCATACCTCGACAGAAAAATACAGAAAGAAGGTGAGGAAAACGAACCCGAAAGGATGCCTTATATATTAATCGTCATAGATGAGCTGGCCGACATTATGAGTACTTATCCAAGAGAATTAGAGGCGGCTGTTGTCCGGTTGGCACAGATGTCCAGGGCTGTCGGAATACATCTAGTCCTATCAACCCAGAGGCCTTCGGTCCAAGTTATAACAGGATTAATTAAAGCAAACATTCCAGGGAGAATTGCTCTTCAAGTTTCGTCACAAGTTGATTCCCGAACAATTCTTGATCAGAGTGGTGCAGAATCACTTCTGGGTGCTGGAGACATGCTTTATATTTCCGGTGAAATGTCAAAACCAAGAAGAATCCAGTCAGCTTTCATATCCGAAGAAGAAGTTAAGAAAGTTTCAAAATATTTAAAGAAAAATTATGAAGAGAAACTGCCAGAGGGCTTTGATATTACAAGTGAGGAAAATAACGGCAGTATTGATTTTGATTCAGTGTCGGCATCTTCCGGGTTCAGTGATAAAGATGATGACAACTTGTACGAAGACGCAAGAGCGGCCGTAATGGATGCCGGAAAGGCTTCGACGTCATACATCCAAAGAAAACTTCGTGTTGGTTATGCAAGAGCTGCAAGGTTAATGGATATGCTGGAAGAAAGAGGTGTTATCGGACCACAAGATGGTTCCAAGCCAAGAGAAATTTTGGAGGCAAATGAAAATAGCGGGTATGGAGAAAGTGATTATGAGGAGAATGAAAATATTTAATAAGTCATGACCAAGGAAGCAAGAGTAATTAAAACAACAATTTCCAGTCTAATTGTTTTGGTTATAGCTTTTTTTGTTTTATTCCAATCTAGAAACTTAATAGCAGGACCACAATTAATAATAAATAATCCTTCAAATGGTGAGGTTGTTGAAGACTCCCTAACTGAAATATCGGGTATTGCAGAAAATATATCGGAAATAAAATTAAATGGTAGAAACATTTTTGTTGATGAGAGAGGAAATTTTAATGAAAAAATTCTCTTATCCTACGGTTATAATACAATTATCATCGAAGCAAAAGATCGTTTTAATCGAAAAACTACAGAAAAATTAGAATTAGTTTTAAAGTAAAATGCCAAAGAAAAAAATCATAAAAAAAGAAACTGGTAGCAATATTGAAGATACCATAAACGAAATAAGGACTAAGTTTGGTGAAGAAGCCATAATGAAATTGGGGGACAAGCCAAGGGTTGATGTTGAGGCTATTTCAACCGGTTCAATTGGTTTAAATCATGCTCTTGGAATAGGCGGGTTGCCAAGAGGAAGAATTGTTGAAATCTTTGGCCCGGAATCTTCAGGAAAAACAACTTTGGCTCTCCATGCCGTAGCAGAGGCTCAAAAAAAAGGAGGCGTTTGTGCGTTCGTTGATGCGGAACATGCCATGGATCCAGAATATTCCAAGAAGCTTGGTGTCAAAGTGGATGAACTTTTGATTTCACAACCAGACACGGGCGAGCAATCCCTTGAAATAACGGAGTCCTTGGTTCGCAGTGGAAAAATTGATGTAGTAGTTATTGATTCTGTTGCTGCCTTAACTCCAAAAGATGAAATTGAAGGAGATATGGGAGCCCATCATGTAGGGAAACAAGCAAGATTAATGTCTCAAGCTCTTAGAAAATTGACTGCGATTGTTGCTAAAAGTAAAACAGTGGTAATTTTCATCAACCAAATAAGAATGAAGATAGGAGTGATGTTCGGCAATCCCGAAACAACTCCTGGTGGAAGGGCTTTGAAATTTTATACTTCTGTCCGAATTGATGTTAGAAGAATCGCCCAGATTAAAAAAGGAGACGAAGTTATCGGTAGCCGTACTCGGGCAAAAATTGTTAAGAATAAAGTAGCCTCCCCTTTCAAGTTGGCAGAATTTGATTTGCTCCACAACGAAGGAATCTCAAAAGAAGGTGAGTTGCTTGTTCTGGGAGAAAAATTTGGATTGGTTCAAAAAAGCGGAGCATCATATTCCTACGGTGAAGAAAAATTGGGAAGAGGATATGACGTAGCCAGAGCCTTTTTGAAAGAAAATAAAAAGGTAACAAACAGTTTAATAAAAGATATAAAAGAAAAACTTAAAGAAGAATAACCTTTAAGCTTGTCTTTGTGGTGTTCTAAATAGAAGCCCTTTTATATTGTTTCCTAGAATAAAAACAGCAAGTATAAAAACAGCAACTGAAATTGTCTGAACAACAAGTTCGGTATTCATAAAAGCATATTTATAGAAATACAGGACATGACCAGCGTCCATGCTTCCTAGATTCTTGGTGTTTTTGAAGACATTCATCAGAGAAACATTGGAAATAAATCCCCACAATAAGATAAGTGTGATGTAAATTTTCAACGCGACTTTGCTAACTGTACTTCTGCAGTAAAAAATGAACTGAATACGTCTCATTATTCTGTTTTTTAATTTTGTTTCCATAATTAAATTAAATTGTAACCATTAAGCTTTCGGAATTCTTTTTTGGCCCTGTAAATTCTGGTTTTAATTGCTCCAACAGATAAATTTTCCATTTTGGCAATTTCTTTCTGTGGTCTCCTTTCTATAAAGTGTAGGTGCAAAATCTTAGATAGAGTTTTCGGTAACTTTACCAAAGCTCTGGCCACATAGTCTGATACTTCTTTTTTATGTAAACTCCCCGCCGTATAAGGATCCTCTATAACTTTGGACATATTTTCAGTAAGCTCTGTGATATTTTTTCTTTTCTTTTTCAGTCTCTGATAATAAGTAAATGAAGTATTAATCAGAATCTTATACCCCCAAGATTTAAAGGAGGCACCTTCCTGTTTTTTAAACTTAGGAGCATTCAAGTAGATTTTAGTGAATGTTTCTTGAACAATATCTTCAGCATCTTCCTTGCCATGAAGAATAGATCGAGCTTTTCTAAGAAAAGCTTCTTCATAACGAGTAATCAGCACGGAAAAAATATCCGGCTTCGATATTGAGATGTTTAAGATTTCTTCATCAGACAAATCCTGATGGTCCACCTTCTCTTCTTTACCCCCTAAATTTAAAAAAGCCATAAATGGGTTATTGCCAGCCCCGCATATGCGGGGACCTAGCAAACTTATAATATCTCGACCCCACTGATTATTGCAACAAGGAAGTTTGAAAAAGGTTACTAAATTGGTATAGAATAGCAATCATGTTGTCATATAATGAAATTACACCTAAGAAATTTGTAGAACTTAATGATGAGCCGTATGAAGTAATTTCTTCACATGTTTTCAGAAAACAACAGAGAAAGCCGGTCAATCAAACAAAGTTAAAGAATCTAAAGACTGGAAAAGTGACAGAACGCTCTTTTGCCGGTTCCGAAAAGGTAGAGGAAGCTAATATAGATTCTAGAGAAATAAAATACCTTTATAATAACAGGGGAGAATATTGGTTCTCCAATCCTGATAATCCAAAAGAAAGATTTAGTCTAGACCAAGAAAAAATCCCAGAGAGATTTAAATTTATAAAGGAAAACGATATTATCACTTCCCTTTCATTTAATAATGAAATAATCGAATTTAAAATCCCAATTAAAGTCAGTTTGAAAGTTAAGGAAGCTCCACCAGCAGTAAAGGGAAATACCTCTTCTGGTGCTAACAAAATTGTTACTCTAGAAACTGCCGCCACAGTAACCACTCCTATCTTTATTAAAGAAGGGGATATTATCGAAGTTAATACTGAAACAGGAGAATATACGGGAAGAGTTTAATTACCTTGAAACATAGGGTAAGAGACCCATGAATCTAGCCCTCTTAATAGCCTCCTCTAACTTCCTATGATTTTTGGAGTTTATGTTCGTCTTCCGTTTGGAATTAATTCTGGCGTGGGAATTTATAAACTTCTTCAAGACTTCTGCGTCTTTGTAATCAATATACCTTATTCCGTGTTGTGAAAAATAATCCTGTTTAGACATATTTAGAATGGAATATCTTCTGGTTTAATATCTTCCTCTGGATACTCAATTGTATCAAGATTTTCCTTTTGAGGTGTTTGGTCTTCGGCTTCTTTTGGTGCTGGAGTAGCTCCCTTATCTCTTTTTGGACCAAATTGAACCCTGTCAGCAACAATTTCGGTCATATATTTTTTAACTCCATCATTTCCTTCCCAACTCCTGGTCTGAATTCTCCCCTCAACCAAAGCACTTGAGCCTTTCTTTAAATATTGGGCAACATTTTCCGCCTGCCTACCAAAAACAACAATATTATGATAATCAGTACTATCTTGTTTGTTGCCTTCTTTGTCCTTCCAAACTCTATTAGTAGCCAATGAAAAAGTTGTCACTGGAACACCGGAAGGCAGAGATCTTAACTCTGGATCTCTAGTTAAGTTTCCAATAATGATTGCTTTGTTTAAATACATAATTGTTATTCAACTACTAATTCATCAATGGCTTTGTCAACTTGAACTTCTGAAATCGGCTCTTTTTCCTTTGAAGATTCTTTAGATTTCTCTTTAGGTAATGAGATACTTGGCACCATACTCGGTTTTCGAAAAATCATTTTACTTTCTCTGACCGATTTAACAAGCAAAAATCTCAAAATATTTTCCATTCTCCCCAACTCCGTCTTCATTTTAGAAACTGAACCAGGATTAGCTTCAAACTTTATCCATCCGAAATAAGCAGTATCAAAAACTTTTTTTTCGTTACCAATAACTTTACTCATTTCGTAGGCAAGTTTTATAGACTTAGGAGCTCCCTCCTCACCAATAAAAAGACCTCCATTCTTCTCAATAACAGATTTTATATTTGAAACTTCGCCCACTAAATTTTCTTCAGCAATAATGGGAAGAAGATGAAAACCGAGCTCGTAAACCCCCAACTCGTCCCCCACCGATAATTCATTATTTTTTACTCCTTCAGCCATGAAGGACAGACTATCATGTAAATACAGCCTTTTCAAGAAAAACAAAACTGCCTAGGGGTCTTTCGTTTTTGATTAACCCCTGGGCAGAAATCAACTTAGTTCTTCCTAGATTCTTCTTTGCCTCTGGTAGCACATGGGACAGATGGACTTGCCATCTTTTGTGCGCGTGGCCACAGACTTGTCCCTCCTGCACAAAGAGCAAGGCTCGTGTGTAGATTTGTCATGGTAGCGGGCTCTCTGGTAGCACATGGGACAGATGGACTTGCCATCTTTTGTGCGCGCGGCCACAGACTTGTCCCTCCTGCACAAAGAGCAAGGCTCGTGTGTAGATTTGTCATGGTAGCGGGCTCGCTTATAGCACACGGGACAGATGGACTTGCCATCTTTTGTGCGCGTGGCCACAGACTTGACCTCTTCGCACAAAGAGCAAGGCTCGTGTGTAGATTTGTCATGGTTGCGGGCTTGCATATAGCACGCACGACAAATTAGTTGACCCATCTTACGATTTTGGGCAACTCCTTTCTTTCTTCTACCACAAACACCGCAACGCTGCTGCTGCCAGTGCCAATTACGTTTCATTAGGTCGCCTTCCTCCCTTCTGGTTTAAAATAATGAAAAATAAAAAACATGAGTGCCCTGCGAGAGAAGTGTCTTGCGAGAGACTAGCACAGACATTACATATTGTCAAAATTTTAAATTAAAGAATTTTGAACTATTCTCAAGAAGTTTGGGTATTAATTCAGTTTCTGAAATTTTCTTTATTTCGGCAATCCTTTTTGCTACTTCAATAACATAAATGGGTTCATTTCTTTTCCCTCTATGGGGTACAGGAGCTACAAATGGAGCATCTGTTTCAATATGTATCATTTCTAGTGGAATACTTTCTATAATCTCATTAAAGTCTTGAATATAAGTAATAAGGCCAGTGAAAGAAATGGTAAATCCAAATTTAATGTATTCTTCCGCAATTTCTTTTGTGGAAGCGAAGAAATGCGAGTTGCCTCTTAACTTGTCTTTATATTCTTTCTTTTTGGATTCCAGAATCTTAAAAACATCCAAATGTGCATCCTGCGTACCTTTGCTAGGACGTACATGGAGCATTAAAGGTAAATCATGCTTTGCGGCAAAATCAATTTGCCTTTCAAAAAGCTCTTTTTGTTTTTCTTTTTCCTCTTCATTCTTTAAACGAAAATAATCTAAACCGCACTCCCCTATGCAAACAACTTTTGGGTTTTTTATTAATTCTTCAAAAAAACCTTCATCAAAATCATCTACCGAGTCTGTTGGATGAATACCAACACATGCCCAAATATTTTCATTCTCATTTGAAAGTTTTACAGCCAGTTCCGAAGTTTTTTTATCAACACCAATAACAATTGTCCCAACCTCTTGTTTATTCATCCTTGAAATAACCCCAGGTAAATCATCGTTGAACTCTTTCAGATTGAGATGAGAGTGTATATCTATGTATTTAATCATTCTCACTCGAGCTTGCTTAAACGATGGTCATAAGTATCTAAAAGACCCCAGATACCTCTCCAAGAGGTAATAATTGCAAAAACGATTAACAAAGAATAAATGTTTGGATGATTTTTTCTAAGTCTTGAAATATTATTTTTCATGACTATTTTCTTAAGAATAATGGTTTTGGAATAACTTTTCCTTCAATTCCCTTTGATATTATTTCTGCTGTTTCTGGAAGAAATGGCTTTAGAAGTGTGGCTATTTCATACAGACGAGTAGCAAGATAAGCAACAATCTCTTTTGCTTTTTTTTCGTCCTTCTTAATTAACTTGAAAGGCTCAGTTTCTTGAATATGTGCGTCAAGTATTCCTATTTCTCTCCAGATGTAATCGAGCGCTTTGTTAAATTCAAAGTTGTCTATATGTATTCTGAGTTTATCAAAATCCGCCCCTTTTAAAATTTCTTCCTTTTTAGGTAAAACTATCTCAACCCCATAATCAACATACATCTTCATAATTCTACTAAAGAGATTCCCGAGACCATTGGCCAAGTTTGCATTATAGCTTTCCAATAGAATTTCTTCTGAGAAATTACTATCTTCAACAGGAGAAACGTGCCTCAAAAGATGGTATCTCAAAGTATCAGTCCCGAATTTCTCCACAATTTCAAAAGGGTCGACGATATTGCCTATCGACTTTGATATTTTCTCACCCTTCACTGTTATAAAGCCATGGTAGAAGATTTCGTCAGTTGTCTTAATGCCAGCAGAAATTAGCATTGCCTGCCACATTAGAGACTGGAATCTAACTTGGTCCTTACCAGCAAATTGTATTGTCTGCCCATCATTCCAGAACTTTTGAAAATTGCCGTCTTTATCATCAGGCCAGCCAAGAGTTGAAATATAATTTGTTAGGGCGTCAAACCAAACATACATTACATGATTTTCATCTCCCGGCACTGGTACCCCCCAAGGCATTTTTTCTTTTATTCTCGATACAGAAAAATCTTCCAAACCACTCTTAACAAAATTTATTGCTTCCTCCCTTCTCCATTTAGGAGTAATGACTTTCGGATTTTTAAGGTACTCTAGCAACTCTTTTTCATATTTACTGAATCTGAAAAAATAATTTTCTTCCTCAACCTCTTCGAGGTTTTTTGTTGAATGGTTTGGACAACGGTTGTTTTTACACTCGTCCTCCTTTATAAAACGCTCACAAGAAATACAATAAAGTCCTTTATAATTTTTTTTATATATATCACCTTTCTCCTGACATATTTCCCAAAGTTTTTCTGTAGCCTTAATATGATTTTCATCCGTTGTTCTTATAAAATTGTCATAACTTAAGTTAAGAGCTTTTTTTAATTCATCAAACTTTGGGGCTAGCTCATCAACATATTCCTGAGGTTTCTTGCCCACTTCTTGGGCAGCGTTAAAAATTTTCAAACCATGCTCATCTGTTCCAGTATTAAAAAATACTTCCCGGCCCAAAAGTCTTTCGAAGCGAGCTCTGGCATCAGCCTGAATAATCTCCAATGCAAACCCAATATGCGGTTTGGCATTAACATAAGGAAGTGTGGTTGTTTGATAGAATACTTTTTTCATAAAAATCAATCGGACCACTCTAGAGGTCCGATTAATAAAGACTCCTAGAGAAAATGTTACTTGGCCTCATGCATGACATGTTCTTCGACCAATTTTTTGTTGCCTACCTCGATATCATTTATAAATTCCATGATTACTGTAGCAATCGGAACAGATAGAATTATACCGAGGAAACCAGCCAATCTAACACCGATTAAAATAGAGATTATGACAAAAATGGCCGGTAGTCCAGTGACTTTCTTAACAACCAAAGGAAAAATGAGGTGGTTCTCGAACTGCTGAATGATCATATATAGAGCCATAACTATAAGACCAGTAGTTACTCCTCCCTGATCAAAACCTAGAACAATAGCCGGAATAGCGGCCAAAATAGGCCCAAATAGAGGTATGAGCTCGAAAATAGCTGCTAATACAGCCAGAAGAAAAGCAAATTTTATATCAAGAATAGCAAGCCCTAGATAGACTAATACACCAATTATCAGGCCCAAAACTAGCTGCCCCTGCATCCAAAGACCAATTTTAACCTGTGACCTCCTCCATAAATCAACAATGTATTCTTGGTGCTTGGCTGGAGTAATAATTCTCAAAAAGTTACCAACACCATTTTCTTGAACTGAAAGATAAAAAGAAAGAACAACTATTAATATAAAACTCATAGCGCCGCCGAAAATAGCACTAGCAGTTTTCCAGAATCCTTCGGTGGCACTGCCAATCATATTTTGAAACTGGCTGACAAAATCAGTAATAGAAAGATTTTGTGATATATCCTTGACCGCTGGATTTAGAATACCTAAATCTTTATCATTAATGGGATTCCAAAAATTAATGTTATCAACAAACTGTGGAAGATTAGTTACAAAACTTGAAACCTCTTTAAAAAGAGACGGTACAAAAGAATAAAAAAGTCCAATAAAAAAAACTGCCAAAAGAAGATAGACCAAAATGACCGCAGGTAATCTTGGAATTTTGTGTCTTCTGAACCATTTAACAGCTGGTTCGATTGCCGAGGCAACAACTACCGAGGTAAGCATGACCAAAACCAAGTCTCTAAAAAGGTAGAGCGCAGAAAACAAAAGAATGAAAAGTATCGACTTAATAATGGTCCCAGAATCAATATGAATATTGAGGTCTCTTCCTCCTTCCATTAAGATTATTATTACACTTTAGAAAAAGAGAAGCAAAGGATTAAATTTGAGCACCCCTTAATCAATAACCCTTTCGCCTCCAGTCTTGAAACTCGGGTCCGTACTTATTCGAGTAGTTAGTTCCCCCTTAGTGCTTTCCAGAAGAGCGCCGGTAAAATCATCTTTAGCTGTTACCTTAGATTTGTTCACAAGAATCGGAACATTGTTAACCTGACTTAAACTTGGAGTAAAACCTATTTGAAAGGCCACTTCTCGAGCCGATGAGGAAAATCCCGAGCCGGAAGCAATAGCCCCAACATCCCAAGAAACCTCCCTATTAACAGAGTTGTAATTCAAAGTTTCCTCCGAAGCGCTTGTGTTAGCGGTCCACCTGATATAAGAAGGGAGTTTAGCTGAAATAACTATGTCCGAAGCATTATTAACGCTGTTACTTAAAGTCCAAATAACTGTGTAGGTTGTCTCTACTTCTGCCTTTGGAGGAATAGGACCTGAATTCAAAATTGGTCCTGAAAAATGAACTATTCTGGGTGCCAGAGAAAGATTTGTATCAAATCTTATACTTTTCTTTGACGAAGAAATAACTTCTTCTGACACATTAGATTCTGAAAGTCTCCTACCTCTAACACTAACATTTAACGAGACCTCGGGATTTCTTAGAGAAGCCCCGGTAAACTCCATTGAATTAAACCTAAAATTAACAGTGCCATTGTCTCCTGGATTAACAGATTCAAAAAAAGGACTCCTTTCTTGATTCCAAACAACAATATCACTCAAAGAATCAAAAAATCCTCCTCTAACAAAAACTGAATTTTCATCAACATCTCCAACAATTTTTGCTTCTATTTCTACATTTGCAATACTTGTTGGTAAATTGTTCTTCCATAGGATATCAACATTCACAATTTCTCCGACTGGAGTACTGTAATTATTTGAGGTGCTGCCATCGACTACAATATCAAGAGACAGAAATGGTTTTTTTATAAAAATTAATTGAGTTGATGAAACAAAGGCAGTTTTTAGTTCCTGTTCGTCATCTTCGCTTTGAAGGCCACTGAAAAATCTAAAAATTCTTTCTTCATTGTCCTGGCCTTCAAGGACTCCTGTTATTTCTATTTTTTTCTCCTCGCCCGGAGACAAATCTCCTATTTTCCAAATATTTTGTTCATACGAAGTCCGTGGTACAGATTCTTTAAATGTAAAACCAAATGGATACTCGGCAATAAACATTAAATCTTCTATTAGATTATTGGAGTTTGACTTCAGAGTGACATCAAGTGATATTTCTTTACCAGAATTAACTTCTGTTAGAGACTCTATTGAAAAACTTACTGGTGAAGAACTTATTTCAATTTCATATTCTTTTTCTTTAAAGAAAATAGCATTTGAACCCGAAACCCTGTATTCAACTGTTAACTTTATCTTTTCTTTGCTTCCCTCTTCCCCAAAAAGAACAGCATTTATCTCCTGCTCGAATTTATCTCCTGAGCCTATGTTACCTAAAGGAAATCGCTCCCGAGGAAGCTCAAGAGAGAGATTATTTGGTGATCTGGTACCATCTGGATACTCAACAATCAAATCGGCTAATTCCAGAGCCGTATTATTATCATTAAAAACAATAATATCTAAAGAAAGTCTTTCCCCTCCACTAACCGAGACAGGGCCTGAAACACTAACTTCAACATTGTCTGAAGAAATAATATTCCCCCCACCAAATAAGACAAACGAGGCAATAGCTAAAGCAAGAATGAAAAATGCTACAGAACCTACCAAAAACTTTTTTAAAAAATTTCTTTGTTTTTTAGCCATTTGATTTTCTAAGGTTGGATTTTCAACAAGATTTTTCTTATCCTCTTCGGACCAGTCGTCTCTTATATCATTAACATTAATCCCAGTCGGTCTTCTTATATTCTCATCGGGCTGAGAAAAAGACCTGGAGTCCAGATGTTTTTTAAGTTCTTCTATTTTACTTTTCTCTTCATTTTCATTCTCCATAATAAATCAAAGGTCACTAGCTTTAATAGACTGATTTATCTCTTTAACAATAAGTGGCCTGAAATTATTGGTATAACTCAACATATCACTATTATAATCAGCACCAGCCAACAGGGCTTCTAATTCATGATTGTCTTGCACATATCCCAGACTTCTCAAGGTTCTAAGAACGATCAGAGTTTCAAGGTCAGAAACACTTTTATCATCGTGTGCGCCAGACTCCATAAAGTCAAAACCTTTGGTTATTATATCAAATAACTCCCTGTTGCTGTCCTCTTCGCCGAGAACCCTTTTCAAAAAAAGAAGCACTCTGGTGGAAGACTGAAGTTTTATTTTGTTATTTCTAAATGAGTCAGGAAGATTTTTTATCTTGTAAGCCTCGGTTATGTGCCAGCCATTTTTACCTTTAATTAGATAGAGATTAATTAGAAAAAGATTCTGTAAATTGTACTTGAGCTTCGACTTTAACTCCCTAACGCCCTGCGCTCTAACTCGAATAAGACCAAAATCCCGAGTAAAAATATTATAATTTCTACTGGCTTCGCCAATATTTGCTCCACCAATAACAATACCTGCGGTTTTATATTTTGTGTAAGACATCACTTAATTTTAATAGTTAAGGTTATCTCTCCTACCTTAACTTCTTCGCCTTCTAGAGAACTCTCTTTTTTAATAGAGTCTAGACCACAAACACTTTTTATTTCCTCTTGATGTTTATCAATAAAACTGGTATCTCCATCCGAAGAAAAAGATAAAGAAATGGTGTCGCCTGGCTTCAGGCCCATATTCTTTCTCGTGTTTTGAATATACCTGATTAAATCTCTAGCATCACCTTCCTCTCGAAGCTCGGGGGTAATTTCTACATCAAGCTCAACTTCTAGTGATAAATTCTTGTCAAAAACCACTTTTTTTATATTAGTCTCATCTTTAATTAGATTAATAAGTTCATCTCTAGCTTTTAACTTTTCGCTTTTAACTTTTAACTCATTCAACGGTTGTCTAACCTTAATTCCAGCAGACGATCTGGCCTCAAGACCAAGAGATACTATATTTCGAATTTCTTTCATTTCTGAGAGAATATCTTGGTCTACAGAGCCAGTTTTTAGCCATTCATCTAAATGCACGCTCTCTTTCTCTCCACCCACCTTTCCATACAAATCTTCCGCAATAAACGGAGTGAATGGAGCCATCAATTTGGAAAGTTCTTGTAAAACATGTCTAGTAGTAGATAAAGCATTTTGTTTGTCCTCACCTTTCCCCTTAAATCTATCTCGTGACCTTCGAATATACCAAGTAGATAAATCGTTAATGAAATCAATAAATGGCCGTGCGGCTCTGTCTAGTTCATATTCATCCATTGCTTTTGTTACTTCTTCGTTTAATTCTCCCAGACGAGAAATAATCCACTGATCTAAAACATTTTTGGAATCGGAACTACTTTCCTCTCCTTCTTTAAAAAGCTCATAAAATGAGAGAACATTTTGTAAACGCAAAATCACTTTCTTGTAAACTTCATCAACTCCGCTTTCTAAAAAGTTTAAATCTTCCCCTTTCATCACAGGAGATGACAAGAGATAAAGTCTCAGAGCATCAACTCCATATTTATCAAAAATAAGAAGTGGGTCAGGATAATTCTGTTTTGACTTAGACATTTTACTACCATCTTCTGCTAAAACATTTCCGGTTGTAACAACATTTCTAAAAGCCACATCCCCAAAAAGCATAGTTGAAATTGTATGAGTGTAATAGAACCATGTTCTCGTCTGCGCAATATATTCAGCAATAAAGTCAGCTGGAAATTGCTTACCCTCCTTCGGATTAAATTCTTCTGTATTTTCAAAGGGATAATGATTTTGCGCAAAAGGCATTGACCCTGATTCGAACCAACAATCAAATACCTCTGGAACTCTTTTCATTTGCCCCCCACAGGAACAATTAAATTCCACAATATCAATGTAAGGTCTATGTAAATCAAGCTCATACAAATCATTATGTGGCAGGATATTAAACTCTACTTCTCGTACTTCGGAGTTATCAAAATAATCGATGTTTTCAACCAAATAATTTGCATCCCTGCCCATCGCCGCTCCATATAAAAGATGAATTGGCGTTCTGTGGCTTATTATAAGGATATTTTTGCCTTGATATTTTGAATCAATTTCATATATAAACTCTCCCATTCTTACTCTTATATCATTCCTGTTCTCGCCGTGCGGACATTTCTTTTCAAACTTTTCGTGCGTATTGCTGAAAAGTTTAGAATATTCTTCAATCGTTTCGCCATCATATTCCCCAAAGTCTTTCTCGGCAAGCCGTTTGTCATAAACAACTTCAAGACCAAGTTCTTTTGAAATAATTTCTGCAGATTCTTTGGCCCTTAAGACTGGTGACGAAAAAATTAAATCAATCTTTTCATTTTTTAATTCCCTTGCTCTCGCCAGAATGTTTTTCTCTCCCTCGCTAGTTAAATGATTGTCTTTATTACTTCCAGAGTCCAGATATTGTTTTAAATTACTATCAGCGTTGCCGTGACGCATGACAAGATATTTGTTGCTATTATTTTTTAAACCAAGATCGTCTATTGAACCAACAACTTTCAGAGCATTGCATAAATGACATTTCCAAATTGGAAGAGGAGAAGCCCAGTATCTTGAGCGAGAAACATTCCAGTCAGGTGCGGTTTCTACAATATGTTCAAATCTGCCATGTTTTAGGTGTTCAGGTATCCATTTAATTTTTTTATTAAGCTCCAAAATTTCATTTTTTACTTTTTGTATGTTTACAAACCATGCTTCCATAGCATTATAGAAAAGAGGAGTTTCACATCTATAACAATGGGGATAGCTGTGTGTGTAAAGAATTTCTTTAAAGACAAGGTTATTCTTTTTTAGGAAGTCTAATATATCTTTTTCTGAATCTTTAAAATATTGACCCTTGATTGAGTCTAGAGAATCATCATTAAAATACCCTCTCGAATCAAGAAGTGGAATTGCTGGTAAATCTTTTTCTAATCCAAGACGATAATCATCTTCCCCATAAATAACAGCTGTGTGAACAACACCTGTTCCCTCTTCGATTGAAACAAAATCAGCCGTAGTTATATACCAAGCTTTTTTATCAGATTTCTCAACTTTATCTATATTAAATAATGGTTCGTATTGAAGGCCGTCTAGAGCCCCGCCAAGGAGTATGCCACTAACTTTTCTCCTTCCGCCAACACCAACATCTTCCTTTTTATCCTTTGCTACAATCAGATTTTCCCCATCCATATTCCACATTTCGTATTCAATATCTTCTCCCACAGCCAAAGCTACATTTCCAGGCAAAGTCCAAGGGGTTGTTGTCCAAGCCAAGATATAAGTATTTTCATCAACAATTCCCCAGTCTTGAATTTCTTGTCCGGGCTTCAACTTAAATTTAACAGTTACAGATGTGTCTGTAACGTCCTTATAACTATTATCCATAGCAATTTCTGCTTTTGCTAACGAAGTCTCACACCTTGGACAATATAAAAGCACTTTCCTTCCTTCATAAATTAAATCTTTGTCATAGACCTGTTTGAAAGCCCACCAAACAGATTCAATATATGCATTGTCCATTGTTTTATAAGAGCCATCAAAATCAACCCATCTGGCAAATCTTTTTATTGTCTCTCTCCACTCGTCTACATAATGAAGAACTTTGCTTCTTGCAATTTGGTTAAATTCTTTAATGCCAATCTTTTCTATTTCTTTCCTACTTGAAATACCAAGTTCTTTTTCAACAATGGTCTCAATAGGCAAACCGTGACAATCCCAGCCCCATCTTCTGGGGACATGATATCCTTTCATAGTCCAATACCTTCCAACAACATCCTTTACCGCTGAACCAAGAAGATGCCCGTAGTGGGGTGTCCCAGTTGCAAATGGCGGACCATCATAAAAAGTAAATGGTTTATTATTTTTGGTTTGTTCTAGAGATTTCTCGAAAATTTTATTCTCTTGCCAAAACTTTAAAATTTCTTTCTCTCTTTTAGCTATTTCGCTTTTTTTATTTTCTTGAGCCATAAATTATTTATAGTAAACTTGTCGAATTACATTTTTTCTGGAATTTTAATTCCCAAAAGATGAAGACCGTTTTTTAAAGTGTTGGCTACAGCCTTAGTTAAAAATATTTTGTACTCGCCACCCTCTTCTACAATTTTCTGTGTTGCATAAAAACCATTAAAGCTACCCGCCAAATCAATCAAGAATTTGGATATTAACTGCGGAGATTTGTCCTGCCAAGCCCTCAAAATAACTTCAGGAAATTTATAAAGCATTCTCTCAATTTCGATTGATTCCCAGTCATCCGGCAATTCGTTGGAAGGTTTTAAGCCCTTGGCTTTAGCAATATCCAAAACAGATTTTGCTCGAACAGTTGTATACTGTAAATATGGCCCTGAATCGCCCTCAAATGAGATTGATTTATCAAAATTAAAGATAATATCTCGACCAATTCCTTGCTTTAAAATCGAATACTTTAAGGCGGAAATAGCTACCATTTCAGCTACTTCTTCCCGATTCTCAACCTCTCTTTCCTCCATTACCTCTAAAACTTTATCCTGTATTTCCCCGAGCAAAGAATCTGCCGAAATCACGTCACCTGTTCTTGAAGACATCTTTCCTTCTGATAGACGAAGCATTCCATGTCCAATATGAGTTGTTTTGTTAGCAAATCCTTCCTTTTCATAAACATGCTTCATTACTTCAAGTAAAACATCAAAGTAAGCATTCACTTCGTTACCTGAAATGACATAGGATTCGTCGTAAGAAAAATATTCATCCTTAATTTTGGCTAGACCAAGTTCTTTTGCTTCATAAGTTGGTAGTCCAACAGAATTAATAAAAACTCTTGTATGAAGTCCGTAATTTTCTCCTTTGAAAACAATGGCTCCGTCACTCTTTTGAAAAAGATTTGCATTACTCTCAACTATTTCCCTTCCCTCTTTCCCAGCCTCGCTCTCAAAAAACAACTTGTCAAATTCTGTGCCAAGTTTTTCATACATTTTTTCAAAATTATCCAGAGAAATTTCCTTACCTTGATCGTAAACTCTATTTATTTCCTCGTCCTCCCTACTATAAATCTTTTTGTTAATTTCTATAATCTCTTCTTTTGCCTTTTCGTCTTCTTCAAAACTTTTTGATCCTTTCGAATACGCCTCTCCCAAATCTTCATTTGTTTCTACTTTTTTCTTATCTTTCAAAATACTCCAAATAGCTTTAGCAATATGAAGTCCAACATCACCTTGATAATTTACCCTTCTCACATCAGCACCACCGAATTCTGCAATTCTTGAAAGAGATTCCCCGATAGTGTTAGTCATTAAATGCCCAATATGAAAAATCTTAAATGGGTTTGGGTCTGTATATTCAAGAATTACTTTTTTACCTGCAAGTGTTTTATTTTTACCAAAGCTTTCTTTAGTAGCATCCTTTAAACTGCTTGCAAAAAATTCTTTAGTTAGATGGAAATTAATAAACCCCGCTCCGGCTACATCAATTTTCTCTACTTCTTTTGGTTTTTCTAGATTCTCGACTATCTTCTCTGCTAGTTCTTTAGGGGAGTTTTTCTCTTTTTTAGATAGAATTAGAGCGATATTTGTTGAGTAGTCTCCATGAGAAAAATCTCCCGGGTGCTCAAAAATAACCTTATCGGCCGAAAGCCCAAGCTTTCCCAATGATTTCTGTAGTTTTTCCTTTAAAATATCGCTTATCATAGGGCAAATTTTATCATGATTACGGGCATATGCTAGAATAGTTGGAATATGGCACTCTCAAATAAAAGAATTCTTAAGGAAAAGAAGAAAGGAGACATTGTCATTGCCCCATTCAAAAAAGAGTACCTAAATACTTCAAGTTACGACCTCACTCTTGGCGAATATTATTTTCGAGAAAAGAAATCCCCCAACTACATGGGTATTTATAATATCTATAAGAAAAGACACACTGAAGTTATCTGGGGAACAAAGCCAGAAAAGGCCACGAAAGCTAAGGAGGTTGTTCGTAATCCAGAGTTATTGGGTCTAGATCCTAATATGAGAATTATTCTTCTTGATCCAGGAGAAACAATCTTGGCCCACACCAATGAATTCATAGGCGGCAGGAATCATATTACAACTATGATGAAAGCACGCTCTTCTCTTGGAAGAAACTTTATCGAGGTTTGTAAATGTGCTGGTTGGGGCGATGTTGGTTATACCAATCGTTGGACTATGGAAATCACAAACAATTCTAGAAGATATACTATTCCTCTTGCTGTTGGAGGCAGAATTGCTCAAATGATATTTTTTGAAACAGGAGAGATACTAGGCTCGGATTATACAAAAACTGGAAAATACCAGAGCAAAAAATCACTTAAAGATTTAAAAAAGGAGTGGAAACCCCAGATGATGCTCCCAAAACTTTATAAAGACTTTGAGAAGAAATAAGCCTACTTGGTCTCAATACCCATTGAACGAGCGGATCCTTCAATAATTCTCCTTGCTCCTTCAATATCTTTAGCATTTAAATCAACCATTTTCTTCTCAGCAATTTCCTTTACTTGAGCTTTAGTAACACTCCCCGCTTTACTAACGGTGTTTTTCCCAGAACCTTTTTTAATTCCAGCCGCCTTTATTAAAAGGGATGATGTCGGCGGGGTCTTTGTAATAAAATCAAAGCTTCTGTCTTCATAAACCGAAATAACAACAGGTACTAACTCCCCTCTTTTATCTTGTGTCGCTTCGTTAAATCTGGTGATGAATTCTCCAATATTTATTCCTGCTTGACCAAGAGTTGGGCCCAAAGGAGGAGCCGGTGTTGCGGCACCACCTTGGACAATTGTCTTAACTTTTTTTACAACTTGTTTTGCCATATCTATATCTTTTTAACTTGAAGGTAATCGAGTTCAACCGGAGTTTCTCTACCAAACATTGAGACCATAACCTTAACCTTGCCTTTACCTTCATCAACTTCTCCAATCTTTCCTTCAAGTTCTTTAAACGGCCCATCGATTATAGAGACATGGTCGTCGATTTGCAAATCAATCTTATGTTTCAGCGTATCAGTACTCATCTTGTTAAATAATTCATCAATTTCCTCCTTCATTAAAGGAGTCGGGTGAATTCCAGAACCAACAAAGCCGGTCACTCTGGGAGTATTTCGAACAATGTACCAAGAGTCATCCGTCACAACCATATCTACCAAGACATAACCAGGATAAATTTTTTCTTCTTCAACAACTCTTTTGCCTCTCTTTATTTTTATTTTCTTTTCAGTTGGAACAACGACATCAAAAATTCTATTTTCATAACCCAAAGACTCAACTCTCTGTTTAAGATTGTGTGCTACTGCGTTTTCATATCCGGCATAAGTATGGATTGCATACCAATGCCTTTGTCCGTCTGTTTGTTGTTTACCCATAATTAAATTATTGCCTTCAGAATCTCCGAGAAAATAAAGTCAAATAGTCCAAGATATGCTGCTGTTAAAAGAGATATTAAAATAACTAAAACAGTAAAGGCAACTGACTGGAACCTTGTCGGCCAAGAGACATGCTTCATCTCTCCTTTTGTGTCCCTAATGTAATCTATTATTTTCATAATTTTGACATTTTTAAAAGCCCTCTCGGGGCTTATTTACCGTCATAGTATCAGAATTATAAAAATGGTCAAGACCCCGTGCATAAAGTGGATTCATATGAATATCAAACGGGATTCACTCACCCCTGTTCAGAACAACCAAAAGAGGGCTAGCTAAAAAGATCGATGAGTATGTTCCAGCTATAACTCCAATTACAAGAGTTAAAGCAAAATATCTTGTTGAGTCTCCTCCTAAAAATAGAAGAGTTAAGAGAACTAAAAGAGTGGTGAGGGAAGTATTAATAGAACGCGCATATGTTTGATTCAAACTTCTCCCAACGGTATCTCTAAAACTCTCTTTTCTTCCTTTTTCCTGATTTAAATTCAAATTCTCCCTAACCCTGTCAAAGACAACAATCGTGTCATTTACAGAAAACCCAAGAATGGCCAGAAGTGCAGTTACAAAGAGTATATCAATTTCGGCTCCGCTAAATTTACCAAGGATTATAAAAGCTCCAGTCGGAATTAAAATATCGTGAACAAGGGCAACTATCGCAATCAGCCCATATTTCCAACTTGAAACTGGAAAAGAAACTCTCCTGAATGAAAAAGTAATAAATAAAATAATGGCCAGAACTACAATAACAATTGCAATATAAGCTTTTTGTTTTAATTCCTCCCCGATAATAGGGCCAACCATGCTAAATCTTTTCTGGACAACTTCCCTGCTTCCTTCGAAAGAAAGAAGTGTTAGAAGATTGACTCTTTCACTATCTTCTAAATCTCGAGTTCTTAAAACATATCCGTTTTCTCCTGTTGGCTGAAGTTTGTATCCCCCAATTGCCATATTAGAAACTTTATCTTTTACAGCATCAGAACTAGGGCGCTCCCCTATATATTCAACTTCCAAAATAGAGCCTCCAGTGAAATCAATTCCAAAATTAAGTCCGCCAAAAATAATTAATCCCAATGATACCAAAACTAAAAGTCCTGATATGATAAAGAAAAATTTTCTGTATTTTACAACAAACATGATTATTTAAACCCGACACCAAACATTCTATTAAATCTTTCTGGAACAACCGCCAAAAGAAAGGTTCTTGAAATTGAAATGGCTGTAATCATACTGACAATTACTCCCAAGCCAAAAGTCAAAGCAAAACCTTTCACTAAAGAAGTTCCAAACCAAAAAAGGATAATGGCAGTAATAATACTTGAAATATTTGAATCTCTGATTGAAAGCCAGGCTCGAGAAAAACCATTTCTAACTGCTTCTTCCATGCTCGGTGTTCCCTCTTCGAGTTCCTCTTTCATCCTTTCGAAAATAAGAATATTGGCGTCAACCGCCATACCAATTGAAAGGATAAAACCGGCAATACCAGCAGCAGTAAGTGTTACAGGAATAAGCTTAAAAATAGCCAGCATTAGCACTATATATATAGAAAGAGAAAGAATAGCGACTAACCCCGAAGCCCTGTACCAAAGAAGTAAAAAGAGAGCAACAAGAATAATACCCCAAATCCCAGCCTTAATCCCTGCCTCAACAGTTTGTGCTCCCAAAGATGGGCCAATTGATTGAGTACTAATAAGTTCAATGGCTAAAGGTAAAGCTCCAAAGTTTAAATCTCTAACAAGTTCTTTTGCTTCTTCTGGTGTAAACTGTCCGGTGATTACTGCATTGCCACCAGAAATTTCTGTATTGATATTTGGTGCGGAGATGACTTCTCCATCAAGAATAATCGCCAAAGGTTCGCCAACATTTTCTCCTGTTATCTTTTGAAATAATTCTGCCCCATCTTTATTAAACTCAAGTCCAATACTTGGGCTATTCAATGCACTTCCCGTTCGCCCTAAGCCGTCTTGTCCAAATTGGAGAGTTGCCCTTTTAACCATTCTGCCAGTTAAACCAGTTGGAATTAAAATATCTTCAACACTTGCTTCGGGATCTTGGGCAAGAAGAGATTCCCCGTCTTTAACAAGACGGAATTCAAGAAGCGGGGTTTTGCCTATCAAATTAATCGCCTCTTCCACATCTGTTACACCTGGAAGTTCAACAATTAATCTTTGGTCATTAACATTCCCAAAGAGACCACCTTCCTCGACTTGAACAACAGGTTCTCCAACTCCAAAGAGATTGACTCTGCGTTCAATCACATCCCGCAAAGCGTTCATTAAATCTTTTACTTCCGTCCGCCCAACCTCACTGGTATCTGCCTTATAAGCCAAGTGTGTTCCGCCAGAAAGATCAAGGCCAAGTTTAAAAGAGTCCTTGGTCAAGGCCAGATATCCTATAAAAACTCCGATTATGAGTATTAAGATGGCGGTAATTCTGAGTGCTGTCATTTCGCTATAATATAGGAAAATTAAAAAAAGCTAAACCCCAGTCCTTGAGAGCAAGGCCTTGATTGTTTTAAGAGCAATCTTTAAATCAAGAAAGAAAGACCTATTTTTAATGTAATAAAGATCATAAGAAAGCTTCATTTTGGTCTCAGAAAAATCAGTCCCATGGTGGGGGTGATTATCATGGTAAATCTGAGCCCATCCTGAAAGCCCTGGTTTTATAAGGTGTCTAACATTGTAATAAGGTATTTCTTCCTCATATTTTAGGGCCAAAGCGGGAATCTCTGGCCTTGGGCCAATTAGAGAAATATCCCCTTTTAAAACATTCCAAAGTTGCGGTAATTCATCAATACGGCTTTTTCTTAGGAAAGTTCCTACTTTAGTCACCACTCGCCTACTTTTTAGTACTTCTTCTCCTTCGTCTAGTCCTGACATACTGCGGAATTTAATAATTTCCACATGTTTATTGTCCTGACCAATACGACTCTGCCTAATAAAAATTTCTCCTCCATCATCCATTTTTATAGCAAGAAATACAAATGGGTAAAAAATCAGTGAGAGCAAAGCTAGAGGCAAAGAAATAATTACATCCATCATTCTTTTAACAAGATCGTATGAGACTTTTGGTGAAAGAGAAAGGTTTTCTAAAAACCAGTCATACCCCAATAAAGAAACTGGCACCCTGTCAAAAATATCTTCATAAACTTTATACTTGTCAATAAATTCAACACCTTCATAAATAAGCTTGTAAAGATCTTGTAGAATTTTCTTTATCCTCTCACTTTTGAGATTAATAATGATATAAGAAATATTTTTTTCCTTAACCTCGTTCAGAATTTCTTTTGAAAGTTGCTTTACAGATTTATCAGGGCTAATGATTGAAGCAAAATAAAAACTGTAGCGGGAGTTGTTATTAACCTCCTCTACGAGGTCTCTTGTTTCCTCCTCACTATTGATTATTAAAGCTGCCCCCTTAACCTTATCACCTATAAAAGCACTCCCATAAATTCTCCAGATAAGTATCAGACCAAATGACAATATCAGGTAAATAAAAAGATTTGTCTTTGGGGTAATTGCAAAATATGGGATAAGATAGAAAAAGAGAACAGCAATAAAAGTATTAATGACTTGAGTATTTAAAATAATATTCGGTAAACGATTTTTAAAAAGAATTGTGTGTTTTTCATAAAGGCCTGCAATAAAAAAGATTGTAATCCAGATGATAAAAATAATAGAAAAAGCGATTATGTGTTCATCTAAATGAGCCTCCTCTGGGAATCCTAAATAGCTAATGAGAAGCATTGTAAAAAGTGAAAGATAGAGAAAGAAAACGTCTCCCAGAAAAAGAATTATTGCCTCTTTTTTGCTTTGTATAGCCATAAATTAAGTATAATGTATCAGGTATTATGTATAATGTATAGATTATTAAACAACAATATGATAATCTGGTCAATGTAACAATATACAGCTGGGTTAAGTTTCAAAATCTAATGAGCGGAAGTAGAAAAAAAATAATATATTTGATTACCAAAGCGAACTTGGGCGGTGCGCAAAAGTATGTTTTCGACTTAGCCACTTCTCTCCCCCAAGACAAATTTGATGTCCTTGTTGTTCATGGACAAGGTAATATCTTAAGCAAGAAACTTCAGGAAGAGAAAATAAAAACCATTTTCGTTCCTGAGATGGGAAGAGATATAAATGTCTTGGGAGAAATAATTTCTTTCTTTAAAATCTTTAAGATTATTTTTGACTATAACCCAGACATAGTCCACGTAAACAGTTCAAAGGCCGGGGGTATTGGGGCCTTTGTGGCTAGACTAACCTTTACGCAAAAAATAATTTTTACTGTTCATGGTTGGGCATTTAATGAACCCCAATTTGATAATATCCTAACAAAATTCTTTTCTTGGCTGACGGTTTTTCTTTCAACAGACACCATCGTCATTTCAAAACAAAATTTTGAGCAAGGTTTGAGATATCCTTTTGTAAAAAACAGATTTGCTCTCATCTATAATGGAGTAAAAGATACTAATTTTAGAGAAAGGACTTCTGCCAGAAAATTCATTGCAGATTTAACAAAAGCAGACAGCAAAAAAATCTGGGTAGTGACAATTTCAGAACTTCATAAAAATAAGGGGCTTAGTTATTTAATAGAAGCTGTTTCTAAATTAGAAAAGAAACCCATTGTTTTTATAATTGGACCCGGAGAAGAAAGAAATAATTTGGGAAACTTAATTTCTAAACATAATCTAGAAGACAATATCTTTCTTATGGGATTTATTGACGAAGCGAGTACCTACTTAAAGGCTTTTGATATTTTTATCCTAACTTCAGTTAAAGAAGGGCATCCCTATGCACTACTCGAAGCGGGACTAGCAAAACTTCCAAGTATAGGAAGTGATATTCCTGGAGTGAAGGATATTTTAGAAAATGAAAATGGTATTTTAACCATACCAAAAGACCCCAACGACATTGCTGAAAAACTGGATGGCTTGATAAAAGATAAGGGAAAAAAGGCTCAACTAAGCCAAAATTTACATAGTAAAGTTTTTGGAGAATTCTCCTTTAAAGAAATGTTAGAAAAAACTATATCTCTTTATTAAAAATTAATTAACGAATTGTTGGCTCACAATACCATCTTGGAAGCGGCCCCGATGGAGTACTTATTGTCTGGTGTTAGTTGTTAGTCAATTAGTTTCCAATCATCCTCTCAACTCCTAAAAATTCATTTTTAGTGTCTTCTTTATGGTATGCTTTCCCGTATCTTCTCATGCCCATTAGGATTCCAAGGGCTAAAAATTCCGTCACGATATGTGAACCTCCGTAACTTAAAAATGGTACAGTTGTCCCAGTCACCGGCAAGAGTCCTATATTCATTCCAACATGAATAATAAAATGGCTTATCAAAAATATTGAAACTCCTAATCCAAAAAGTATCTCAAAATTTGTTGCCCCATGTAAAGCACTAAGTAATATTCTCCAAAACAAAACACCAAATAGAGAGAATAAAATAATAACCCCAATAAAACCCCATTCTTCCGAAAAGGCAGCAAAAACAAAATCAGTCTCATATTCGGGTAAAAATTCCAAGCGCGATTGGGTGCCATAGCCAATCCCTTTTCCGGTAAGTTGTCCTGAACCAACGGCAATTGTCGATTGAAGAGCGTTATACCCCGCCCCCGAAGTGTCGGTTAAAGGATTAAGAAAAGTTAGAATCCTATCCTTCTGATATGGCACAAAAACAAAGCTCCATAATAAGACCATAGATAAAAGGCCAACAAGAAGAACTAGAAAGAGATGTTTTTTTGAAATTCCCGAAACTAAAACTAAACCAAGCCAAATCATAAAAATAATAATAGCTGAACCAAAGTCTGGCTGAAGCAAAACTAAAAGGAAAATTGTCAGGGCATAAAAACCAGAAACTAGAAGATGTCTGAAATTCGCAATCTCAACATGCCTCCTAGAAAAATATTTAGCTAAAATAATTATTAAAAAAATTTTTATTGGATCTGATGGTTGAAGTGAAAAAGCTCCAAAGTCAAACCAACTAATCGCTCCCTTTGTCACTTGGCCTGCAACGAAAAGAGTGATTAAAAGTCCGGTTGAAACAAGAAAAAGAAGAACGGAAACCCAGGTTCTTCGAAGAAACCTCCAATCAACTAAACTAGCCAGAAAAAAGACTCCAAAACCTATCAAAATCCAGATAATTTGCCTTTCGAAGAAAATACTCTCCCCAACAAAGGAATTCATGGTCACTAATCCGGCGCCTAACAAAGGAATAGTTGCTAGAAATAGATACCAATCTATGTTCAAACCGACTTTTTTAACTAAATCCATTAGTTTCTAGTACCAAACTTTGGTAGAATTTCGACCCTTCCGATAGGGCTTTTGAAAGGATTGGGCCAAGTGAAAGTGACCTTCTCCATTGAGTCCGGACTTATGTTTTCGACAAGTGTTTTGGAACTAGCCATGGCGTTATCAGCCATGTCATAAATTATGGCAAACAGCTCTACGTCTTTTATTGAAACAAAGCCTCTGTTTTCAAGCTCTACATCAACCCTCGGAGAAGAATCAGTATTTATTATTCCTCTCTTATTTATTCGGAGATTTGAACTTATATTCTCCTGAGTCAGCCATTCAACTTTACTAGTGAATTCAAAGAATGTTTTATCTGGAGCCCTTTCTCTGGTCACAATTGTCCCTTCAAAAATAGGGAACCTCGTTTGAGCTGGGATATCAGTTTTACCCTTTCTTTCATAAACTAGAACACCTTTGTCATCAAGAAGTGTGAAAGTGTAAAAGACATCTTGTGCCCCAGCACTCAGATTTGGGTTCTCTATCATGGCAACAGAATTATAGACTCCATCTCTTACTTCAAAACTTCTGGTCCAAAGAATTAATGGTTCAGCTACAGTAAATCCACAAATTTTTTCACATCCACCACCGCAGTCGACTCCGCGTTCATTACTATTTTGTTTACCATCAAAACAAGTTGGCTCTTTATTAAAAATATTATAAACAGGAAGAGCAAAAACAATGACGAGAATTAATATCAAACCCCCTAAATAGATAGATCTGTTTTTAGATGACCAACTCATGAACTCTATAATACCAGAAAAACAAAATACTCCGCCATATTTAGCGAAGTATTTTGTTTTAAGTTCTCTAAGTTGGCGGTGACCTACTCTCGCCTTGCGACTACCATCGGTGCTAACAGGCTTAACTTCTGTGTTCGGAATGAGAACAGGTGTAGCCCTATCGCCAAACCACCAACTTAGAAAACTCAAATATTCAAAAGGTACGCCCTTACACTTTTTAGTGTGATATTGCCCAAAGACAACACACCCAAGTGTGTCACATCGGAAGATGTGGGGATAAATTGCAAACAAATTGTGGTTTTCAAAGCTTTCTAATAGGATCGACAAATTAGTACTCCTCGGCTAAACATGTCTCCATGCTTACACCTAGAGCCTATCAACCTAGTAATCTTCTAGGGGTCTCAACGATTCCTAATCTTGAAGTTGGCTTCCCTCTTAGATGCTTTCAGAGGTTATCCATTCCCGACTTAGCTACCCTGCGATGCCGTTGGCACGACAGCAGGTAGACCAGAGGTCAGTCCACTTCGGTCCTCTCGTACTAGAAGCAGATCTTCTCAAGAATCAACGCCTGCAGCAGATAGGAGACCGACCTGTCTTACGACGGTCTTAACCCAGCTCGCGTGACTTTTTAATTGGCGAACAGCCAAACCCTTGGAAGCTTCTTCACCTCCAGGATAAGTCGAGCCGACATCGAGGTGCCGAACTCCGCCGTCGCTCTGGACGCTTAGGCGGAACCAGCCTGTTATCCCCGGGGTAGCTTTTATCTGATGATCTCCGGCCGCATCTAACACGGACCGTCGGTTCACTATGTTCTGCTTTCGCACCTGCTCGGGATACCCCCCTTGCAGTCAAGCTCTCTTTTGCCATTACACTATCGGCACGGTTTCCATTCGCGCCTAGAGAACCTTAATAAACTCCTCCGTTACTTTTTGGGAGGAGAGCGCCCCACTCAAACTACCTACCAGATACTGTTCCAAAATGTTTTTACCATTTGGGTTAGAAACTATTTCGCAAAAGAATGGTATTTCACTGACGACTCCGTTTTAGCCAAAACCAAAACATCAAAGTCTCCCATCTATGCTACGCATTTGAAAAATAGCCCCAATATCAAGCTATAGTAAAGCTCCCGGGGTCTTTTCGTCTAGCTGCAGGTAACCGGCGTCTTCACCGGTATTGCATTTTCACCGAGCTCTTTCTCGAGACAGTTCCCCAGTCGTTACGCCATTCGTGCACGTCTGAACTTACCAGACAAGGAATTTCGCTACCTTAGGACCGTTATAGTTACGGCCGACATTCACCCGGGCTTATACAGTCTAGCCCTAACAAAGTTAGGACCCTCCGTACTTGACCTTCGGGCATTGGTCAGGCGTCACCCCCTATACATCCTCTTACGAGTTCGCAGGGAGCTGTGTTTTTAATAAACAGTCGCCAGGGATACTTTCGCTGCGGCCTCCCCCGAAGGGGTAGGCAAGCCTTATTGCTAACTTACGGCTGCTTTTTTGCCGAGTTCCTTGAGAAAGAATCACTCATTCGCCTTGGTCTTCTCGACCTGACTACCTGTGTCGGTTTTCGGTACGGATTAATATAAATTAAGCTTAGAGACTTTTCTAGGAAGCGCGCTTTGCCCAATTCTCCAGACCCGAAGATCTGAAATCTTCACAACACTCGGATATCGGCATCTAAGCCAGGTCCCGGATTTTCCAAAAACCTACCCCTATGTAATGAACGTAAATCCAATAATACGCTAAGCATACTGCACTCCGTCCTCCCATCGCATTTATATCAAGTGACGGAATATTAACCGTCTGTCCATCGCGTCCGGCTTTCGCCATACGCTTAGGCCCGACTAACCCTTGGCTGATTATCATTGCCAAGGAAACCTTAGTCTTTTCGGCGTGCGGGAATCTCACCCGCATTGCGGTTACTTGTGCCAACATTCTTACTTCCTGACGCTCCACCATGGGTTACCCCTTTGGCTTCAACGCAGACAGGAATACTCTCCTACCACGCATAAATTTCGAAAAATATATACATCCTCACCTTCGGTACCATACTTAGCCCCGATTATCTGCGGCGCAAGATCTCTTAATGAGTGAGCTGTTACGCTTTCTTTAAAGGATGGCTGCTTCTAAGCCAACTTCCTCACTGTCTGAGAAATTTCACCACCTTAAGTGCACTTAGTATGAATTTAGGGACCTTAGATTGAGATCTGGGCTGTTTCCCTTTCGACCGACGGAGCTTTGCCCCCGTGGTCTAACTGCAGAGCAGTTACTTTTGGTATTCGGAGTTTGATTGGTTTGACGAGGTTTCCCCCTATTCAGACCATCCAGTGCTCTACCCCCAAAAGGTAAACTCTGCGCTAACCCTAAAGCTATTTCGGAGAGAACCAGCTATTTCCAGGTTCGATTAGCTTTTCACTCCTTACCACAAGTCATCCGAGAGTATTGCACGGCTCAACGGTTCGGGCCTCCTCCCGTCTTTCGACGAGGTTCACCCTGCTCATGGCAAGCTCACCTGGTTTCGGGTCTTACATATACTACAATCGCGCTATTAACACTTGGTTTCCCTATGGCTCCATCCTAAAAGGATTTAGCCGAGCAGTATATGCAAACTCGTTGGCTCATTCTTCAATAGGCACGCCGTCGAGGAATAAATTCCTCTTCGACTCCTTGTAAACATATGGTTTCAGGTCTATTTCACTCCTCTCTCCGAGGTTCTTTTCACCTTTCCCTCACGGTACTAGTTCACTATCGATCTCTAAAAGTATTTAGCCTTGGGAGTTAGTTCTCCCAGATTCACCCAAGCTATTCATGTCCCGGGCTACTCAAGAATAAAAACTAAGAGATATTTTATTTTCGTCTAAAGGGCTTTCACCTTCTGGGGCTAATCTTTCCAGATTATTCAACTAATAAAATATTTTATAACTCTACTCGCTTACGAATAAGCGAACGCTCTTACCTTACAACCCCTGTCTTACAAGTAAGATAGGTTTGGGCTTCTTCCGTTTCGCTCGCCGCTACTAAGGAAATACCAGAAACTCCTTAATATTAGGACCACTTGCGATCCTAATATTAAGAAGCTCTTCAGTTGGTTTCTCTTCCTCCAGCTACTAAGATGTTTCAATTCGCTGGGTCTACTCCAAACAATAAAGTTTGGTAATCAAGGTTTGCTTGATTGGGTTCCCCCATTCGGAAATCTCCGGGTAAAAGGTTGCTAGGCACCTAACCGAAGCTTATCGCAGCCATGCTACGTCCTTCATCGTCTTTTAGAGTCAAGGCATCCACCATATGCTCTTAAACTTCCCATTAGGAAGTTCAAAAACCACAATTTGTTTGCAATTTCCCAGCACTACTTTTTGATGGTGCTGGGTACCTGTTCAGTCCCACTTGAGATGAGACTGAAACTAATATATTGTCAAAGTTCAACCGCATTATGAATTTTAAAAAGAAAAAACCGCCTTCCAAGCGGTGCCAACCAAACAATGGAATACTCCAAAAAGTGATTAGCCTTTCCGCTTAAATATTGAATTTAACTTAATATTCATAAGCCCTAGTATTATATACACATTAGAGAGGAGGTCAACCCTGATAAAAGAAAAATCTCTGTCTCTTCTTTCAACTCTATAACAATCTGGTTCCAATTCTGTATAATTGGGGTCACAGCTTTTTGAGCTATATTTAACAACGTATTTTCAGTAGCCCAAAGGGATGTTGGAACCATATGATATACTTCCCGTCATGCAAACTTTATATAGAAAACTCTCCCCATACTATAAATACTTTGTAAATTTTCATGCGGACACAAAAAAAGAGATTGAGGTTTTAAATAAGCTGTTTAAACAACACAAAGTAAAATCAATACTTGATATTGCTTGTGGTATAGGAAGACACAGTATAGCACTTGCAAAGTTAGGCTATGATGTGACAGGGGTGGATTTTTCATCCTCTCAACTAGCACAGGCAAGGAAAGATGCAAAAGAAGCTGGTGTAAAGGTTACTTTCGTCAAAAAAGATGCAAATTATTTTACTTCACATAAAAAATTTGATGCAATAATTTGTATGTGGTCAACATTGGGGGAAGAACCTATGCAGTATGAAAAAGTAATACCAAATGTCTTTCGCTCTCTGAAAAAAAACGGGGTATTTATAATAGACAATAGAGATTGGTCTGATATACCAAAAGGCGGGAAAAGAACTATACGCAACAGTTTATCTACTCCACACTACAAAATTAAACAATTAATACTAGATAGATTTACCGAACATTTTCGCATCAGAGATATAACTTATACTATAAATGGAAAACAATATGATGACCTTTGTATTACACATATTATTAGACCTAAAGAATGGGTAGCCGAATTGAGACAAGCTGGCTTTCGGAACAATAAAATAATAAAGAATTACAAAAGTAAGAAAACAAGTACTCTAATTGTGGGACAAAAGTAGTCACAGTGTTTCAACCACTGTTATCCCATGGGTTCTAATAAAGAGAGGTAGTCTGCTTATCAAGCAACTAAAGCTTTCTTTTCATCCTCAACCACAGTCCTCCCAAATTCCTGCCACTCTTTTAGCTCTATGACTAGTTGGTTCCAATTCTGTATAATTGGGGTCAGTTCATTAAATGGGCCCTCCTACACCCTGTGCACATGGCACGAGCACTTACGCCGATGGACAAACAGAAATTCTTCTCTGGGATGGTTTCTTAATTTTTTATGGTATGTACCATGGTACGTACCACAGTACGTACTATTTTATTTTCGGGATTCTATTATTTTCTCTGCCACATTTGGAGGGACAACAGCATAACTATCAAACTCCATTGTTGATGTTCCTCTTCCTGCTGTCATTGAACGAAGTTCGGTGGTGTAACCAAACATTTCGCTTAAAGGAACTTTGGCTCGGATAACTTTCATGCCATGCCTGTCTTCCATTCCCTCAATTTGTCCTCTCTTAGAATTCAAACTTCCTGAAACATCACCAAAAAATTCTTCAGGTGCAACAACTTCAATACTCATTATCGGTTCTAAGATTACAGGGTTGGCCTTTTTGGCTGCATCTTGAAAAGCTTTTGAACCGGCAATCTTGAAAGCAATCTCTGATGAATCAACATCGTGGTAAGAGCCGTCAAATAAATTAACACTGACATCAACAATTTGATATCCAGCAACAACTCCCCTAGCCATTCCTTCTCTGATTCCTTTTTCAACTGCTGGAATATATTCCTGCGGAATAATGCCACCTTTGATGCTATTTATAAATTCAAGACCATTTTTTCTTTTGGTATTCTTCGGCAAATCTTCATCAGCAATACTTTTGTCCATTGGTTTAACTCTAATTTTTACATGTCCATATTGTCCGCGACCACCTGTCTGCTTAATATATTTCTCCTCCTGCTCTGCCTCTCTCTGAATAGTTTCCTTATAAGCAACCTGTGGCTTGCCAACATTTGCCTCAACACTAAATTCCCTTTTCATTCTGTCTACCAAAATATCTAAATGAAGTTCTCCCATACCAGCAATAATAGTCTCCAATGTTTCGGGGTCAGTTTTTATTTTAAATGTCGGGTCCTCATCCGAAAGTTTTTTTAGGGCAAGACCCATTTTTTCCTGATCAGCTTTTGTTTTAGGTTCTATTCTCATGGCTACAACTGGCTCTGGAAAGACAATTTGCTCAAGAATTATCGGCTTTGATTCATCACAGAGGGTGTGCGAGGTTTTAGTATCTTTAAGTCCAACGGCTGCAGCAATTTCCCCAGCATAAACTGTCTCAACCTCTTCCCTCTTGTCTGCTTGCAAACGAACGATTCTCCCTAATCTCTCTTTTTCTTCTGTATTTGAATTATAAATATATGAACCAGAAGAAACAGCCCCAGAATAAACCCTAAAGAATGTTAACTGGCCAACAAACGGGTCTGTCTGCAATTTGAATGCCAGAGCACAAAATGGCTCGTCATCGGAAGGCTTTCTTTCTTCCTCCTCATTTGTTTTAGGATTAATTCCCCTAACTGGTCGAATATCAACTGGAGACGGAAGATAGTCAACAACACCATCAAGAACCAATTGCACTCCTTTGTTTTTCAGAGCACTGCCGGCATAAACTGGAAAAACTTCATTAGCTATAACCGCTTTTCTTAAAAGTTCTTTTAATTTGTCCAAAGGAAGTTCTTTGCCTTCTAAATAGTCATGCGTCATAACCTCATCATTCTCGACAATCCTTTCAATCAATTCTCCCCTATATTTTTCTGCTTCAGCTTTCAGCTCCTCTGGGACTTCTCCTTCAACCACCTTCTCCCCCATTTGTCCTTCAAATCTGTAAGCTTTCATTTTCAAAAGGTCGACAGCTCCTTCGTGTTTTTCTTCAAGTCCAATTGGAATCTGCATTCGAACAGCTTTTTTACTTAGTCGCTCCAATATAGATGCGTACGATTTTTCAAAATCTGCTCCTGTTCTATCAAGTTTGTTTATAAGACAAAGTCTGGGCACTTGTGCCTCTTCGGCATATCGCCAGTTTGTCTCAGATTGTGGCTCAACTCCGGCAACACCGTCAAAAACAACAACGGCACCATCTAAAACTCTCATTGACCTTTTAACTTCAGCGGTAAAGTCAATGTGTCCAGGAGTATCAATAATATTAAAATTGGTTTTGTTTTCCTCTTTCTCTTTGTCTTCACCAATTTTTATCCAAGAGCATGAAATGGCGGCAGAAGTGATAGTTATACCTCTTTCTCTCTCCTGTTCCATCCAGTCAGTAATAGTATCTCCTTCATGAACTTCGCCGATTTTATGGCTCATCCCAGTATAAAAAAGGACTCTTTCAGATGTGGTAGTCTTACCCGCATCAATGTGGGCAATAATTCCAAAGTTTCTGGTTCTTTCTAGGGGATACTGTCTAGCCATAATTTATTACCAGGCGAAGTGGGCAAAGGCCTTGTTGGCTTCAGCCATCTTATGAGTGTTTTCTTTCTTTTTGACTGCACCACCTTCCCCTTTGTCTGCGAGAATTAATTCCTGTGCAAGTTTCTTCCGCATTGGTGAACCTTTTTTTTCTTTAGCCGCTTCAATAATCCATCTCAAACCTAATGTTAGTCTTCTTTCCGGCCTGACTTCTCTTGGAATTTGATAGTTCGCCCCACCAACTCTTTTTGAACGAACTTCAACATTTGGTGACGCATTCATTACGGCCCCTTGAAAAACTTCGGTTGGTTCTTTTTTTGTTTCTGTCTTTATATCTTCAAAAGCACCGTAAACAATTTGTCTGGCGGTGTTTTTCTTCCCGTTTTCCATAACATAGTTAATAAGCTTTTGAACTTCTAGAGAGTTGTATCTTATATCTGGTTCTATTTTATTTTTTTTCTTCGGCCCTCTTCGCATTTATTTCTTTTGGTTATTCTTTTTTGGGTTTCTTTGTGCCATATCGACTTCTTCCTTTCTTCCTATTTGCCGCTCCCTCCGAATCTAAAACGCCCCTAACAACTGTATATCTAACACCAATATCTTTTACTCGTCCTCCTCTTAGAACTACCATGGAGTGTTCTTGCAAATTGTGTCCAATGCCGGGAATGTAAGCTGTCACTTCCATTCCGTTTGTTAGACGAACTCTGCAGATTTTCCTGACAGCGGAGTTCGGCTTCTTTGGGGTAGTCGTCTTGACTTGGATACAAACACCTCTTTTAAACGGAGAAGCAAATCCTGTAGGGATATTTTTCTTTGTATTAAAACCACGCCTCAAAGCAATAGCCTTGGGCTTTTTTTCTATTTTCTTTCTCTTTTTTCTAACCAGCTGGTTTATAGTCGCCATCGTATTAAATATCCCGCTTTAGCGGGACTTCAGTAATTTAATATTAAAATGGTTAAAAATCAAGCTATTTCTTAGATTTCAGAGCAGGATAGAGATTGTCTCACGGCATTTCTGCCGGCTTTTTGGTTTCTTAAAAGGCAACTTACATTGTTTGAAGCAAGGCCCTCTACTATATATGAGTCATCTTTCCTGCTGTTTTCGGGATTGTAAATAAAGCCTCTGGCTTCCAAAAATGCCCTTGTTAAGTCATCTTTATTTGAAATGGGCCCCACTGACTTTACAGAAAACCCTTCATAAGTTTCCCCGTTTAGAAATTCTCCTACGGATTCAACCCAACCCACTTTTGTTTCTTTTGGAAAAGCGTAATTCAATGTGTTGGCTAAATAAAAATCCTTTATTATTTTAGGTGTTCCGTCAGCAAAGTTTTCATCAATAGTGATCGATTCAGCGGGCGCTGTATCTTCCTGTCCAGAACTTTCTGTTGCCACTGCCGATGCTGATTGTGTAATTCTGTCCTCTTCCTTCTCAACGCTTGCGCCGATAAAGTAAAGTGCAACAAGAAAAGCCAAGGCTAATGAAACTAGTACTGTTGCAGTTGATATTCCTTTTTTGTAATCTATTTTTTTCATAATTACTTACAAACCATTTCTTTCCATTCCCACATTAACGGACAATCTTCAGTATTCCAAATATTTACATTAGCAAGTGATGAAGGTAGATTACACTGTTCGCCTTCATTAATACCTGGATTATGAAAATCACTTGAGCATCCACCTGTTGAAATAGCCTGCCAGAAAAATTCTCCCTCAACATCAACAACATTTATTATTTTTTCCACCACTTCCACCACTTCCACCACTTCCACCACTTCCACCACTTCCACCGTTTTCTCTTCAATTGCTTCTACTTCTTCTACTACATTTTCTTCTACGGTTGGTTCCTCGGCCGGCACTTCTTCATCTTCGACAACTTTTGTAACTTCTTCATCTGCAAACTCTATGTTTATTACCTCACCTATTGTAGAAACCGTGGCCACTGCCACATTCGACATATCATTTAACGAAAAGGAGAGAACATAAACTAAGTCTTCCCCAGCCAAAGCTAAAGCGTTGAAAAACTTTTTTAAAAGTTTTACAGGATTTGTAGAAGCATCTACAAAAGTATCATTTTCTTCCACAGCTTGAATTTCTTCCGCCACAACTTGGGACGCTTCTTCACTTTCGTCATTAAAAAACGGCTCACTATTTATTGAACTAGAAAAGAGACCGGTGAAAAAACCAAAGTTATTTAAGAAGTCGGCAGAGCCATAATTTGAGTCAAAGACCGCATTTTCTTCTGCAAGAGAAATAGCCGGCGTTAGAACAAATACAAGCGCAAAGACCAATAGTATTTTGGTAAATCTATCCATAAATCTCACTCTATATACTTAAATAATATCATTATTTGGGCTTGAAATTAGATTAAATGTGGATTATATTTCTTCTCCTGCTTCTGGCTGAGGCTCAATCTCGCTACTTATAGTTTCAGATGTTGATGTGCTAGTGTTTGCTTCTTCAATAATTGTAATTGATTCACTTTCTTCTTGTACTACTTCTACCGATTCTTCAACTATTGTTTCTTCTACAGGAGCTTCCTCAGCAATAGGTTCAGGTTCCGTCGTCTCTTCAACAATTTCTTCTGCTTCTTCTGTTGGTGTTCCGACTATGACAGTTCTGGTTGTTTCTGTAGTGTTTCCGTCATTGTCTGTTGC
>PBQF01000040.1 GCA_002724975.1 Parcubacteria group bacterium
ATCAAACCACTTAGGTTTTTGGGTTAAATTTATTCTTAAATATATGGCAAATATTTTCATTTAATTAAATATTTTGGGGCGATGCTGATTGAAGATGAATATATTGTTGCGATGTTCCGCAGTGTCTTTAATACGTTATGGGATTCAGCTGAATAGCATCAAGAAGAATTGTTTGAGCACTGTATACTTTCGCGAATGACATATCTTTTTTTAGTGTAAATTTTTTCTCCTATTCCTTCACCAAATATGAGTTTTCTACTCAATTTCCAGGTAAAGAGTTCCACATTATTTCAAACATTTCCTTTTGTAACTGAATAGCGCTCTTGGTTTGTATAACAATTGCTGAAATAGGAGGATTATATTGATGAATGACTACTTTTTGTGGAGTTATGATTAAACTTGTTGTTAAGTTTGTATCTTTTGGAAGTATACGAACCTTCTGATTAAAGTTTCTTTCAAATTCCTTTCCTACTCGTCTTCCACTAGATGTGCATTTTCTACTTTGGTTCTGGCAGCGGGGTTGGCCTCGAGGCGTTCAATTGGAATATCACTTCCATCAATTTCATCTTTTCCATAATTTCCATTGTCAATTTTTTTTAGTGCCCTCTGAACATTATTAAATCTGATTTCTAACTCCTTAAGTTTTGAAGTATTTACTTCGAATTCATCTATAGCATCAGATGATTCGTTGGAATCGGCACCGGTTTTGTCCCATTCCCCAGGTATAGCTTCCCAATCAGAAGGATTATCTGGATTTCTTCTGCCGATTCTTAATAGTCCGCTCTCAAGATTCTTCTCTTCTTCTTCAAGAATACCTTTAAATTTTTCAGTATCAATCATGATTAGCCTATATTAACACAGATTTTTAATTTCTAAATCGCCCTGTGGTTAACCTGTCAAATACCTCTATCAAAGTACTTTCCGTGCTCGTAATTATTATATGATCCCTATCTGGAAATGAATAAATTAGGGCTATGTTTCCACCACTGTCTCGAAGGGTTCGAGTGTCCCTGTTTCTGACGAGCTCATCCTCAAAACCTTTTTGAATGACTCCAGCCCCAGCCCCTTCTTCGATATTAACCGTAGGCTTAACATTGTAGAACATCATCCAAATATCATCTATCATTGTTTTCTCCCAATCAATTATTCCCGGCAAGGCATTATCAAAGGAACTAACTTTAAAAATCAAAAATCCCTGATTACCATCAAAAGAATGGATACCAAACATGAACTCATTCTCTAAGGATCTAATAAAAGAACCTCTTGCCCTTACCTCTATTTGCTCCAAGAAGTTTTCTGCTGTTAAAATCCTTTTGTTCATGTCTTCTCCGGTTGTTAAATACAAATTTGTAACGTTACCAAGTGGGCCTTGGATAACAGTTCTTTCTCGATTGATTTTTTGCAAAGTATCTATCCCATTTAAATCAGTAATAGATATTTCTTTGTTAGAATTGGAAAAAATTATTGATGGAATTTCCAAAACATCTGATATCTCGTCTTCCTCTTTTAGAAAAAATGAACTACCGACGACAAGTAAACCAAGAATAATAAAAGCGGTACCAGCAGTGATGATTTTTTTAGCCCTTTCTTTTCTTACTTTTTCTTCTGAAATTAGTTGGGCCTCTTTTTCTCCGCCAAACTTTCTTTTTTGTTCTGATAATGCAACATCGGAAAGGGTGACGCCCTTTTTAATTAAGCCAGCTATATCACCAGCATAAGTTCGGACAGAACTTTGTGTGGTGTCATCCAAACCCTCGTCAGTTTTCTGATCTTTTTCTTCTTGCTGAGACTGCTCTGTCTTAGAAGTTTGGTCCAGTTGATTTTGATTATCGTTTTCTTGTTTTTCCTCCTCCATGGTTATTGTTTGAAGAACCTTTAGATTCCATACCCTTAAATAATTCAGGGTTTACCGCCTTTATTGAGAGATTCACCCTACCTCTATCGTCCACCTCTTTGACCACAACTGGCACCTTATCTCCCTCTTTTAGGAAATCAGCAACATTATTAATTCTGAACGGGGCTATTTCCGAAACGTGGACTAATCCTTCGGCCCATGGATTTATTCTAACAAATGCACCAAAGTCTAGTACCTTAACAACCTCTCCATCAAACTTCTCGCCAGCCTTATATTCATGGGTCATGCTCTCAATTATTTCTTGGGCCTTTTGTCCCCCACCTTCTCTGCCAGTAATAAAGACACTACCATCATCTTCAATTGTAATTTCTGCCCCAGTTTTGTCTTTAATATCGTTTATAGTTTTACCACCACTGCCGATTACTAAACCAATTTGGTCTGGTTTTATTTTTATCATTACAACTTCTGGTGCATTTGGAGAAATATTTTCTCTCGGCTCTGGAATTTCCTTTAACATAACATCTAAGATGTGTAATCGGGCATTTTTTGCAGCTTCCAACGCTTCTTTTAAAATCGGAATTGGTACACCATCAACTTTTACATCCATTTGAATGGCAGTAATACCGTCTTTTGTGCCGGCAACTTTGAAATCCATGTCGCCGTGGTGGTCTTCTGGTCCCTGAATATCAGTTAGGATTTTGTAGTTACCTTTTTCATCCATCATTAGTCCCGACGCAATACCTGCAACCGGTGCTTTAATCGGAACCCCACCATCCATTAATGCCAAAGTGCTTCCACAAACACTTCCCATTGAAGTTGAACCGTTTGAGGCCATGGCTTCTGAGACAATCCTAATTGTGTAAGGAAATTTTTCCGTGTCGGGGATGACCGGCTTGATAGCTTTCTCTGCTAATGCCCCGTGCCCAATCATTCTTCTGTTAAATCCGCCGACCCTGCCGGTTTCACCGACAGAAAATGGCGGAAAGTTGTAATGATGGAAAAATCTCTTGTCCAGCCTTTCTTCCATACCTTCAATTAACTGCGCATCTTCTGGCCCGCCAAGGGTTAAGACAGAAAGAATATGGGTTCCACCCCTATAAAATAACCCAGAACCGTGGATTATAGGGCTAATATGAGCCACTTTTGCTGAGATTGGTCTAACTTCGTCCATTGCTCTACCATCAGCTCTTCTATTATTCTCTAAAGCTTCTTTGTGCAGAACTTCATCAACCCGTTCTTCGTAATAGTTAGTTGCTAAGTGAATATTTTCCTCTGGGAATTTTTCTTCAGCTAACTTAATCCACTCTTTTTCCAAGGTCCAGATTTTTCCTTTCACTCCAGAGAAAATCACACCATCGAGTTTTGGTTCAATTTCTTTTTCAAAGAATGTTATAACCTCTTTGTTTATTTTTTCAATTTCAATCTTTCTTTTTTCCTTTCCAATTTCTGAAACGATTTTTTTCTGCCATTCTTGAAGTTTTTCTATTTCCTGACTCGCTTTTTTTAATGCATCGGTTGTGAAATTTTCACTAACTTCTTTTCCCCCAACTTCAATCATGTTGATGTTGTCGTCTTTGCCACAGGCAATCATGTCGAAGTGTGCATTATCTCTCTCTGGATATGTTGGGTTAACAATAAATTCTTCCTCGCCGTTTTTTGTTCCGATTCGAACGGCACTAACTGGTCCGTTCCACGGAATATCTGACGTAGCAAGTGCTAATGACGTAGCATTTACTGCCAAGATATCAGGATCATCTTTATCAATGGAAAGAATTGTGATGACAACCTGTATTTCGTTTCTAATTTCGGAATTGAAAAGCGGTCTGACAGTTCTATCAACTGCTCTAGCTGAAAGAACTGCTTCTTCCGAAGGTCTTCCTTCTCGTCTTACGAATCTTGAGCCTAAAATCTGCCCAGCGGCGTAGAATCTTTCTTCATAATCGACGGTTAAAGGAAACCAATTGATTCCCTCTTTCTTCTCTTCGGACATGACTGCTGTTGCAAGGACCGCAGTATTACCCATTCTTAAAATGACAGAGCCATGTGCTTGGTCTGACATATCACTGAATTGTGCAGTGATAGTTTTACCTCCGATTTCCACGGAGTATTCCTTTTGATTCATATAGTCTTGTTGACCCGCAGATTTTAGATTTGAAGCGTTTCAAACCTATTTATCTGGGGGTCAAATTAATAATAAGTCTAGAGTTATATTACCACTCCCGTACTCTTTTTCAATAGAAAAAACGAGGCATTATCCGCCTCGCTTCTCTATTATTTCTTAGGAGTTCTTGGGGTTCTTGCTCTTGCGGTCTTCCTTTGTCCTATCAAAAACTTTTTAGGGTTTTTATCAAGGTCCATAAAGTCATCAGCAGCCTCAATTAGTTTAGAGGAAGAAGATTTTCCAAATGAAACTACTTCCACTTGGCAGCCCTGGCTTGTTTGAAGGTACTTAACAAGTGGTACGAAGTCTCCGTCTCCGGCAACTATAATAACGGTATCCAGCTTTGGTGCCATCTTAATAGCATCGACAGCTAAACCTACATCCCAGTCAGCTTTTTTAGCGCCACCTAGAAAAATCTGCAAGTCTTTTGTTTTAGTTTCAATTCCCATCTTCTCCAAAGCGTCGAAGAATGGTTTTTCTTCACCTGATTCGGTTGTGATGACATAGGCAATAGCTCTAATCAGAACTCTGTCACCTATAGCTTCTTTTACAACTTCGCCGAAGTTTACTTTGGCTCCGTTATATAGATTTTTTGCACTATGATAAAGGTTTTGAGCATCTATAAAGACCCCAACCCGTTGTTCTTTGTGTTTTACAACAGACATAATTAGTTAAAAGTAGAAAGTCAAAAGTTTAAAGTATAAAAACAACGACTTTCAATAAGTTATTAAAAACGAAAAGGTAAATTTGGGAAAACTTACTTTTTCAATCCGACCTTTTTGACAATAGCGTTGTAACGCTTAGAGTCCTTCTTTTTAAGGTACTTCAGGTGAGCCCTCCTCTTCTCGACAAGACCTAAAAGGCCTCTTCTGGAATGCTTATCTTTACTGTTTGATTTCAAATGCTTAGAAAGCTCGTCTATCCTTTTAGACAAAATTGAAATCTGGACCTCAGGAGATCCAGTATCCTTTTCATGCCTTCTTGTCTCCTTAATGACGTTCTGCTTTTTTCTTGTTGTCAGCATTAAAGAAAATAATACTACACTAAGCCAGATTTTGCAAGGGGTGGATAAATAGCTTAGTTAAGCAGTTAAGCAGTTAGGCAGTGTCTTTTCGTTCTGATACAATTTTTAGTGTCGCAAAACATTTTCACTGGCTTAATTTTATGGAACTTAAACAATTAAAGCGGCAATTTCTTGAGCACTTAGAGATTGAAAAGGGTCGTTCTCTCAAAACTATTAACAACTACGGCAGGTATCTTGACCGTTTTTTTGATTTTGCAAAAATTACCCAACCAAACCAGATAACAGATGACCTTTTAAGGAAATATCGTATCTGGCTCAACCGTCAAGAAGGAATTACTGACGGGACACTTCACAAAAGAACCCAGAACTATTATCTCATTGCTCTTAGGGCTTTCTTAAAGTACTTAGCCAAGAGAGAAATTGAAACTCTACCACCCGAAAGAGTTGAACTTGCTAAAACCGAAGAGAGAGACCTTGATTTAATTTCCTATGACGAACTAAAAAGGTTGATGGAGGCGCCTGAAGGAGATGGTGTTAATGATTTGAGAGACAAAGCGATACTGGAATTGTTTTTTTCAACAGGACTTCGTGTTTCTGAGCTTGCTTCCCTCTCCCGCGACATTGATTTGAGCAAAGATGAACTTTCAATAAGGGGTAAAGGATCGAAAATACGCGTTGTTTTTTTCTCAGATAGGGCCAAGGACGCAATTAAAAAATATTTAGACAAAAGGGTTGATATAGACGATGCTCTTTTTGTAAATCTTTCTCCTACTAAGAATGAGAAGGATAAAGATTTACGTTTAACCACACGCTCAATCGAAAGAATTGTTAAGAAATACGCAATCAAGGCAGGTATTTCAAAAAAGGTAACACCGCATGTTATCCGACACTCCTTTGCCACCGATTTACTCCGAAACGGGGCCGATATCAGGTCTGTTCAGATGCTTTTAGGACATTCAAATATCTCTACGACCCAAGTTTATACTCATTTAACCGATAAGCATCTCAAAGAAGTCCATAAAAAATTCCACAATAAGAACAGGCAATAGTTTTTGTAGGTGCTACAATTAAACAAATATTAAAAAACAATAAAGGTCGGTTTAAAAACTTTTAAATTCAATATTTAATATACATATGAAATATCAAGGAAAGCTTAGCTCAGTATTTCTCCTTCTTATAGCAGTTCTGTTCCTTCTTAAGGGATTAGATGTTTTTGATCAGAATTTTGTAGACACAGTTTGGCCAATTCTTCTGGGAATTATTGCTCTTCTACAGATGAGCGGACGTAAGTAGTGTTTTTAGGTTGTATAGAAAGAAGAAATCGACCATGACGGCCGGTTTTTTCTTTGTGGTAGTATTATCTTATTATGAAAATTGCTTCTTGGAATGTAAATGGTCTTCGGGCAGTCCATCGGAAAGAAAAATGGAAGCCATTTTTTAAAGGAGACTATAATATTATAGCTCTTCAAGAGACAAAATCCACAGAAGATCAATTGCCACCAGAACTTCAAAAACCTAATGGTTATTTTGCCTACTTCTCGTCTTCAAAAGTGAAAAAAGGATATAGTGGAGTTGCAATTTACTCAAAAAAAGAGCCTCTAAAGGTTGAATATGGTATGGGTGTTAAAAAATTTGATGACGAAGGCAGAATTCTAGTTGCTCACTATGAAAATTTTGTGTTTTTTAACGTTTATTTTCCAAATGGTGGCGGTGGACCGGCCAGACTGAAGTACAAACTTGATTTTTATGATGCTTTTTTGAAACATATAGAAAAATTGAAGAAAAATGGTACAAAAATTATCTTTTGTGGAGATGTAAATACAGCTCATGAAGAAATAGACTTGGCTCGACCGAAAGATAATGAAAAAAATACTGGATTTTTGCCAGAAGAGAGAGCTTGGCTTGATGAAGTTGTATCTGCTGGGTATGTTGATGTCTTTAGACACTTCCATCCAAATAAAATAGATGTTTATACATACTGGGATATGAAGACTCAAGCTAGAGATAGAAATGTTGGCTGGAGAATCGACTATTTTTTTATATCAAATAATTTAGTGAAAAATTTAAAGAGCTTCAAGACTATGTCGGAGATTTATGGATCCGATCATTGCCCCATTGTTTTAGAAGTTTAACCCTTACACTATTCATTTTATCGCTTCTATTCTGTTTTTGTTTTACTTGCGACAAAACAATATTTAGTGGGTATTTCTTGTAATTAGGATTTATTTTTTGGAAAATGGAATAATGAAATGAAAGATGTGGGGACAAGAAACCCTTTGTTTAAAGGACATTTTTAAAGGACATTACATTATCCACAGGAGATGTCCTTTACAATAATGTCCTTTAGAAATAAAATCTAAAGCAGATGAGGTTGTGTCTTTTACCTCAATTAGTTCTATGACAACACACACGAATCGTGTCTGGAGACCATCTTTGTGAACAAAGATTCAACAGGCTAAATCACATAACCACATCAAAATATAAAATATTACCTTTTGTGAGCATGGCTCATAATTGGATTATCAACCTTGGGTTTGTATAGCCAATCTCACCTTCGCTCAGAAGGTTCTCCAATGGGACTTTGTCCCAACATGAGACGCTCTTAGACTTTCGCGAACCGCTTCTTCTCACTCAATCTCCACATTTAAGGTTTGCTATCTCGGGGGCGTCTTTTTTGTTTCATATGAAACTTATTTAACCCAGTTTTTGTCCCTAATTTTTTTAAGTTCCTCCTCTTCTCTTTCAGCCCCTTTTTCCTTCCCTTTCTCTCCCAGTTTTATAAGCTTAAAATCATCTAACTTGACCAACTCCCCGGTCCTTTTTTCAAGGTATTCTTTGGTATTTAATTTGGGGTCATCTAAAACCTCTTCCAGGAGAGCATGAAGGATTAGTCCTATCTTGGGCCCGGGGGTTTCATGTGTAACCTCCATTATTCGGGTTCCATCAATTTCAAGCATTCCCACAGATATAGGGTCTCTCATAACCTCCTCGATCATAGATTTATATTTCCTAAGTCTATATGGTTCTTCCTTTGGTCTGCCAGTGCCTACCCTGTCCGTTATTCTTAAATTGATTAAATCCCAAATATTCTCTTTTCCAACATTCCTGATGATTCTTCTAACCGCTGAATGGGTAATTTGCTCTGTATCTGAGAAAAACATATGGTTTCTAACAAGATTTGAGACTTTTTCGATTGTCTCTTTGGGGAATTTTAAGCTTTCCAAAGTTTCATGTGTAACCCTAGCCCCTACTGCATCATGGCCGTAGAAAGTCCATTCTTTCTTCTCGCCTTTCCTACGAGTTCTTGGTTTGGCTATGTCGTGGAATAAAGAGGCCAATCTTACTTCTAAAGGGAAATCCTTATTTGCGGCCGCCTGGAGTGTCTTTAGGCTATGTTCCCAGACATCATAAGCATGAATCCCCCCTTGCTCTACACCCACAGATTCTTTGAATTCGGGGATAGTATACTCTATCAAGTTGAGTTTTTTTAGCTCTGTTAAGCCATATTCTGGCTTTTTTGACATAATTATCTTTATAAATTCATCTCTAATTCTCTCCCTTGAAATATCTTTCAAATTTTTAGCTAATGTTTTCATTGATTCCCTTGTCTCTTTCTCTATTGAAAAGCCTAAAATAGTTGATAACCTCACGGCTCTCATAATCCTTAAAGCATCTTCAGAGAACTTCTTTTTAGGCTCTAGGACAGTTCTGACGACCTTATTTTGTATATCTTGATGTCCTTTATAAGGATCAATCAAATGTCCTTTAGAAATGTCCTTTATACCTCCCTGAAGTTCTATTGCCATAGCGTTCATAGTGAAATCTCTCCTACTTAAGTCTTCCTCTATTTTGTCACTAAATATGACCTCATCTGGGTGTCTACCATCGCTATATTCAGACTCTACTCTATGAGTGGTTACTTCTATGGTTTTTAGGGCTTTATTCTCTGTTTTATCATTTATAATTTTTACTGTGCCGTAAGTATTTTCGTAGTATGTATGAGGAAATAACCCTTGGATCTCTTCAGGTTTAGCATTTGTCGTTATGTCCCAATCCTTCGGATCTTGACCTAGAAGTATGTCTCGAACACACCCACCCACTAAATAAGCCTTAAAATTAGCCGTTTGGAGAGTATTTAAGATGTCCAAAACCTCATTAGGAACGATATATCCTTGTATTTCAATGTTTTTTGACATTTATTAAATTATATTATGCCTTTTTCTTTATGGCTAATTGTATTAGTCTATATCTAAGCACCCGTGGTGAAATGGATATCACACAGCGCTTCGGACGCTGCATTGGGGGTTCGAATCCCTCCGGGTGCACAATTTAGCAATCCCCATTTCAATCAGTTAATTCTGGGATATAATAAGTCAGTTAAGTAATTAAGCGAGTATAGTTTAGTGGCAGAACATCTGGTTGCCAATCAGAAAACGGGGGTCCGATTCCCCCTACTCGCACATTTAGGATGTAATTGTCTTTTATAAAATGGCTAATAATATAGCCTTTTATCAAAATTTGTAAGATATTTTGTGGATAAACTCGTGGATAAGTGTATAAAGGACATATTTCTGTTTCCTGTCCTGTCTTTTACATGGCCTAATATAGCCGTTTCTTGTGAAACATGCCTTCAGAAAAGCGAAAATTTAGTGATATATGGGAGAAATAGCCGAAAAATGGTCTAA
>PBQF01000041.1 GCA_002724975.1 Parcubacteria group bacterium
AGCAACCTCACATTAATTTTTTTTTCAATTAATATATTGATTATTGAGTTAAAAACTAAAGGTATGGCGTGTATATGCTGATGAGAATCTAGAGTTTCAAGTTTAACATCTGCTTTTTGAAATTCATGCATTTGAACAAATAGTTCATTTTGAATATCATTTGGCTTTATTTTTCCAAGAAGACACATAATAATTAATTTTTTCCGTGAAAAAAAACACCTTCTGAATTAGTTAAGCTGCTTTTTCCATATAATGATTTTCCTTCATTAATATTAAAATGCAAACCAACATTCAGATTCTTATAGATCTTTGCAAGTCTAAAAGCATCATCTTTCCCAGGCATATTTACCATTAAAGATGCGTGGGTTAGATTATTTTTTTTAAAAACATCTATTACAGCTTTATTAACTGACTTTGTTAATCCAAAATCATCTGCACAAATAATATATTTATTATTCATTTAAATTTCTATATTGTTTAACACGTCACTATATGCTTTTCAATTATTTGACATTTATTTTGTATTTACAAATTAATTATATACAAAATTAAAAATTTTATATTTAATGCATAAGCGGATTTATATTCGAACAGATGTCAATATAAAGAAAAAGAAATAGTACAAGGTGATACACCTTTTGATTTTTATTTGGATAATACAGTTTTTGGAAAGGGCAAAAGGATTCGAACCCTCGGATAGTATTGCTACCATACACTTTTTCCAAGCATGCTGATTGAATCGCTCTCACATCTATCCGTTGCAAGTTCACGGAGATATGGAGGAGGTATTTGTTTGCGTTTTAGCCAATATATTTACAACCTTATTCACTCTATTTCTTCAAAAATATTATCATGAATTAAATTTAATAGGTAAAAAGAATGATTCCAAGTGATTCCACGATTCATTTTAATTCTTCATATTTGAAGTTGAATCGCTGAGCTGGTGGTAATAAAGTTTTTGGAATTACTTTTTGTTAATAAATTAAAGACCTTCACACAACAAATATTTCCTGTATTCTGGAGAAAATAAGGCCATGTACGTTTTTGTACTAAATCAATAAAAAGGCTATTTTTAATAATAGAGCTTACTTTATTAGATAATTTATATATAAAAATTATCAATGTTCAAATCAAAATTTATAATTTTATTAGCCTGCATTATAAACTCATAATGAAACAACTATTACTACTTATTGTTTTTACTATGACTTTTGTATCAAGTATTAAAGCTGATGATGATTTCGATATAAATTTAGATCCTCTCCTTCTTACACTTGGTTATTCAAAAAAAACATCCGAAGAAGAATTAAGAAAATTAGGTGTTTACTTTGGCAATACCTTGGAAAATAAAATTATTGCAAAAGATGATATGTACGTAATCATACATAACCCAACTAAATTATCTCTTACTGTAATGGAACAAGAAGCTAAAAATTATTGTAATAAATTATCAACAAAATATAACTATGCTTCTTATTTTATGAGAGTGCTTGGTAAATATACTGCTTATTTTTCATGTGAGATGGCAAATAAAGTGGATCAATATGATTTACCTGATGAAGAAAAACAATGTATTATAGATAGATTTTATGAAAGATCAAATTGTGAACAATTTAATAAAAAAAATACTGCTATCATTGATGAAATAGAACTTCAAAATACAAATGAAGGAAAATATAAAAAACTTGATTTTATTCATTTAATAAAAACTAAATATCATGATCAAATAGTAATATTAGAAAATTACGCTGATCAGAAATACAATGAACAACAAAACCAATTAGAAATTCAAAATAAAATAAGAAAAATTAAACAAAAAATAGATATCTTGTCTAGCCCATTCAATACGGAATTAAACCAATTAAAAGTAGAAAAAAATAAAGAAATATGTAAAAATTACACTTTTGTTGAAGGTTCTAAAGAATTCAGTCAATGTCTCTTACAGTTAATTAAAAATGAAAAATTAGAATAATATTTTGGAAATTGTCTTTCTAATTAACGCAATAAAAAAATAGTAATGAGCAATGTGCTAAATAAAAATAAAACATGAGTGTAAATTCATTATCTTCAGACGCCTATAATTTTTACTTACTAATAAATTAATGAGTAATAAAAAATCAGAACTTCACCTAACCTTTTCTACTCCTATCTGGCTATCAACAATTCCAAAATATAAAGATGTAAACGATAAAATGTTTAAATACATTAAAGCACTTCAATCAAAAAATCTTGATGGAATCAAGAAATCAAACTTATTAGGGTGGCATTCACCTTATTTTAATTTAGAAAATGATGAACCGCAGTTTTTTATTAACTCTATTTCAACTAGTTTAAATAAAGTTTTTGAAGATATGAGCTGGAATATAAAAAAGCAAAAAATAAAAATTACAAGTATGTGGGCAATAATAAATAAAAAAAATGCCTCTAATGAAAGACATATTCATTCTAATAATTATATCAGTGCAGCATATTATGTTAAGGCACCTCAAAAATGTGGGTATATTAATTTTTATGACCCACGATCCGTAACATCTTTTAGATATCCTAAAGTTTTAAAGGCAAATAAATTAAATTCAACTATGTTTTCAGTTCAACCTAAAGAAGGATTATTGGTTCTATTTCCAAGTTATTTATATCATTCAGTAGAAATAAGTAAAACTGATAAAGAAAGAATTGTAATAAGTTTTAATATTAATCTAATATAAATAACTGATGTTAAATTAAATTAGAGAAAGTTAATTACTATTACAACCATATAGGTACATCCCGATAACAATAAAATCCAATCTCGAAAAAAAAGATCAAATGGAAATTCTCCCTTGCTTGTTCTACTAGATATATAAAGATATCTTAAAAAGCATATTATAACTAATGGCATTGAGATAATTAAATTATGATTTTTTATGTAGATATAAATTGAATAAGAAACAATGGAGCTAAATAATGATAATGCAATTATTGAATTAAGAATTGTTAAATTATAATGTTTCAAATTTTTTCTACCTGATGCGATCTGTTGAAACTCTTTTTTTCTTTTTATTGCTAATACAAAAAAAGAAAGAGAAAAAATTGAAATAAGCATCATCATTGAACTCTGAACACCTATTGCTATAGATCCAACATCGATTCTAATTATATATCCAATTGAAATAATAAATAAATCAAGAATAATTATTCCTTTAATAAAATAATTATAAAATAAGTTTAAAATAAAATATGCTAATAAATGAAATATTATTTTACTATCTATAAAATAGAAAATTGTTATTAATATAAAAATAAAAATTAGTAATCCTAGGGCATAATTTAAACTTATATCACCTCTTGCAATAGGTTTGGTTTTTATTTTATAAGGATGAGATCGATCGCTTTTTATGTCGTTAATATCATTAATTATATAAACAGCTGAAGTTGTGAGGGAAAAAAAAATTAAACTTATAAAAAGACTGAGATAAACATCGAAATTTAAAATATTTCCTGAAAAAATGAGAGGCATTAATAATACTAAATTTTTTATCCAATCTTTTACTCTTATCAGTTCTAGTGTATGAAAGATCATTTATATTTATTAAACCAAATTAATGACAATTAAGTTCATAGTTACTATATTTATTTTAATAAATTTAAAATTACCAATAATAAACCTTATTGACATAGGTTTTATTAGCCTGTTAATTCTTTTTTTGATCATAACAAAGATAAATTGTTCAATTAAAGAGTTATTTTTTATAAAAAAATTAAGTCTTTTTACTATTCTACTAATAACAATTATAAATATTTTTATACCAAAATTATCTATTGAGGAGGCTCATTCAATTTTTTTAAATAATAATGACATTAATGTTATAGGTAAATTTTTACCCAAAAAAATAATAAAAGAAATACATAAAAATTATGATAATTTTGATGTGGAAAGAATGGTTAAATCTCATGATGGTGAATATTTTCAATCTGTAGAAAAGTTTAACAAATTAAAGACTTTAAACACTCCTTTTGCCTTTTCATCAGATAGTTTTTTTCAAAATCAGAAATATTCAAGGCAAGTAGAAAAAATAAATTTTTCTTCAAGAGAAAATCTAAGAATTGGCCAATTAAATACTCTTTATTATAATTTTGCTTTTGATAAAAAATTCAGAAGAATTCTTCCTTATTATGTAGCTTTTGAAATACCAAGTTTAGCTAGAGGTTCATTCATTTGTTCAAAAGGAAATTTGTTTTATCATTTCTCTAAAAAAAATGAACCTGAGGATTTTTTTGCACATCTTGATTTTACAAAAAATACTGACAATAATTGTATTGAATATAAAAAAGAATTTCAAAAACTTTACATAATCGGATATTCTATAAATGAAGAGGATAATTTATCTGTAAAACTAAAAAAAAACAATTATCTAATAATTACTGAATTTATCAAATACATTTCTATAATAACCATTTTATTAATTTTTTCATTTTCTTTAGGAAAAGTAAAATTAACTGACAATTTTTATATCTATAGCATTTCTGTTTTTTCAACAGCTATTTTAGCTTTAATCAGAGATTCAAATTTGTTGACTGGTTTAAGATATTTTAGAGGTGGTGCCGATGGTTTATTACATTACTCATTTGGGCAAGACATAATCCGATATTTATCAAAAGGTGAGTATTTTTCCGCACTAAGGGGCGGGGAAGATGTTTTCTACTTTATGCCAGGTTTAAGATATTTTAGTTCAATGAATAATGGTTTTTTTGGGGATACAAGTTTTGGATATCTTATCTTAGTAACATTCTTACCTTTTGCTATTTTTATATTATTTAGGAAACTTACAAATAGAAAAATATCTTATTTTCTTTTTATATCATTTATTTTTTTTCCTATTTTTGAAAATATGGGTTTTGGATATTTTAATTATATCTGGCAAATTGCAAGAAACCATGCTGAGACACTGTCTATTACATTAATTATTATTGCTCTTTCTTTAATCATAGATATTGAGGACAAAAAAATTAATTTAAAATATATAAAAATATTTTTTTCTTTCTTTTTGTTTTCTTTTGCTGTTTTAGCGCGTCCTAATTTCCTTCCTACTGCAACAATATTTACTTTATATGTTGTCTTAAAATTTTATTTTAGAGGAAATTATTTTAGTATTGTTATTGTTTTGTTAGCTTTTAGTTTTATCTTTTTATGTTTTGCGCATAATATATATTTTGGTAATAACTATAGTTTATTTACAAATGCAAATGTTCATTTTGCATTTACAGATATCTACAGTAATTTAAATTTTAAAGATGAAACTAATGTTGTATTTGAACAATTCAAAAAATGGAATCCATTATATAAAATTCATAGATTATTTATATTGCTAATAATTTTTTACTGCATAATCTGCTATAAACAAAATTTATTTACGTATGCATTATTTTTATCAGTAATTTTACAACATTCAGTTCTTTTGTTAACACACCCTTCCAGCAGATACGCGTATTTAGCCTGGTTATTAACATTTGTTTTATTTATTAAAATTGAATTTTCTAACAAAATATTACAAAAATTATTTTTTAAATTAATTAAAAAGTGAAAGAGATTTTTTCGTAAATTCTTTTTCATTAAAGTGTAGCAAGCATTTATCTTGAATTTCCTTTTTAATGAATAAAGATTTTGAATTATTTATTTTGATTATATAATTTGCTAGCTCAATACTATTACCTTTTTGAAAAATATAACCATTTTTTGTAAATTTTATAGGAATTCTTACTCCTTTTAAGTCACTTGCTATTACAGGTATTCCATGTGCCATAGCTTCCAATTGAACAATGCCAAATGCCTCAAAAGAATTAATACTCGGTAAAACAAAAACATTTAAACTACTAAAGAAAGTTCTTTTTTGTGATTCCTTCAGTTTTCCAATAAACTTTATATTTGGGGAATTTTTTGTTTTTGTGAGGATTTTTTTTACATAACTTGCAAATCTTACGTCTTTAATATCTCCTGCAATATTAACTAAGTGCTTTATTCTTTTTTTTTCTAATATAAAACTAGCTTCTATTAAGTTCTCTATTCCTTTTTCTACACATACTCTTCCTAAAAATCCTATGATCAATTTATTATTATTAAGATTAGGAATATTATTATTAAGATTAGGAATAATATCAACAAAAGGGGGGATAATTTCAACTTTTTTTCTAAAAAAATTATGGGCAAAAAAACTATAAAAATAATCCTCACAAAATATTGAAATTCTATTTGAGAAAATCATTGATAAAAATCCAAATGAATAAAAATATAAACTAATAAATTTTAGAAAAATTGATTTGTAATCCGGTATACAATGATAATTTAAAATTAATTTTTTTTTGCTAAAAAAAATAAGAGGAAAAATTTCAGTAAGAGGATAATGAATATTTACATAGTCATGATTTTCCTTTTCAACTAAATATTTTTTTATAAGATCAAAACTATAAAAACCTCTACTAAATTTAAATAATGGCTTTGCTCTAATAATTTTTAAATTTTTATTGATTTCAATGTCACTTAATTCTTTTGAAAATTTTCCAGTTAATATCGTTATTTGATAATTATTCTTTGCTAAAATATTCGTTAGTGAATTAATATAAGTTGTAATTCCACTTATATGTGGTTTATAAAAATCAGTTACAATTAATATTTTTTTTTTATTTTTTACAGTCACAAATTATCTTTAAGCATATTTTAAGAAACTTATTAATAGATTTATTTTTATAATAATAATCTTTGTCAAACTACATAAATATTTCCAACTAATTATCGTTCATTTTTAATGCATTTAAAAATACATTTTGAGGAATATCAACTTTGCCAAACTGTCTCATTCTTTTCTTACCCTTTTTTTGTTTATCTAGGAGTTTGTTTTTTCTTGTTACATCTCCTCCATAAAGTTTTTGTGTAACATCTTTTCTAAATGAAGCCACCGTTTCTCTAGCTATAATTTTTCCTCCTATAGCCGCTTGAATGGCAACCTTAAATTGTTGACGTGGTATTAAATATTTCAATCGTTCGCACAAAGCTCGCCCTCTTTGTTGAGATCTATCACGATGTACTATTAATGATAACGCATCAACTGGATCACTGTTTATTATCACAATAACTTTTACTAAGTCATTAATCTTATAACCAGTTATTTCGTAATCAAAACTAGCATACCCTTTTGTAATAGATTTTAATCTATCGTAAAAATCAAACACTACTTCATTTAATGGAAGTTTAAAAACTACCATTGCTCTTGTTCCTGTATACGTTATTTGCTCTTGTATTCCTCTCTTGGAAATACATAATTCTAAAATTAATCCTAGATAATTGTCTGGTACAATTATTGTTGCTTTTATCCATGGCTCTGCAATTGTATCGATTTTAACAGGATCAGGCATATCTGTTGGAT
>PBQF01000042.1 GCA_002724975.1 Parcubacteria group bacterium
ACCATTCTTTTAACTGAGAAGGTAATATCTCATCTTGTAAAGGAAGGTCACACTTTAAATTATAATCAGAAAGCTCCTTAACTAATATTTCAGATTTTGAAAAACTAATAATATTTTGTTGATTAGACAACAAATCATAAGTAAGAATTTTCCCACTTAACACATCTCCTATTTCTAGGATTATCTTAATCACCTCAGTTGCTTGCAAAGTACCAATTAAAGAAGGTAATACCCCTAACACTCCAACCTGAGAACAATTTGGAACTTCATCTTGCTTAGGCATATCAGGATATAAGCACCTATAGGTAGGTCCATCATTATAATTAAAAACAGAAAGTTGACCATTAAATTTATGAAGCGCACCATAAACAAAGGGTTTACCTAAAAGAACACATGCATCATTTATTAAATATCTTGATGGGAAATTATCAGTACAATCAACAACAATATCATAATCCTCAATTATTACTAGAGCATTTTCTGTTGTTAAATTAAAAGGTAAGTTATTTAACTCAATTAAAGGATTTGATTTTTTAAGTTGTTTTATTGCAGTGTTTGTTTTTAATTTACCAATATCAGAAGTTGTAAAAAGTACTTGCCTTTGTAAATTACCTAAACTAATTGTATCCGCATCCATTATACCAATAGTCCCCACACCAGAAGAAGTAAGGTATTGCAATACGGGACAACCTAACCCTCCAACTCCAACCACTAATACTTTGGAGTTTTTTAATTTTTCTTGTCCCTCTATTCCTATTACTGATAGTTTTACATGCCTATCATAGCGTAAAAGCTCATCCTTTGAAATCATACAGTAAAAATATAACTATAGCAATTAACGAATCCTAACATCTATCATGTTTTAGATAATTATTTAAGTTTTTTTGTGCTTATAAAAATAAATTATGCCAAAAACTATTATTTCAAATCGGTATTAAAAAACACCCCCTTATTTTCTTTTCTTTCTAGTGATTGCTTAATAATAACATTACATACCATAATCATATTAATTAACTGATAAAGCGCAACAGAAACCTTAAACTTTTGTTGAATTTCAAGTATATCTTCTTCCATCTTTGTCATAAATAAATTAGCTTGATTTAATAATTTATTATTAGTAAAAATGCCAATATTTTTACTCATCATTTTCTGTATCTCTACTGTCTTTTCTTTTATTTTTTCAAGCGAATAGAAATGATCTTTATTTTCATTTTTATCTAGCACATTATCATAAATTTCTATATCTTTTTTTATATCTATTATTGCATCTATAGCGCACTGATGTGAGAAAACTAAAGATTCTAATAAAGAATTGGAAGCAAGTCTGTTTGCTCCATTAAGGCCTGTATTTGCGCACTCACCACATACATAAAGATTGTTAATATTTGTTTTTCCATTTATATCAGTATTAATACCACCACATAAAAAATGTGCTGCGGGCATAACAGGGATTGAATCTGTACTTAAATCTAATCCTAAATTTTCACATTGTTTCTTTATATTCGGAAAGTGTTTTACAAACTCATAATCTGAAATTGTACTGCAATCTAAAAACACATAATTTACAATTGTTTTTCTTATTTCGGTTTCAATTGATCTAGCAACAATGTCTCTTGTCGCTATTTCCTCATCTTTATGGTAGTTTTTCATAAACCTTATTCCATTTATCTTCCTCAGAACAGCTCCCTTTCCCCTAACCGCCTCTGAAATAAGAAAGGAAGGAGATTGATATGGATTATATAATGCTGTAGGATGAAATTGAATAAACTCCATATCACTAATGTTTGCCCCAGCTCTTTTTGCCATAGCAATACCATCTGCTGTAGAAACTAAAGGATTAGTAGTAAACTGAAAGACTTGTCCTACCCCACCTGTTGCAAGTAAGGTTTTTTTAGCAAATATATTTTTGATTTCACAAGTATTGACTTCTTGAGCACAAACTCCAAAACAAGAACCATTTTCAACTATTAGGTCAAGAGCAAAAAGGTGATTTATTATCTGTATATTTTTATATGTCTTTATTCTTTTCAATAAAGATTCAACTATTTCTAATCCAGTACAATCTTGTTTATGAATTATTCTTTTTTGAGAGTGTCCTCCCTCCATTGCTAAATTAAATTTCTGTTTATTATCTTGATCAAAATTAGCTCCATAATTTATAAGTTCTTTAATCCTAATAGGAGCTTGTTCTACCACAAAGTTTACAATTTCTGGATTACACAAACCATCTCCAGCTAAAATTGTATCTTCAACATGATTTTTAAATGAATCATTATCAAAATCAGAAACTACTGCAATACCACCTTGTGCATGCTTAGTACTTCCTTCTGTTTCTGATGACTTTGTTATTATAGTAATGGAGGATTCTGGCTGCTTTTCTGCAACTTTTAAAGCAAAACTTAATCCTGCTATCCCTGAACCTATAACTAAAAAATCTGTTTTCATATCTCCATCATTTTCTGTACCGATTGATAAGCTCGTAATCTTAGCTTTTCATCTATTAAAATTTCTGGAGATTCTTCTTTCATACACTTATATAGCTTTTCAAGTGTATTTATTTGCATATAAGGGCATTGATTACAAGCACTACAAGTACTTACTACAGGGGCAGGAAGAAACTGTTTTTCAGGACTATTTTTTTTCATTTGATGTAACAAACATGCCTCAGTAGCTACTATATAAGTTGTAGCAGAATCTGTTTTTGTAAATTCCAACATTGCAGTTGTAGAACCAATAAAATCAGCATAATCCAATACATAGGAAGTACACTCTGGATGAGCAACTAATTTAGAGTTTGGGTACTTTCTCTTAAGGGATAAAATCTCTTTTTCCGAGAATTCTTGATGAACAATACAAACTCCATCCCACAAGACCAATTCTCTCCTACTTTTTCTTGCTAAATAAGCTCCTAAATTCTTATCCGGACCAAATATTATTTTTTGTTCCTTAGGTAATGAATTTATTACCCTCAATGCATTTGAAGAAGTACAAATAATATCACTTAATGCTTTTACTTCTGTAGAGCAATTTATATACGAGATTACTATATGGTCTGGATGTAGTTTTATAAACTGTTCAAAATCCTTTGGAGGACAGGAATCTGCAAGAGAACAACCTGCATCCATATCAGGTAAAATAACTTTTTTATTAGGATTAATAATTTTTGCAGTTTCTGCCATAAAATGCACTCCTGCAAAAACAATAATATCTGCATCAGTTTTTTTTGCTTTATGAGACAACCCTAAACTATCTCCAACAAAATCTGCAACATCTTGTATTGCAGGATTTTGATAATAATGTGCAAGAATAATTGCGTTCTTCTTTTTCTTTAAAGAAAAAATATTCTCTATAAGTTTTGTGTTTTCCATTGAATTCTATTCCAATAACAAAGTAAAGTCTCCATTTAAAAACTTAGGGTGACATATGTCATGAAAATATGATGAATACTAACTATATTTATGTGCTAGTTTGTAAAGTTTTACATGATTAAGAATTTCAACTTCTCGTTTATTTAGTGAAATAACCCCTTCTTTTTTTAATTGCGACAACATTCTGATTAGTGTTTCAGGAGCGCATCCAATTAAATCAGCTAAATCCTTTCTAGAAATTGTAAAAGACATTAACTCTTTACCTTCTTTTTCTTCAATAATATCTCTTTTAGACAAAAGAGCGTTTGCTAGTCTTTCTTTCACCGTTCTCTGGGCTATATTCATTGACTGAGATTCAGCTTTTCGTAGATCTTTTGAAAGCACTTTCATTATTTTTAAAGCAAATTCATTTTCTTGTTTAATTAATTCAAAAAAGGTGTTTTTGGGTATAAAACAAGTTCTTGAATCTTCTAATGCTTCAGCTGAAGCAGAATATATCTCATCTGAAATTAATGAACGATAACCAATAATATCACCTACTTTTGCAACTCTAACTATTTGATCTTTTCCATCATCACCTAATTTATATATTTTAATTCTTCCTTTAGAAACACAATGAATTCCAAAAGGTTTAAACCCTTCAGAAAACACAATCTCACCCTTCTTATACAGATTTCCTCCTTTTTGACTAGAAACCTCCTCTAATATTTCACGTTTTAAACTACAAAATATTGATTCCCCTAAAGAGGGGCAGTCTTCACAGCCAACGATATTTATTTTTTTCGACATTATATAAATTAATGGCAAAACTAATAAAATCAGAATCAATAAGATTTATTATTTTCTGAATATATTTTTAATGGGTATTTATTTTAGATAATAGTGAATATTGGAGCTCTATATCTATGTTTGTCGCAAACGATATAAGGGGTTAAAAAACCTAACGGTTAAGATTGTGTTTTATGTCTCTTTTTAATATTGTCAGGTTTGTTGCCAATTCATTACTGTTTACACCATATTACTTCCAACATTCTTTCCTCCATCCACATAGATTACTTGTCCTGTAATAAATTCTGTTTGAGGATTAGATAAAAAAGAAACTGTCTGAGCAATATTTTCTGGTGATCCCATAGTTTTTGTTGGTTGTAAATTTATCAAGTTTTCAATAACATGTTCCGGGAGTTTCTGAGTTAGAGGAGTGTCAATTAATCCTGGAGCAATTGCATTCACAAGCACATTATATTTCCCTAATTCTAGAGCTAAAACTCTCGTTAACGATACTACTCCTGCTTTTGATGCTGCATAGTTAGATTGTCCTCTATTTCCTAGCCATGCTCTTGATGTAATATTAACAATCCTTCCACTATTTTGTTCTTTCATTATTATCCCAGCTTGCTTACTCATCAACCAACATCCTTTTAAATTTATTTCTACTACTTTATCAAAATCTTCTGTTGGCATATTCCAAATCATATTATCCTTTATGATGCCCGCATTATTTACCAAAACATCTAATGTTCCATAATTTGATTTTATAAATTCAAAGAAATCAGAAACTGAATTCTCATTACTAATATCACAATTATAATATTTAGATTTATCAAAATTTTCAGATTCTAACTTTAATCCATTTTCTTTATCTATATCAACTAGAATTGTAAAATATCCTTCTGATATTAATCTTCTTGAAATAGCTTTCCCTATTCCTTTTGATGCACCTGTTACTACCGCTATTTTGTTGTCCATTATTTTGTATTCTTTAGTTCAATAATTTTTGAAGCAATACTAATTGCTATTTCTTCTGGTCCTTCAGCTTTTATGTCTATTCCCATTGGCATATCAGCTTTTTCTATTTCTTCTTTTGTACAAATTCCACCATCCAAAAACATCTTTTTTGTTAAGGAAATTTTTCTTTTACTTCCTATCATTCCTAAATACGCAAAATCTTTTTTTATGCAATAAGACAAAATATCTCTATCATGAGAATGTTCAAAATTCATAATACTAATATATGTGTTTTGATCAAATGGTAAAGTTGGAAGAATCTCTTTGTATGATAAGTTTAACTTATTGATTTTCTTATTAATCATCTTGTCAAGATATTCTTTCCTTTCATCAATAACAAATACATCAAAATCTAAATCTATCATTATATTAGCAAGAGATTTTCCTGTATGTCCTGCCCCGAAAATGTATATTTTATTTGTTTTCATAATGGGTTCAATAAATATTTTCACAATACCTCCGCAACACATATTGTGATGATTTAATAAGTCGTGAGTAAATAAATTTGCTTGATTTTTTCTTATTTGGCTTAACGAATTCTCTATTGTTTTCTTTTCTAAACTTCCTCCTCCAATTGTTCCATATATTTCCCTATTTTCAAAAACTAACATCTTAGCCCCTATTCTTCTAGGAGCTGACCCTTTCACTTCTACAATTGTACAAAGAGCAGAAGATAATTTGGATGAATGTGCTATTTCAATTAACTTTTTCAATACAATATTTTTTATAGTCTTCTGGGGTGTTAATGTTTATAAGAACAGATTCGTCATTTACTTCTATCTGTTGTTTTTCAAATTCAGATAAAATATCTCGTAAAGTTAAATTATAATCTTTTTTATTTAGTATTCTTTGTTTTACTTTTTCTGAGATTAAAATAGGATGTCCTTTCTGTTTTTTAAATATTGGCTGTATGATATCTTTATTTTTCTTGCAATTTATAAATTGATTTAATAATGTAGTTGTAATAAATGGATTGTCAATATTTTGAATAAAATACCAATCACTATTAACCTCTTTTAACCCTAACTGTATTGAGAAAACTCTTCCTTTACCTTGATAATTATTTATAACCGTTCTTCTAGAAAGATGTAATTTATTATTTATCACACTTATTTGTTGTGAGATACTTACAGCATTGTATGTTTCTAAAATTTGTTGGTAAAAGCTTTTGTTCTTAATACTCAGATTTGCTTTGTCTTTTCCCATTCTTGATGATTTTCCGGACGAAAGCAGTACTAATGAGAAGGTTTCTATCATGATTTGTAAAATAATGTATAAAAACCATATTCCTATATGACATATATCATAATCTGTTTTTTAATTCTATTATAAGTTTACACATCACAATTTAAGAGATATATAAATGAATAAAATCGAAAATTTACTCGAGAAATGTAAAGAATATGCTTTTGATTTAGATTTTAATAGAGCAAAACAATGGAAGTCAGAAGATGACAGCAGAGTGTTAGTTGGTTATATGCCAATCTATTTTCCAAGAGAGATATTGCATGCAGTAGGAGCAATGGGAGTTGGAGTCTTTGGAGGAGGAGATAGAAAACAAATAATTAAAGGGGATGCTTATTATCAATCCTATATCTGCCATATTCCAAGATCTATTATTGAATTAGCACTCGATAAACATATGGATCATTTAGATGGATTTATATTTCCGTCAATTTGTGATGTAATAAGAAATCTTTCAGGAATCTTTAAGCAACTAAAAATAGGGAGATTTGTAAAATACATGGATTTTCCACAAAATTTCTTACCAGAAGTTGGGGGCAAGTTTTATCAAGATGAGATGAAGCATGTGTTGAAATACATCAAAGAATTAAATGGTGTAGAATTAACAACAGAGAATCTGAATCATTCTATTGAGTTGTATAACAAGAATAGAAGATTAATTGAGCATATATATAATGTTCGTCAGGAGTTTCCTTGGCGACTGTCAATTGAAGATGTTTATCATGTGGTAAGAGCAGGAACAGTAATTCCTGTGGAAGAACATAATGAAATTTTGGAGGAACTTTGTGCTATTATTGATGAAGATATTGGGACTCCTATGGATAAAATTAAAGTAGTTGTTTCTGGAGCTTTCTGTGAACAACCATCAATAGGACTTATTAAAGCAATTGAGGAAGCAGGTTGTTATGTTGTTGATGATGATTATGTGCTAGGATCAAGAATGATTTTAACTGATATTGATTCTAAATCAGATAATCCTTTAGAAGCAATTTCTAACGCATATATTTACCATAGTCAATATTCTTCTTCTATTTATGACGTACACAATCCAAAAGAATATCGATTAGCAAAAATTGCAAAACAAAGAAGTGCTGATGGGGTAATATTCGCTTCTGCATCTTTTTGCGATCCATCTTTGTTAGACGCTCCAATCTTTCAGAATGCATTTGACAAATTAGGAATAAGATATATTGCTTTTCAATATTCAGAGAACATCAATCAATATAAAGTAATTAAAGAACAAGTAGGTACTTTTTCAGATTCGATTAAACTTTGGGAAGATTAAAAATTTATTAGTTAGATATTAGATTAAAGAAATAAATAATATGTCAAAAGAAGCACAAAAAGAAAGAAGCATGGTACTCCAAAAGGAGATGATAGCCGGACTTTTTAACGATTTAGCAAATGCAAAGGAATTAGGTAAAAAGGTGTGTTATACTTTTATACCAGGCAACCTTTCTGAACTAATCAGAACCTTTGATATGCTACCTGTATATCCTGAGATAAATGCACTACAATCTGCAATGAGAAAAAAATCAGCATCATATATTAAGGAAGCGGAAAGAAATGCACATTCAGAAGATGTATGTACTTATGTAAAGTGTGATGTAGGCATGATGATGAAAGGAAATATTGGCCCTACAGGTCAGAAAATACCAGAACCAGATGTTTTACTTTTATCTTATACGGGTTGTTTTACCTTTTTAAAATGGTTTGAAACTCTGAAAAGAGAATACCCTAATGCAAAAGTAATTATGGTTCACACTCCATATCAGGAAAATGCAGAAATGACACCTGAAATGACAGAGTATATGGTAAAACAATTTACTGAGGAAGTTATCCCTCAGTTTGAGAAAGTTACAGGTATTAAGTATGATGAGGGGAAACTTAAAAAACACTTAGAATTAGCAAAAGAAGCGGAAGATTGGATTACTAAAATATTTGACACAACTAAACATAAACCATCTCCAATTGACGCATATTTTGCAGGCGTTTACTACATAGGACCAATTAATATTGGATTCAGAGGAACTGAAAAAGCAGTAGAGTATTATAGAGAATTGTACTCTGAAATTCAGGAGAGAATTCGTTTAGGTTTAGGTCCTATTACACCTGAAGGAGAGATGAAAGAAGAAAAATACAGATTAGTAGTTGAGGGTCCTCCAAACTGGACTTCCTTCAGAGAGTTCTGGAGAATCTTTTATGATATTGGAGCCGTAATTGTTGCATCTTCCTATACAAAAGTAGGTGGCGTATATGATATGGGATGGAGGCACGATCCTAGCCGACCTCTTGAATCATTAGCAGAATATTGTATGAATTGTTATACAAATTTAAACATCCCTCAAAGGATAGATTTATTATCTAAATGTATTGAGAATTATGATGCGGATGGATATATTACCAATTCTATAAAAAGTTGTAATTCTTTTTCAGCAGGGCAATTAGGAATGATGAGAGAGATTGAAGATAGATTAGAAATCCCAGTTGGATTTATCGAATCAGATTTAGTAGATCCAAGATACTTCTCTTATTCAAACATAAAAAACAGATTAGAATCATTTTTCCAGATGTTAGAGCAAAGAAAATCAATGGAAACAATAAACGAAAAGTAAAATAATTACAGAATGAAGAAATATTATTTAGGTATTGATTTAGGTTCAACCACTTCAAAAGCAGTTATCATTAACGAAAAAGATGAGATAATTGGAAGAGGAATTACAAATACTAGAGCAAACTATAAAGTAGCAGCTGATATTGCAAGAGAGGAGGCTACATATGATGCAAGATTTACACTTCTTACACAAAGATTACAGACTGAAATTGACTCAAAACCTGAGTTTAAAAAGTATATGAAAGATATCCGTTCTGTATTTCAATATCGTCAGTTTAAAAGAAGAATGGATAGTTTAAGAAAGACTCTTTTACAAACTGTTGATAATTTTACTTATGACAATAAAGAAGATGTAAAAAACGAACTGATTAAAATTTTAGATTTAATTGAACCTCAAATAAGAAATGAATTTGTTAATGAAGATTTAGGCTCTAAAAATCAATTTTTCAGAGATATTGTAAGTGAAAGGTATAATCAAGAAGTTGAAAAAGCAGATAAATTAGTTTTTGAACCTTTAATGTTAGCATTCGATAAAAGTATTACTCCAGTTGAAAATGAAATGGTAAAATACAATTTCAAGGAACTGGTAGATGAATCAATGAATGTATTAGATAAAAAGTACAAAGGATTGGTTGATGAGCCAGAACATGATGATAAAGAAGATTGGTATTATGCAGAACTGAATGCAGTAAAAAGCAATTATAAAAATGTTGAAAGCACTTTAAGAGAACATATTGATGAGATTGCAGATGAGGATATTCATATTGCAAATATGGTTGGTACTGGTTATGGTAGAGCATTACTTCCTTTCCCAGAAGACTGTATTAAATCAGAAATTTTATGTCATGCATTTGGGGCTCATGCTGTATTTCCGAACACACGAACAGTTTTAGATATTGGAGGTCAGGATACTAAGGCAATTCAGGTTGATACTCATGGATTGGTTACTTCTTTTCATATGAACGATAGATGTGCAGCCGGTTGTGGTAGATATCTTGGATATATTGCAGATGAGTTTGGGATTTCTTTAAATGAATTAGGACCAGAAGCATTAGAGGCAGATAAAGAAGCCACAATTTGTTCTACTTGTACTGTTTTTGCAGGTACTGAGGTAAAAGAACTTTTACATAATGGAGAAAAAAGACCAAATATATTAGCAGGATTACATAAAGCAATTGTACAAAGAGCAATGTCTTTAATTGCTCGTTCGGGAGGTGTTCGTGATGAATTTACTTTCACGGGAGGAGTTGCAAGAAATCAGGCAGTATTAAAATATGTAAAACAAATGGTAACGGATTCTTATGGTGAACTTACAATGAATATCCACACAGATTCCATTTTTATGGGAGCGTTAGGAGGAGCAATGTTTGCTAGAAGAAATATTGCAGTTGATTTACCATCAAAAAAGAAAAAGAAATAATATGAGCAATACAATTTATACAATGGGTGTTGATGTTGGTGGAAGTTACATCAAAAGTGTTTTGATTTCTTATAATCAAGAAACTGGAGACCATAAAGTTTTAGATAAACAAACTGAGAAAATTAGAAAGAGAAACCCTAAAGTTGTTGCAACTGAAACTGTAGCAACATTATTAGGAAGAAACAATCTGGATTATGATAATGATATTGCCTATTTAGCTTCTACTGGTGAAGGTGAAATGGTAGAAAGAAAAACAGGACATTTTTATAGTATGACTTCTCATTCCAGAGGTGGAAAACATTTCTTTCCAAAGGCAAAAACAGTAGTCGATATGGGTGGGCTTTATGTTCGTGCTATTAAAATTGATGAAAAAGGAAAAGTAATTGACTATAAAATGACAGGACAATGTGCATCTGGTTCGGGTCAGTTTATCGAAAACATTTCAAGGTATCTTGGTTTGGCAATTGAGGAAGTTGGAGAGATGTCATTAAAAGCAGATAACCCAGAAGTTCCATCAGGAATTTGTGCCGTACTTGCAGAAACTGATGTAATTAACTTAGTTTCAAAAGGACTGTCAACTCCAAATATTGTAAAAGGAATTAACCTTTCTATTGCACAAAGAGTAGTTAAATTATTAGGTGCTCTGAAAGCAGAGTCACCAATAGCACTTGTTGGAGGTATGGGTATGAATGAAGGAATGGTACAAGCAGTTGAAGAACTTGCAGAGGGAAAGAAAAATAGAGATTTTGTGTTCTTAAGCAGTAATGAAGCAATTTATTCTGGTGCAATTGGAGCAGCACTTTGGGGAGGTTTTAGGTATTATAAACTGAAGGAAAAAGGAGTAAGTTTATAAAATATGAAAACACTTCATTCAGAAATATCCTTAGGAGAGATTGTAATAAACATCCCGACTTTACTAATTGAAAATAGTGAAAAGTTTTCGAATAAAGTTGTTTTTCAAGAGAAGGTAAATGGAGTTTTTGAAGGGATAATCTGGAGTGATTTCTTTTCCAACATTAAAAATATTGCAGCAAATCTTACTGATTTAGGTTTTTCTGAGGGTGAAAAAATGGTAATTTATTCTCCAAACAGATTAGAGATGTTGGAGTTGGAATTAGCAATTATGTCAATAGGTGGAATTGCGGTTCCGATATTTGCATATTTCCGTGAGGATACTGCAAAATTACTAATGGAGCATTCTGATTCTACTTACTTAGCAGTTGAAAGACAATTACAATTGGATAGAACAGATGTTTCAATTCCGTTTAAAAAAATCATTCATTTTGAGGAAGTAAAGAGTGAGAAGTTTGACAATTTAATGCCATTCAAATCTTTATTAAACAAAAACGAAAAAGAATTAATTTTAGATATTTCTCCTGATACAGTTTGTTTAAATATGTACACTTCTGGTACAATGGGAACTCCAAAATGTGTGCAATTAACTCATAAAAATATTTTATCTCAACAAGCAGCAATAAAAGAGATTTTAAAAGTAAATGAGGAAGATAGGTTTCTTTCGTATTTACCTTGGCATCATAGTTTTGGAGGGATTTTTGAACTTTTTACAGCCATTTATAATGGTGCAACTTATTCGGTTGAATCTTCCTTTGGAAAAGACACAAAAGAAATAATGGAAAATTGGAAAGAGATAAAACCAACCGTGTTTTTCTCTGTTCCTAAAGTATATCAGAATTTGGTTGAACTGTGTAATCAGGATGAAAATACAAAACAACTCTTTTTTGATTCTGGACTGAAGTTTATTTTTACAGCAGCAGCAGCACTTCCAATTAATTTGTCTACTCTTTTTCAGGAGAAAGGAATTGCAGTTATTGAAGGTTGGGGATTGACTGAAACATCTCCTTGTTGTACACTCACAAATCCTGATTTGGAAAGAGTTACAGGTGTTGTTGGGCTACCAATTCCTGGTGTAAGTGTGCGGATTGCGGAGGATGATGAGATTCATGTAAAAGGTCCGAATGTAATGACTGAGTACTATAAAAATGATGAAGCAAATAAAGATATTTTTACTAATGACGGATGGTACAGAACAGGTGATGTTGGTGCTTTAACATCTACAGGTTTAAAATTAATTAGTAGAAAAGATAGAATTTTCAAACTATCTAATGGAGAAAAAGTTATTCCTACTGATTTGGAGAAAATCATTGAAAAAAAATGTCATTATGTGCAATATGTAATCGTTTCAGGAAGCGGTTATGATTATCCAGTCGCGCTTATATTTCCTAATCATAATATATTGAAAAATCCTAATTATCAGAAGTCTCCTGAAGATGGTTGTTTTTGTCCTAGAGATTTAAATGAGTTCGGAAGATGTTTGCAAGGTTGTTTAAAACAATCAAATGATGAATTGAAACAAAAATTTGCAAAAATAAAGAAAGCAGTTATTTTGGATTCATGCCTATCTTTAGATGATAATACACTTACACCATCAATGAAAATGGCGCCAAAGAGAGTATTGGATAAATATAAAGACCATTATGAAAACTTGTATGGAGAAGAGTTACCACATGGAGATAATTTATATGTAATTGATTTAGCAGAATAAAATGTCAGACTACAAAATCCATACAACCAAAGATTTAAAACAACTAATGAATGGATATTTCTCTGATTTATCTAATTCAAAAAAAGTTGCATGGTGCACATCTGTTGGTCCTGCCGAACTTCTAAGGAGTTTTGGTTTTGAAGTGTATTTCCCTGAAAATCATGGTGCACTTTTAGGAGCAAGCCGAACTGCAATGGATTTTATTCCAGAATCGGTAAAATTGGGTTATGCAGGAGATATCTGTTCTTATTTAACTGCAGATATCGGATCGTACTTACAGAATAAAACTCCTCTTACAAAACAATATGGTATGGATGGAGTTCCTAAACCTGATTTGATAGTTTATAACACAAATCAATGTAGAGAAGTTCAGGATTGGTTTATGTGGTTTGCAAAGGAATTTAACTGTCCTATTTTCGGAATAAAACCTCCAAGGTATTTAGATGAGGTGAGTAAAGAAGATATTGAAGATGTTTCTGCACAATTCAAAGAAATGATTCCACTTTGCGAGAGCGCATCAGAGAATAAATTTGACATTGACAGATTCAGACATACATTAAATTTAAGTAAAGAAGCAACCGATTTATGGAAGGATTGTTTGAATACTGGAAAAAACTCTCTATCTCCAATTAGTTTTTTTGATGGTACAATTCATATGGGACCAATTGTTGTTTTAAGGGGTACTGAAAAAGCAAAAGAATATTATCAGAAACTTTATCAGGAACTTCAAAATAATGTAGATAATGGCAATGGTTTTTTACAAAAACCTGATAGCAGAGTGTATTGGGAGGGTATGCCAATTTGGGGAAAATTGAGGTATTTTTCTAATCTATTCTCAGAAAACAACTCTGCAGTAGTGGCTTCTACATATTGTAATTCTTGGATTTTTGATTCTTTTGATAGTAAAGATCCCTTTGCATCATCAGCACTTGCTTATACAGAGATTTTTATTAATAGAAGTGAAGAAGCTAAATTTAAAATTCTAAAAAAACATATTCAAGAATTTAATATTAATGGAATGATTTTCCATGACGCAAAAACTTGTTTTAATAACTCAAATGCACGCTTTGGGATGCCTCAAAGATTAAAAGAAGAAACAGGAATAGAGACTCTTGTAATTGAAGGAGATTTATGTGATTTGCGATTTTTCTCTGAAGGGCAAACAACAACAAAAGTTGAAACTTTTATTGAACAAATGAGCTGATGCAGAAAATAAAAAAAATAGCAATTATTGGATTAGGACCTGTTGGTATGGTTTTAGCTGTGCATTTAAAAAATGCAGGACATAATATTGCTTTATTTGTAAGGAGTGAAGAAAAAAAAGAAGTGATTGAAGATAACGGAATCACATTGACTGGATTTATTGAGAATAAAGCTGACTTTAAATTTGTGTATGATGATATTTCTGAAGTTGGAAATTTTAATCCTGAAGTTATTATTTCAGCAGTAAAATCACATCAAATTGCTCTGTTATTAGAGATGGTAAAACCCTATATTTCAGAAGATACTTTAATGCTTTGCGCTCAGAATGGTATTGATACTGAATTTGAGTATTCTTCAGTTTTTGATAATTCCAAATTGTTAAGAATGGTTATTAATTTTGCAGGAAAATTAAAAAACCCTTCAGAAACTGAAGTTATGTTCATTAATGCTCCTAATTATATTGCTTCTTTAGAGAAAGAGAATGATGCCTTATCAGAAGTTATTGCAAATTCACTTTCAAATAATAAGTTAGATACTATTTCGTGCTCTTATCAGGGTTTAAAGAAAAGCATTTGGGAGAAAACAATCCTTAATTCTTCTTTGAGTGCACTTTGCGCACTTTCAAAACTTACAATGTTAGAGGCAATGTCAGATCCTGATTTGGTTTTAGTAATTAGGCAAACAATTGAAGAATCTATAGAAGTGGCACAAAAAGAAGGAATTAATATTTCTGATGACTTCCTTGACCATAGTATTATTTACTTAACAAAAGCAGGAAATCATTTTCCATCATTAGCATTAGATTTTATAAATAATAAATCAACAGAAATAGATTTGTTTAATGGTAAAATTGTTGATTATAGTAAAATCCATAACCTTAGAACTCCCATCAACTCAGCATTTTCTTCTATGATGAGAGCAATGACTGCAAAAGCAAAAAGGGAACAATTAAATCAATCATTATGATAACAAATAACTCATATTTTTTAGGTGTAGATATTGGCTCTTCTTTTACAAAGCTTATTGTAATTGATAATAATGAGAAAGTTGTTTTCTCAGAAGTTGCAAAAACTTTAAATAGAGATAAAACTATTTTAAAAAACATTCTAAATGATATTGATGAGAAATTCAATGTTGAAAATGTTTGTGCTACTGGTTACGGAAGAAAACATTTTGATAGAGCAAATATCACTAAAACCGAGATATATTGTTCTTCAATTGGGGTTAATGCACTTTTCCCTAAAGAAAAAACAATAATTGACATCGGTGGTGAGGATATAAAAGTAATTAAAAGTAGTAAAGATGGGAAAGTGGAGGACTTTTATATGAACACGAAATGTGCAGCAGGAACAGGTACTTTTATTATTGAAATTGCCGAAAGAGCAGAGTTAAACTTATATAAAATGAGTGAGTTAGCATCTCAATCTGAAATGAATAAGGAGTTAAATAGTTTCTGTACAGTTTTTGCAAAAACTGAGATTATGAAATGGATATTTGATAAAATGCCTGAAAAAGATTTAGCAAGAGGGATTTATATTTCAATAGTCAACAGAATTGCAAAACTTAGAATGGATAAATCTGTTCCAATTTTCTTAATCGGTGGTGTTGCTGAATTTCATCCATTTTTAAGAAATATTATGGAAGAAATGTTCCAAAAAGAAATAATTGTCCCAGAAGACCCTCAAATGATAAACGCATTTGGTGCGGCAATAGAAGCAAAAAATAAAAACAAATAAAATTTAAAATGAAAGCATATCACGATAAAGGAAAAGGTGTAGGAATTACATATGATGATTTGTATTTAGTTGGAGGCGCACGAACAGCATTCGGAAGATTAAGTGGAAGTTTAGGAGGCGTTTCTCCTACTGATTTAGGAATTTTTGCATCAAAAGGTGCATTGGAAAAATCAGGAGTTGATGCAAATGATATTGATCAAGTTATTATGGCAAATATCGGTCAGAGTTCAGCAGATTCTTACTTTTTACCAAGACATATTGCGTTATACTCTGGAGTTCCTGAGGGAGTACCTGCACTTATGGTGCAAAGGATTTGTGGTTCTGGTTTTGAGACTATTATCACAGGTGCTGAGCAAATCGCACTAGGAAAAGCAAAAGCAACTTTGTGCGGTGGAACTGAAAATATGACACTTTCACCAACCGTAAGTTTTGGAAATAGAAATGGTTACGCTTTGGGAAGAATTGAATTTTTGGATATGTTGTGGGAAGCACTTAATGACACTGCAGCGGTCCCAATGGGAGTAACAGCCGAGAATATTGCTAAAAAGCACGGCATTACAAAACAAGAAGTAAATGAATTTGCAAAACAATCGATTGACAGATATATTAAAGCAAAAGAGGGTGGGGTTTTTGATGATGAGATAGTTCCTTTAAACTCAACAGTTTTTGAGGCAGAAGGATTAAAACCAAGAAAAGTAAGATTGCCTAGGAAAGTAGTTGATTTTATTACTGATGAAAATGTTCGTCCTGCAGATTTAGAAAAGATGGCAAAACTACCAACAGTATTTGCTAAAGATGGAGTTCAGACTGCAGCAAATTCATCAGGAATTGTAGATGGAGCAGCAGCAGTTGTAGTTGCAAATAAGGAGTTTTGTGAAGAAAAAAATATTAAACCATTAAGTAGAATTGTCGCATCTGCAACTTGTGGTATTGATCCAAGATATATGGGATTAGGACCTGTGCCAGCAATAAAAATAGGATTAGAAATGGCAAATTTATCAATGGAGGATATAGGTCTGGTTGAGATAAATGAGGCATTTGGTGCTCAATATTTAGGTTGCGAAAAAGAGTTAGGATTTGATAGGAGTATTGCAAATGTAAATGGAGGAGCAATCGCACTGGGTCACCCCCTTGCAGCAACAGGAACAAGAATTTCTTTAACTATTTCTAGAGAAATGAAAAGAAGAGGAGTTAGATATGGTGTAGCATCCGCATGTATTGGTGGAGGGCAAGGAACAGTAATATTATTTGAAAATACAGATATTTAAAACTATGGAAGAAAAAATGATACAGTGGAAGATGGTTGAGAAAGATGCTGACTTTGAGTTAGCAGAATCATCCATTCCAAAAGTAAAAGATGGTGAAGCATTAATTAAAATTGCTGGATGTGGAGTTTGTCACACTGATATTAGTTTTTGGCATTATGGAGTAAAAACTAATCAAGAATTACCTCTAACTTTAGGTCATGAAATTAGTGGAACTGTTATTGATGGTTCTCAAGAATGGATGGGAAAGAATGTAATTATTCCAGCAGTATTACCTTGTGGTGATTGTGAACTTTGCAAAAACGGAAGAAGTAATATTTGCCAAAAACAACTTATGCCAGGTAACGATTTTGAAGGTGGTTTTGCATCTCATATTGTTGTTCCTTATAAATATCTATGTCCTGTTCCTGATAAGATTTTAGAGAAATATACACTTCCTCAGCTTTCTGTAATTGCAGATGCAATTTCAACTCCATATCAGGTTATTGATAAATCAGAATTAAAAGAAGGTGATTTAGCTATTGTAATTGGTGTCGGTGGTGTAGGAATATATGGAGCTCAGATTGCAAAAATTAAAAGAGCAAAAGTTTTAGCATTAGATATTGATGATAATAAACTTGAAATTGCAAAAGAAAATGGAATTGATGCAACTCTTAATACTAAAGGTTTAGACTTTAGAGAAATAAAATCAAAAGTTAGAGAGATTGCAAAGGATTTAGGAGTTTCTAGATATGGTTGGAAAATATTTGAAATGTCAGGGGCAACTCCAGGTCAGGAATTAGCTTTTGGGCTAATTACTTTTACATCTACACTTTCAATTGTTGGTTTTACAATGGATAAATTAAATGTACGATTGAGTAACTTAATGGCTTTTGATGCAAAAATAATCGGAACTTGGGGATGTAAACCAGAACTTTATCCTGAGGTAGTTGAATTAGTTGCACAAGATAAATTAAGAGTAGATCAGTTTGTAGAAACTTTTCCATTATCAGAAATAAATGAAGTTTTTAAAAATACTTTAAATCATAAATATAACAAAAGGTCTGTTTTAGTACCGTAAATTATTAACTATAAAAATTAAAAATCATGTTAAACAATCATAACTTAGTAGAGCATAACTACACAGAAATCTTATTTGAAAGAAAACCTGCAAAGGACTTTGACGGAAACAAAATTGAAGGACTTTACAATGCATGGATTTCATTAAATAATCCATTACAATATAACTCTTACACTACTGATGCTGTAAAGGAAATTGTATTAGCTTTCAGAGAAGCATCAAACGACAGATCAGTAGTTGCTATTGTTTTTACAGCAGTTGGAGATAAAGCGTTTTGTACGGGAGGAAATACCAAAGAGTATGCAGAGTATTATGCAGGTAACCCTCAAGAATACAAACAATATATGAGGCTATTTAATGATATGGTTTCAGCAATTTTAATGAGCGATAAGCCTGTAATAAATAGAATAAATGGAATGAGAATTGGTGGAGGTCAAGAAATAGGAATGGCTTGTGATTTTTCTATTGCTCAGGATATGGCTCGTTTTGGACAAGCAGGACCAAAACATGGTTCTGCACCTGATGGTGGATCTACAGATTTTCTACACCTTTTTGTTGGTGTGGAGTTAGCAATGTTCTCTTGTACTGTATGCGACCCTTGGAGTGCACATGAAGCTCATAGACACGGATTGCTTACTGATATTGTTCCCGCTCTTAAAGTAGATGGGAAATTTGTAAATAATCCTCTAGTTAGAACGGATAGATGGGTGAGTAAAAAAACAGGTGAAATTATTTATGGTATGCCAAAAAAAGGAGATTCACTTTCTGAAGCTAAACGGATAGTTAAATCTGGAGAGATGGACTTATCTTTATTAGATGCTGCAGTAGAAAAGATGTGTACTAAATTAATGATGACATTTCCAAATTGTTTGAGTAAAACAATTAACTCAATTAGAAAGAAAAAATTAGAACATTGGGATCAAAATAAGGAAAGTAACAGAGATTGGTTAGCATTAAATATGATGACTGAGGCAAAAGCTGGATTTAAGGCCTTTAATGATGGTCCTAAAAATGATAGAGAAGTTGAATTTGTAAAATTAAGACAAATGCTTGCAAAAGGAACGGAGTGGAATGATGATATGCATAAAGCAATTTCTCCACAATATAAAAAATAAAAATGAGTAAAATAAAAATTGAATACCTGTTTGACAACTCTGTTGCCAGAATTATTTTAGATGATGGAAAAGGAAATGTTCTAGACTCTATAATGATGAAGGATTTACATCAGTTATTAGATAAATTTGCTGAAAACAAGGATTTAAAACTTATCTCTTTTGAAGGAGCAGGAAAACATTTTTCGTTTGGAGCTAGTGTTGAAGAACACACAAAAGAGAATGCGTCTGAGATGTTAAATTCATTTCATGGAATATTTTATAAGATTATGAATTTATCCATCCCTACTGTTGCAAAAATTTCAGGACAATGTTTAGGTGGAGGATTAGAGTTAGCACTTATTTGCAATACTATGTTTGCTGACAAAACTTCTTTTATGGGACAACCTGAAGTTGTTTTAGGAGTTTTTCCTCCTCCAGCATCTTTATTACTCCCTCTTAAAATTGGAAATGCAAGAGCTGAAGAATTACTTATTACAGGAGAATCTGTATCAGCTATAAAAGCAAAAGAAATGGGGATTGTCGCAGAAGTTTTTGAAGATAAAGAAACAATGGATGAAGAGCTTAATCTTTGGATTAAGAAATATATCTTACCAAAAAGTGCTTCTTCTTTAAGGTATGCAACAAAAACATCTCGAACATTTTTTAATCATATAATGAATAAGTTTCTCCCAAAATTAGAGGATTTGTATGTAAATGATTTAATGGAAACTCATGATGCAAATGAAGGAATCAATTCCTTTTTAGAAAAAAGAAACCCGAATTGGAAAAATAATTAAATATAACGATGAAAATTAATAAAGTTGGAGTTGTAGGATCAGGAATAACGGAATGGGGTCAGCATTAGCACAAAAATTCTCACAAGAAGGATCTGAAGTTATACTGCTGAATTAAGAACTGTTTTCAATACAGAAGATGCATTATTAGGATTGACATCAATTGGTAAAAGAGTAAAATATCAAGGAAAGTAAGATGACACAAATTGAGTTATGGGTAAACGGTAGAAAACATCAACTTTTAGTTGATGAGCATGACACTCTTGCATATATTTTGCGAAATAAAATTGAGCTCACAGGAACAAAAGTTGGGTGCGAACAAGGGAGTTGTGGAGCTTGTACAGTTCATGTAAATGGTGTAGCTGTCCAGTCATGTATTACTCCTGTTTTAAAGTGTGTTGGAAAAAGAATTTCAACCATAGAGGATGTTGCAAACCAAGGAGAATTACATCCTTTGCAACAAAAATTTGTAGAAAAAGGCGCTATTCAATGTGGATTTTGTACTCCTGGTATGATTATGTCAACTATGGATTTTCTGAAAGAAAACCCAAAACCATCAAGAGAAGAAATTGAAGAAGGACTTTCAGGAAATTTATGTAGATGTACTGGTTATAAAAAGATAATTTATGCAATTAAGGAATATGCAGATGAAAAATCGGTAGATACTTCTGATAAATTTAAAATGATAGGGGAAGGCAGACCTTATATTGAGGCGACAAAAAAAGTAAAAGGTGAAGCTGATTATACTGATGATATTCCTGAGAAAAACGCATTACATTGTAAGTTTTTAAGAAGTCCTTTTGCACACGCTAAAATAAAATCTATTGACTTTAAAAAGGCATTAGAAATTGAAGGTGTTGTAGATGTTGTTATTGGAAAAGAGCTTCCAAACAAATTTGGAGTTTTACCAATATCTGAAGATGAAACTGCACTTGCTGTTGATAAAACCAGATATATTGGCGAAATTGTAGTGGCGATAGTTGCCGAATCAGAAAGAATTGCAGAAAATGCAATAGACTTTATAAAAGTAGAATACGAACCATTAAAGGAGTATCTGGAAATGATGGATTCAACTTTGGATGTTGGCAAAAACGAGCAAATACATTCTCATTCAAGGTTTAACAATAACATTCATAAAAAAGCAGAATTACGATTTGGTGACCAAGAATCTGGTTTTGAAAATTCTCATCTTAAAGTTGAAAGACAGTTTGAGTTTGAAGGAATTAATCATGGTTTTACCGAGCCTCATGCAGCAATTGCAAAGTGGGATGAGAACGGATTAACTATAAAAACTGCAACTCAAGTTCCTCATTATTTACATAAGTCTTTAGCAAAGGTTTTAGAAGTTCCTATGAGTAGAATTAGGGTAATTAAACCTTATTTGGGAGGTGGTTTCGGAGGAAAATCTGATCCTTTTCCTCATGAGATAATAATATCACATTTAGCAAAGAAGTTAGGTAGAACAATTCGTGTTAAGTTAAATAGAGAAGAAGTTTTCCTAACAAATCATGGTCGTCATCCTACAAAGTTAGGCGTAAAAATGGGATTAAATAAATATAATAAAATCTCTGTTTTAGATGCAGATATTGTAATTGATGGTGGAGCTTATGGAAGCTTTGGTGTGGTTACATCTTATTATAATGGGGTTTTACTTCAAGCTCCTTATGAAATTGATAATTTTGGTTTCAGAACCAGAAGAGTTTATACAAATAAGCCACAAAGTGGTGCAATGAGAGGTCATGGTGCTGTAAATTCTCGTTTTGCTGTAGAAACATTATTGGATGAGTTGGCACATAAAGCAAATATTGATCCTTGCAAACTAAGATTAGATAATCTAATTTCCGAAAATTCAATTACTATCGGGCAATATAGAATTACTTCTAATGGAAGTAGAAAATGCCTTGAAACAATCATGAATCAGTCTGATTGGGACAAAAGGTATGGTAAGTTAGAAAAGGGAAAAGGATTAGGTGTTGCGGGAGGTTTTTATATTAGTGGCTCTGCACTTCCAATTCATTGGAATGAATATCCTCAATCGGTTGTTCATTTAAAAGTAGATATGGATGGCAGGGTTTTAATTACCTCTGGAGCAAGTGATATTGGACAAGGAAGTGATACTATGTTAGCAATAATTGTTGCTGAAGTTTTAGGACTTAGTATGGATAACATTTTTGTAGTGGCAGCTGACACATTACTTACACCAATAGATCTTGGCTCTTACTCAAGTAGAGTTACATTTATGGCAGGAAATGCCGCAAAAATGGCTGCCGAAAACATGAAAAATAAATTATTAAACACCATTAGTAAAGCTCATGATATTCCGAAATCTGAGATTAACCTATCAAAAGAAAGAGTGTTTTCAAATGATAAAACTATTGATTTAAACTGGAAAGAGGCAATAGTATTTCTGACAGATAAGGTAGGTGCAATTAGCTCTTCAGGATATTATAATTCTCCTAAATTGGGTGGTGATTTTAAAGGTGCTGGAGCAGGACTTAGTCCCTCCTATTCATTTGGGTCAGTAGTAGCAGAAATTGATGTAAATACGAACACAGGAGAAGTGAAATTAATAAATATTTGGGGAGCTCATGATGCTGGAAAAGCAATCAATCCTCTTGCAGTTGAAGGACAACTAGAAGGTAGTTGGCATATGGGATTAGGGCAAGCAATGAGTGAACAAATGAAATATTATAATGGAATGTTGCTCAATGCAAATTTTTTAGATTATAAGATTCCTACATCTGTTGATACTCCTCCTATTCATACAAATATAATTGAGAGTATTGACCCTGAAGGGCCGTTTGGAGCAAAAGAATGTGGAGAAGGTGCAATTCACCCTGTTTTACCAGCAATTGCAAATGCAATTTATGATGCAGTTGGAATCAGAATTACATCTCTCCCTATAAGATCTGAAGATATTCTGAGAAAAATCAAAGAAAAAGAAAATGGCGAATAAATATCTAAAAGCAAAAAACTGTGAAGAGGCAATTCATTTTAGTCAGTTGCATTCTGATTTTTCCTATATTTCTGGAGGTACTGATTTAATGGTAAATAAATATCAGAAAAATAACACTTCAAAAACCCTAATTGATTTATCGGATATTTCAGAGATGAAAAAGCTTCAACTTAATGAAGATATTGTAATAATTGGTAGCGCAATCACTCTTTCAGAATTAGAGAAAAATAATGAATTAATTTCTTTGTTTCCTTCACTTAATAAAGCGATTAAAAGCATTGCCTCTCCTCTAATTAGAAACTCAGCAACAATTGGAGGAAACCTATTATGTGATAACAGATGTATGTATTACAACCAATCCGAATGGTGGAGAGAAGCGATTGGAAATTGCTTAAAATGTGATGGGGATATCTGTATCGCATCAGGAGGAAAAAGAAATTGTTTTGCAAAAATGGTTTCTGATATTGCTCCAGTTTTAATTAGTTTAAAATCTTCAATTTGTATCGCTAAAGAAGATAAAGATATAATTATTCCATTAGAAGAAATTTATAGTGGTGATGGAATTAATCCACATACTTTTTCAAAAGAATCTATAGTTAAAGAGATAATTATTCCTAAAGGCAATCCAAAAACATCATTTGAAAAATTAAGAGAAAGAAAAACACTGGAGTTTACATCTTTAAGTTGTTCAATATCAGTAACAGGAAATAATATCAGAGTTGTATTAGGTGGAGTAGATTCTAAACCTGTCGTTTTGGATTTTGAAAAATCAGTTCCTGTTGAGGATATAATTATAAAATCCACTAAAAAATGTAGAATTATAAAAAATGATTTATATTCAAGAGAATACCGAAAACAAATGATTGGAGTTTTTATCAGGAATGGTTTGAAAAATATAATATAATGGAATATACTAAGGTGTTATATGATGAGCATAAGATAATTTTATCAGCAGTTGAGATGGTAGAGAAATCAGAACACTTACTAAATAAAAACCCTAAAAAATGGAAAGATTTTTGCGAGAAAATAA
>PBQF01000043.1 GCA_002724975.1 Parcubacteria group bacterium
TAATTCCCTTATCTCCTATTATTGTTTCATATCCCATTTCGGCTTCATTGATGAATCTATCACAATTTGCCAATATCGCAGCATCTTTAATCATCTTTTTGCAGGGACCTTCCTGACTCTTACATTCCCAGAAAGAAATATTGTTTGCAATCGTATCATTAAATATAACCGGTTCCTGAGTTACATAACCGATGATATTCCTGAGACTTGAAAGCTCTAATTTCGAACAATCTATACCATCAATAAAAATTTTTCCTGACTGTGGTGTTAACAATCCCGTAATTATATCAAACAGAGTCGTTTTTCCTGCTCCTGAGTCACCAACAATACCTATGGATTTATTTTTTTGTATTGCAAGGTTTACATCAAAGAAAACCTGTTTTGAACCATAACTAAAATTGACGTTCCTAAGTTCTATTGCTTTATTAAAAGCAATAATCTGACGTTTCCCTACTTTTTCAACGTTATTATTGAGAATCCGGCTAGCCTTGCTCATTACCTCCAATCCACCCAAACTTGCATTAAATTTCTGCCAGTCTGATTGAAAACGAAAAATATAACTAAATGCCTTATAAAAGAAAATCACAAGTACAAATATCTCTGCTATCGTTTTCCCCTGAAATCCTACATAATAAAGTACAAGCCCTGATATAAATAAAACAGATATAGGTTCAATTATAGAAGAAGGTATAGAGGTCAACACGACACTTTTAAATTGATAAATATAATTTTTATTGATTTTTGCAAAAAGTTGTTTAAATATATGAGTAAAACTATCTGTCGCTTTAATATATTTATAATTATATATTGTCTGGATAAGCAGTGATTGGACCTGGGCATTTGTCTCTGATACAAGCAGCGATATCTTTTTTGACAACCGAGAGAGACTTCTCATCAATGTAAACAGTAATAAACTCAAGAAAAGCACCATAAATGTCATCTTATAATTAATAATAACAGCAAAAGTGATATAGATAAGTATAAATATCAAGCTTCCAATCACAACAGTATATCTGTTCAACGCTCCCACACCCCTTCCAATTTCTGTCGTAATTATATTATTCAGATAGCCAATACTAGTATTAGTGTAATAACTATATTTCATGCCCTTATATTTATTGCAAAAATCAATCCTTATGTCTTTAATAAGGCTAAACCTTATATATGAGGCAAGGGTTTTCTGAAGAAAAACGAAAGCTCCTTTAAATAAAAAAGCAATCAAAAGAAGTATTATTAGTGAAAAGAGAGAGACATTAATACCTATTGATTCGAGAAAATTATAAATAGTCTTTGTATATTGGCCCTGATCACTCGCAGCCTTATCAACATTCAGGACCGGAAGTAACATCGAAATCCCAATACTCTCAGATAAACCGCCAAAAAGAAATAGCAACAATAAAATATATAGTTTTTTGCCAGCGTAACTGTATACGACTTTGAAGTAATGAATCAGAGAAGTAATTAGAGGGATTTGCATAGTTAAAAAGTTAGGAGATTTTGTATGACTATTATTTATTTGTTATAAAGATTCACAACCTGCAGTTATTCAATAAAAGCTTCTATTTCCTTTTTCAGATATACTCTTGTAAGATTTTATATCTAGGATAAACACTTTGAAGACCATCCTCACCTAGGACCTCTATAATCCAGCCTACTGTCTGTCTCCTTGCAAAAAGCCTTTCAGCAAGCAAATCAAACTCCAGACGTTTATCTCTTAACTCTTCAAACGAATATGACATATTCCAGGCGATAGCAATACGTACTTCATCATCTAAATTTAAAGGGACCCTTTTCGAGAGTAGAGTTGCCATCCTGTTTACTATAGGCCAGCATTCGTATCCATCTACTTACTAACGAGGCCATAAATAAGACCGTCATTTACGAGATTTTAAGAAAGCAAGAGAAGATGAAAGTAGGCTTCATTCGCTACAAAATGTTTAGTTGGAATTTCTGCTAAGGGATAATTTCCTTTGAGATCTTTGATAATAAGCTCTACAGACGCTCGATTATCGCAAAACCTCCAAGTGTTGATAGAAGTTAGATTGTAATCGTTCACAGGGACCAATGTTCAGTTAATGTTATGTTTTCCTCATTCATTGATCGTTTTGGTGGTATTTTGCTCATAAATATCACCATATTGATATGAAAACGGTCGATTTCACAACCTAAATGACGCAACGGAATGACGGCAAATACCTTCGGCTCTTCTTTTTATTGAAATTAGACGGTTTATTCATCCATGTTATATTTGATAAGAGAGACAATGGAATCAAGAGCGCCTTTATGATCGGGCTTTGATTGCTCTACATTTCTCCAATTGCCAAGATAACCATTTCTTGCCAAATGCTCCCAAAGCTCCTGATGGATAACTGAGTTATTGGGCTTCCATTCGTCCAGAAAAGGTTCCACATTGTAAGCTGGGATACCGCTGGCTACACTGAGTTGGAACAACATTGAGGTAAGCCCATAAACCTCATCAACTACACTTAAAACGGTTTCTTCATCTGCTTCATGCCAGTCTAAAAAACGTAATTCATCATTGCATTTATATCTTTCGTTGGGATGTTGTCTTATAATAAACAGGGCATCTTTATTTATTTCCATTTGCTGTAAATATCTCAATAAAGGGATACCACCAGCTTTCATCTCAAAAATGCTATAACACTTTCCGTTAGACCCATCACATTTTTGGTGATAAGAATGAAAATGCATAATTTCGGAGGCAAGTAAACATATCTTCTTTTTAATTGGTAAGTCCATTTCTTTACGAATCTTCATTTTTTTTTTGACGGTAAACTTTTTCTGGCAAAACATTTCTAACAAAGGGTGTCCGGTTACTTCAAATATCTCCTCAGGTACGCCTTTACTAACAAGATGCTTCTTGGTTTCAAAGTCCATGACTGCTATGATGTCAGGTAAAGCATCAGTTACCGTCCCATCTTTATTAAAAAACCGGTCAGTTCCTTTCCAGTTGTCCAATATTACTATACTTTTAAGCCCATGTTCTCTGGCTTCTCTGAATATTGATCTGTTGGAAGCAACGCTTGGGTGTCCGTAGCCTGTTACCATAAGCTCATAATTAGCCTCTGGAAAGTTGTTCCACATATAAACGTTTCCGAATCTGCTACTCAATGAGTGAAGGGCTGGTGAAACCGCATATATATCTACAGGATATTCAGTAACTTTTAATCGTTCGATTACGGGTGTGAGAACAGCGGATGTACCTGCTTCCTTAGCAAAAAAAAGAATCTTTTTATTCAAGTCCCTTCTCGTTATTTATCAGAGCATCTAAATTTAATTCGATTTTTTTTAATGCATCCAAAAGTTCATCTATCTCTTTCTTTGAATTAGGAGGCATACAAATGTTTGTATAAATCATCTTTTCTTTATAAAGCGTTTCAACCACAGGGTTGATACCTAAAGAATAGTTGACAGTTCCATTATACTCAGGAAAACGTCTCTTGAAGTTGTCCGATTCTGAATATTTGTGTTTCTGATAAATTGGAGACATATATATAGGTGCTACATAATTGCTTACATGTATACCTTCGCTTTGAAGCGCTTTTACCATAGTATCACGGCTGATTCCAAGTTTATTCCTGTCATAAAGCATGGGATAGCGATAGTAAACGTGAGTGCAATCTTTCCTGACTTTTGGAGATGTCATAAAGGGGATTTCCTTTAACCTTTCTGTCAGATGGTTAGCCAGGGAAACACGAACATTATTGAATTCGTCAAGCTTTTTAAGCTGGCCTATCGCAACAGCGGCATGTAGTTCGGACAATCTGTAATTATAGCCGACCACGTCAGCATGATCATTACGCCCCATACTAAAAAGCACAACTTCACCGTGGTTTCTCGTAAGTTGTAGGCGTTCTGCAAAATATTTATCATTTGTCAGCACGACCCCACCCTCTCCGCATTGAATGTTTTTATGACGGTTTAAACTGAACACACCCATACAACCAATAGTACCTGCAAGTCGTCCCTTATAAAAGGCTCCGGGAGTCTGCGCATTGTCCTCAACAACAATCAGATTATGCTTTTCGGCGATTTTTAAAATAGGATCCATATCTGACGGCAATCCGAAAAGATTAACAGGGATAATAGCCTTAGTTCTTGTAGTTATAAAAGATTCAATTAAGTCAGTGTTGATACAAAACATGTCCGGCTCAACATCCACAAATACCGGAACTGCATGACACATGAGCACTGCCGTTGCAGTAGCACTCATGGAATAGGGTGGAACTATAACTTCATCGCCTGGCCCAATACCTGCCGCAATCATAGAACCGTGTAATCCGGAAGTGGCAGAATTGAAAGTAACAGCATATTTGCAGCTAAATCTCTGACAAAACAAAGACTCAAGCTCTTTTACGTATTTACCACCGTAAAACTGCTCATTTGCGTCTGCAGCAAAACCTGACAGAATGCCTGATTCAAGCACGGAAACTGCAATCTGTTTTTCTTCATCACCAAGTTTATTTGGATAATATTGTCCTGATCTGACAGGAGGGCCTCCAAATAGGGCCAATTTCTCAGACATAGTTACCCTCTCTAGTTAAAGACCATCTCTTTAATCTCTTTAATGAATAGAAGAGACATTAATGATTGTTCAGGCGGTGACATGGTAGATCCTTCTCGCCCCTCCACCACATCTATGAGATTGCTTAAGGCGCTTGTAAAAGAATCCTGCCAATTGCATAAAATAGTCTCGTGTTCGGGATTTAATATTTTTAAGTGTGTAAAGTGATTGTCCTGTTTCACGTGATAAACTTCAATACGCCTGCCATTTTCACAAATGCGTATCCTTGCCTTTTCACAAAAGATATCCAGTTCAAATATGTTGTATAGATTTCTTGTAAACGGTTGAAGAATACAAGGTACATCCTCACTTACCTTACTGTAAATAAAAATAGAACCGTCATTTAAATAACTTTCTTTTAGATGCGCATATATATTCTTTAATTCATCACAAAAAAACTGTATTAAATCTATTAAATGGGATCCATTATGAATATACGTGTCAGCGTAAAATCCATTAATTAGCTTTATATCTCCAAAAACTCTGTCAATGAGATCCTCTTTTATTTTTCTTATTTCAGGAATAAATCTTCGAAAGAAATTTACCTGAATTACCGCCCCAGACATCCTGGCTTTATCGGCAATCTTCCTGGCTTCATTAAAATCCAAAGCCATGGGTTTCTCACACCATATTCCCCTAATATTAGCATCAAACGCCTTATTTAACACCTCTTCATGAAACTCATCAGGCGTGCATATACTAAGAATATCTATTTTCTCACTATTCAGCAAATCATCTATATTTTCATAGAATTTAAAATCTTGAAAAACACTCTTAGCTATCCGACGGCGCTCTTTATATGGTTCAACAAAAGCAAAAAGCTCTATCTGATCGGACAAGGCATAATAGCTTTTAACATGGGTCATCGGATATTGTTTTTCACCAATTCCTGTTGCTATGGCTCCAGCACCGACAATGGCGGCTCTAAGCCGGTGTTTCTTTATAGACAATTTTCTGTTCAACCCTTGAATTAATAGATTTAAGAGATGTGTCATTTACAATTAATCTGATGGCATCAAGAGTAGGAAATAATTGATCTTCAGGATAGAGGTCATCAAATATTTTGCTTATTAATTTGTAATCCTCAGGAGTATCAACAGTCAGACGCAACTCAGGGTGGTTCCATTCCTTATATTTCCCAACAGCCTCAAAAGCCCCTAATTTATATCTTTTATCATTTCGATGATAAATAGCAAATGTAGCATGCTCACGAATACCTATCTCTGTAACTTCTTTATCAATTTCCAAAAGAGCACTTGCCTTACACACTTGAACTCCAACTCCTAATGGAAAGGTCCTCTCTGCATCCCACAAATTTGAATGTTGCATATAAGTATTAGAAACATAATCATAATTACCTTTATAATAGAAATCTATCATATCATCAATTAAACCAGGATCGACCAATGGATTATCACCCGTAAGACCCACAACAACATCAGCTTCTGATTGATTCACAGCCCCTGCAAGTCTACTCAGGACATCCTCTTCGCTGCCCCGAAAGTAATCAATGCCCAGATATTTCGCAAGGCTTACCAGCGCATCATCATTCTTTCTGGTAGTTGTTGCCAGGATAATTGCATCCACTCTTTTAGCTTGCCTTACACGACTTATTAACTGTTTCAAAAGAGGCTCCCCCGCAAGAGGTTTCAGGACTTTTCCGGGTAAACGTGTTGAGGCCATTCGAGCTTCAATAGTCAATACAATTTTATGGCCTTTTTTTTTCTCAATAACCATATCGATTCAAACCTTATCTTTGTTTATCATTGCCATACAAACTATATCAAAATACTTTCCGTTTCTGAGAAAATGGTCTTTTTGTCTACCCTCCACAATAAAACCCACCTTCTCGTAAACTCTTATGGCTGCTTCATTGTCCTCGTGAACACCTAAACTAATGCGGTGAAGATTCAACTTATCGAATGCATACTTAGCTAAAAGCTTTGCAGCTTCCGTTGCATGCCCCTTTGAATGAGCTTCTTTAGCGCCAATTATAATACCAAATTTGGAATGCCGGTCAATCCAGTTAATCCTATGAAGCGAGGCATTTCCAATATGTTTTTCAGACTTTTTATCGATTATGGCAAGGACTAAATCATTTCGATATTGAGTAACCTGATCATAAAACTCCCTCATTTTTTCAGGCGTGTTAGGCCAGACTGCATGATTCGTATACACATCGTTTTCCTGGTCATTAAACCATTGAAAATATTCCTTATCAAGGTCCGCTTCTTCTAAACCACGCAGATAGATCACATCTCCGACTATAAAAGGATGATACATAATATGACTCCAAAAAGGTTAAATCAATATATTATAACGGCATTATATTCATTTATTATTTATAAGGTTGCATATTGTTTCTGTGTATTTTTCAAGTGCATTTCCATCAAGAGAGCTGACGGTCCTTTCAAACGCTTCATATTTCTTATACATAAACTCTTCACTCAATTTTGGTCCTGGATTTTTAAGCCTTTCCATTATAAGGTGCTCAAATTCTGTTACACTACTTGCGCAATCAAACAAATCATAATAA
>PBQF01000044.1 GCA_002724975.1 Parcubacteria group bacterium
GGGTGATGTGAAACAGACAACGACAGGGTTTCGAGGGCCGCTGATGGTGCAATCCCTCACCTCTGCTAAAAGCAAATTCCTATCCCTTGGTTTGTAAAGCAAGATTGATTTCCCCCTCCTGTTTGTCAGAATAGACATTCCCTGTGAAGAGTTTCCAAAAGCAGAGTTAAAAATATTTTTTTCTTGACAAAAAGTGTATATCATATACATTTACAGCCGAAATATTACCGTGATTGCTCAATACGGTTTCCACAAAGGGTACTATGTGTTGTAAAGCACACGATAACGCTCGTGTTTACAAGCTTTCCGAAGCACAACGTCTATTACGCTGGAAACACGGTGATCGGTTTTAAAAAATAATATTAAGGATAAAAGGAGAACACTGGTGAAACCTCCTGAACAGATTTGGAAGGCTATCGCACAGGATATCAAGGAAGACATCATCGCTGGTGTTTACAATTCTGCTGATTGGTTAAAAGAAACCGAATTGTCTGAAAAATACTCTGTTAGTAAAACCCCTGTTAGAGAAGCGTTACGTTACTTGGGTGGAATCGGAATTGTTGAAATCATCCCCAATAGAAGAGCCCGTATTTCTCAGTTGGAAAAAAAAGATGTACAAAACCTTTACTGTATTCAGGCTGTTTTGGAAGGTTTAGCTGTCCAGTTGGCCACCCCGGAATTGAAACAATCTCATCTTGTTAAGTTGGAGAGATTCGTAAATCTCCTTGAAAAATATTCAAAGGAAGGGAAATCAAAAGAGTATGAAAAGGCGAACATAGGATTTCATTCCTTAATCTGGAGGTCTTCGGGAAACGAAAAACTTCTGGAGATGATCAACGGGATTTATGAACAATTGCAAAGATTTCGTTCAATTCATCGGCGCTATCCGGAGAGATTTAAGGTCCTGGTTGCAGATCACAGAAAAATCCTTGAAGCCATCTATCAAAAAGACGGTATTGAAGCGGAGAGATTGATTCGTCTTCATACTAAAAAACAAGAGCAGTATATTCTTGAAATCTTAAAGAAAGAAAACATGTTTTAATTTCCGCCTCAAAGGATATCGGATGAAGAATCAAACAAGTTATCAGCGGCTTTTTGAATCCATAAATATTGGATCATTGAAATTAAAAAACCGCATCGTAATGGCACCGATGGCAACAGGATTCTTTTCCAGTTTTGGTTTGGTGACTGAGCAGGCAAAAGCCTACTACGAAGCAAGGGCAAAAGGTGGTGTCGGGCTCGTGATTGTAGAATCCAGCAGTATGGATTTTCCTCGTGGTCATGGTCCTAACCGAGCGAACATTGATAGTGACCTGACGATAACAGGTTTGAAGTCATTGGCAGAAGCTATTCAAAAACAAGGTGCAAGGGCAGCCATACAGATTTACCACTGCGGCAGATTGGGAAATATAATGTATTCCGGTATCTCACCAATAACTCCTTCTTCCGCCCCAAATACGCAGAACGGTATTCCGCCAAATATGCTCCCTGAAGAACTCACCGTTCGAGGAATAAATGAAATTGTCGAGTTTTACGGAAAAGCTGCAGCCCGGGCAAAAAAAGCAGGGTTCGACGGTATTGAACTCCATGCTGCACACGGATACCTCATTTCTCAGTTTCTTTCTCCTGTCAGCAATAAACGTCAGGACGAGTATGGAGGCAGTCTGGAAAATCGGAGTCGAATACTTCTTGAAATTTTGAAGGTTGTTCGTAGCCTGGTAGGTGATGACTATCCGGTCTGGTACCGTATCAACGGCCATGAATCCGGAATGGAAGGAGCGCTCAGTCTCGATGAGGTAAAAAAAATCGTTGAAATGACAAGGCATCTGATAGATGCAGTGCATGTGTCGGCTCAGGAACATGGCAGGATGAGTTCCCTGGTCGAAATGCCTGATGTCCCGGGCAGGAATCTTTACCTGGCTGAAGAAATCAGAAAGATTGCGGATGTACCGGTTATTGCCGTTGGCAGGATTGATCCAGACCTCGGTGAAAAGGCACTCGCGGATGGAAAAGCCGATATGATTGCCATGGGACGATGGTTGATCGCTGATCCGGATCTGCCCAATAAAATAAAGACAGGGAAACAGGAAGATATCAGGCCCTGTACGGCCTGTTTCCATTGCTCTGATGTCCGCTCTCCCACCATCAGCCGGATTTACTGTGCAATCAACCCCGTCGTTGGAGCAGAGTCTACATACGAATTGAATATGACAAAAGCACCCAAGAAAATTGTCGTTATAGGTGGGGGGCCGGCTGGAATGGTATCTTCCCATATTCTGGCTCACAGGGGGCACCATGTTAAACTGCTGGAAAAAGAAGATTACCTGGGAGGACAGATAAAATTATCCTGCGCGGGCAGCAGAAAAAACAAACTGTTTAAACCACTGATAGTTTATCTGGAAAAACAGCTTTATAAACATCAAGTTGATGTAAGACTGAACAACAAGGTCTCGATACAAGCAGTTGAAGATATGAATCCGGACGTTGTCATTGTGGCTACCGGGGCAAAACCGCTGATTCCTGAACTCCCGGGTATTAATTTGAATCATGTACTCACTTCCTTCGACGTGCTCAGCGGGAAAAAGAAAACCAGCGGTAGGATCGCTATCATCGGTGGAGGTTCAACAGGCCTGGAGACTGCCGAATTTTTGTATGAGCAGGGAAAAGAAGTAACGGTCATCGAGATGTCATCCGAGCTGGCCAATAATATAGGAATGCGCGACAGAACAAGACTGCTTTCAGTTATCGAATCACTGCCTATTACCTTTCACACTGCAAAATGTACAGAAATCAAATCCGATGGTGTGGTTGTTGTTTCCGACAATCACGAGGAACGCGTTGTTGAGGCGGAAACAGTAATTTTGGCCTTGGGCACCCGCCCGGATAATGAACTATTTCTTCAACTGAAAAGAAAAAAAATCGAGACATACTTTACCGGAGATTGCTGGCGACTCGGGAATATCGTTGGAGCTATTGGAGATGCTACAGAGTTGGCTTCAGCCATATAATTGATTGTCAAGTAAAGCATGGAAAAGAATAGATTTAATCATCTTTTGAAAGATCGATTCTAAAATATAGTGGAAGGGTGTTTTAAAATCGCTGGCTGGTATAACTCAGAAGGTGATTGATTTCCGAAACCTGTTTATTAAATCAATTTGTTGAAGAGGAGGAATGACATGGCGAAACCAGAACAACCCGGGATAAAGGGGATTCACCTGCTTTTTATCACACCCTTGAAAGAGGACTATAGCCTTAACGAAGAGGCGGTCCGAGAAGAGGTCGAATGGTGTGTCCAAAACGGATTACAAGGGATATGGGCAGGGGGATACATCGGTGAATGGAATTATCTGGAAGAGGAGATGAAAAAAAAGCTCTATGAGATAATTATCGATCAGAACAGAGGGAGATTGTATATCTCCGCCGGGGCTCATGGAATTAATAGTGCTCAGGCAATCAGGCTGGTTGATCATGCGGAGGCGATTGGGTGCGATTCCGCCTGGATTTCACCTCCCACCCCCCGTAAATTGACCGAAGATGAAATATTCGGACACTACAAGGCCATACACGAGGCAACCAGGTTGCCCCTCGGGCTTTACAATACCTATCCTAAAAACATATATGTTCGCCCAAGCTTAATGGTGCGGATAGCTGAACTGGAGCGGGTAGTAACAGTCAAGGATGCCCTGGGTGATATTGTGCATATAGGCTCTCTTTACAACGATTGTAAGAAGGCGATCGAGGAAGGGTTTGAGATTCTCGGGGTTCCCTACAATATGCTTCCCCACATGCTATATGGAGGAGCAGGGGTAACATCGAACAACTGGGACGCTGCGATCTGTCTGGAACTGGATAAGGCTGTCAAAAATGGTGATATAAAGAAAGCCTGTGATCTGCAACTGGCACTCAGTGCTTCCTGGCCGTTTCTTTTTTCCGAGGCACTTGCGAAACAAGCCTATGGCGCAAAAATAGATAGCTCCGGTATTGGAGTCCAGAAGTTGAAGGCATCCTTGTGCATGGGAATAGACATGGGTCCCCCAATGCAGCCTTTTGCTCCTGCATCAGAGGCTGAAATTGCATTTGCAAAGGCATCATTGGAAAGTCTTCCGATTAAAGTAAAACCCTTTGCTAAGTAATTAATTTTACTATCATTATATAAAATGCGAAAAAGGCTAGATTGACATGATTGATCTAAAGAAAATTGCCGTTCTCGGTGGGGGTGGGGGTGGTCACGCTATGGCTGCAGATCTCACTTTGAAGGGATGTGATGTTAATCTGTGTGAGACACCTCAGTTCAAGCACTCTTTTCAAACAACGCTGGATCGCCAGTCAATTGATTTTATCGATGCCTGGGGTAAAAAATCCACGGTCAAAATCAAGAAAGCTACTATGGATTTTGAGGAAGCAGTTTCCGGTGCCGGTTACATCATGCTGGCTGTCCCTGCAATTGGAGCGGAAGCCTTTTTCCGCTCCATCTTGCCTTTTCTTGAAGATGGTCAAATCATCATCAAATGGTCGGCCAATTTTTCTACCCTGTGTTTCGTCAACATTATGAGACAGCAAGGCATAAAAAAGGATATAACGCTGGCCGAAACGCACACGCTTCCCTGGGGATGCCGGATGGTTGCCCCGGCAACGATACAAGTAATGGTCTGGGCGGTGAAGCTTCTGCTGGCGACTTTTCCAGCTACAAAAACTGAAAGCGTTATCAATGACGTCCAAAAAATGTATCCAGTGGTAGCAGGAGAAAATGTATTAGCGACTTCTTTGAACAACTTAAATCCTGTCGTTCATCCTGTAGGGACTGTAATGAATGCCGGATGGATAGATGCGGTGGGAGAGGATTTCTTCCTTTATAGAGATGGAAATACGCTCTCCATCTCCCGGGGAATCAAAGCTGTTTTCAACGAGGTTACAGAGGTCGCTCATGCTCTAGATGTTTCAATGATCGAATACCCCGAGGAGAACTTCTGGAAAAAAAGCGCAATAATGTCAACCTACTTTCGCGCCAACTTTGATAAAGAAGGTGCAGTCGCCAAGATTTCAGGACCCTCATCAGTGAAAAGTCGATATATAGAAGAAGATATTCCCTTTGGACTGGTGCCGATCTCAAAACTTGCCAAAAAATTTGGCGTTGACACGCCTCTTATTGATGGAGTGATTGAATTTGCATGTGTGATTAATCAGACTGATTATTGGCAAGAGGGATTATCACTTAAAGACCTTGGATTGGATAATTTAAACAGGGATGAGTGTCAGAAATTTTTAAAACAAGGTTTCTGAAGAGATATCAACATCCCATTTATTTGATTTATTTATAGAAGGATTGAGCAGTTTATGTTGTAATGATCTTACAGGTTGGAAACTTCTGTTTTTAATGTAAACCCCAAAATGCTATTACCGTAGCAAAGGAGGTAGTGGAAACACTTTATAGACTGGCAAAGCAAATTGATTAATGAAATGGAACCACAGATATCACGGCCTGTACTGATTGATTATTTTATGGTTTACCAAATAAATCCATTCGGTAAACCTGTCTGTGATTCATAGCAGCAGAATCATTATCTATTGCTTTTGGATAAAGAAACGGCTGATATTTATTAATATCATGCAGAATAGGACCAGCTTTTTTTGCTGAAACTTGAAATTCTGATACATTTTTTTAGAACTTCAATTTTAATAACTCAAAATGGAGGAAACACCATGCAACAGAAAAAACGATTAATTTTTTCCGCAATCATCGTGTTCATCAGTCTCTTGATGGGATACACAGCTACTGCGGCCACAAAGAAAATCAAGGTAGGATACTCAATTCCCCTCAATGTCTCTTTTGGCGTGGAAATCAACAGAGCCCTGAAGGTCGCTGTGCCGATGCTAAACAAAGCTGGCGGAATAACTGTTAAAGGAGAGAGATACGATCTTGAGGTTAAAGTGTTGGATGATCAGTATAATGCTGATAAAGCGAGAACCAACGCTGAAAGATTTATCTATCAGGATGGTTTTAAGCACATTTTTTATCTCGGTTCCGTTCCAGTCATCGCAGCCTTTCCTGTAACAGAAAAGGCAGGTGCATTGATGCTGGCAGGGGCCAGCACGGACAAACATCTGATGCCCCCGAGCAGGTATACATTTCGTTCTGCAGAAGGGCCATTGGCAAAGGCTGTTAAATTCAAGTTTGTAAGAGACCATTTTCCCAATGCCAAAACAATCGTTTTAACTGAGCAAGATGATGAGGCTGGAAAAGCGGACGGGAGGCGTGTTGCCAAAATCGCTCCCTATTACAATTTTAAATTATTGGACACGCTTTATTATCCGAGGGGATCAAAGGATTTTACGTCAATTGCTACCAAGATAAAGAGCATAAACCCGGATATTGTCGTATTTGCAGCAACCGAAGCTGGAACGGCAATTGGACTGCAGATCAAGGCCCTTCGTATTGCCGGTTATACAGGTGGTGTTGCCAAAACGGAAGAGCTGAATATGAAGGAACTCAAATCCGTAGCAAGTAATGAGCAATTGGAAGGTCTCATCGGTAAGGTCGGTCCGGATCTTGATCCCAATGTTAGTCAGCTTTTTAAAGATTTCAAGAAGAATTTTATCGCTGAATATGGTGAATGGCCAACGATATACTACGGATTTTTAAGTGCGCTTCATATGTTCAAAGCTGCAGTTGAAAAAGCCGATAGCCTTGAAGTTGAAGATATCGCCAAAGCCATTGAAGGTGGACTCGAATGGGAAACTTTCAGTGGTGGCTTTATGAATATCAAAAGGCAAGACATCGGAATAAATAGAATGGCAGGTTGTATAGCGGGTGCTTCCTTTGGAGTTGTTACCAATGGAAAACATGTTTATGAAAAGAGTTACTCTATACAAGAGGTGTATAGAGCAGCATCCAAGGTATATGGAATCAGCAGGTAGCAAAAGGATTTAATTATAAGGAAAGGGGAATATCATTTTTCATAATCCCCTTTCCGCTTAACTCAACAGTTTAGGAACCCAACTATGTTCCACCTGAGAGTTTAGGATTCTGAATCAAGAGTTAATATTCCAAACTCTAATTGCTCAATAAATTAAGACAACATGGGGTAAAATAGTGGATGGTACATTGTTGTTTCAACTTTTTGTAAACGGTCTCTCCATTGGTGCTATTTACATTTTATTGGTTTTCGGGCTGCAATTAATTATTCGAACAACGGGTATTGTCAACTTTGCCCATGGAGAGATGTATGTCTTTGGCGCTTACACTTTTTGGTTCACTTATTCGGTTCTCGATCTACATCTTGGGTTTGCAGTCATTTTAACAGTCATCGTCATGGCGATAATCTCGGGGGTGGTCTATCGAGCGGTCTTCCATTATGTCCAAGCCCGTTTCAAAGCCGATACCCCTCTTTCGGATAAAGCACTGATGAGTGCCATGGCGTCTATCGGACTGATGATGGTTCTCTCAAGGATAATCGTACTCTATTTTGGAACAGACCAGAAAGGGATTCCGTCATTTCTTCCACAAGTTTTCGTCTTCAGCGGAATTAGACTGCCTGCCGAAAGATTGTCAATTATCCTGATCGCCGTTTTGATTGCAGGAATCCTTTCGTTTTTCTTCTTTGGGACGAAGCTGGGAAAAGCTATGAGAGCCGTCAGCACCGACTCTTTAGCGAGTAAACTGATGGGGATTAACAGTGACCGAATTTTTATTGCCAGTTTCGCCCTTGGCTCAATTCTGGCTGGCGTTGCCGGGTTGTTAATTGCTCCGGTTTTTGCACTGGACCCAGCAATGGGAACCGAGATTATCTTTATGGCTATGCTGGTTATGGTGTTTGGTGGCATTAACAGCTACAAAGGGGCAGTTTATGCTGGTATAACCGTGGGATTAGCAGAAAGTTTCGGTTATTATTTCATAGGTATCATCTCCCATGTTCTGCTGTTCGTCATGGTAATGGTTTTTTTAATTTTTAGACCTGGAGGTTTTTTCGGTGAAGCCTTGGAATAATGGAAAAAACAATGCAAAAAATCGGGTTCCGTTGCTCATTTTTGTAGCGTTCCTGTTTTTGCTACCACTTTTTTTGAAAAACCCCTATTACCAACATCTTTTTATAATGACTTATGTTGCTGCCGGCCTGGGGATGAGTTTTAACATGGTATACAGTACGAGACTTATAACCTTGGGCGCTGCCGCTTTTTATGCTATAGGTGCCTATTCATCAACACTCTTGACGATCAAGCTTAACCTGAGTTTTTGGTTGGCATTACCACTGGCAACAGTCATTGCCGGTATCGTCGCCTTTGTTGTTGGAGTCATTATTATTCGAACTGGAACGCTTACATTTGTTATTATGACCCTTCTTTTCTGCCTGATAATCTATCAACTGGTAGGCTCAATAAGTTGGTTAGGGGGTTGGGGGGGCTTTATCAATATTCCACGACCCAATCCTATTTCAATTCCATACATAGGGGAAATCAGTTTTCAATCACGTGTCCCCTTTTATTATTTAGGTCTTTGTCTCATATTGTTGGTTGCCCTGATTTATCAAAGCCTATATTCCTCTCGAATAGGAAGGGCATGGAAGGCGATCAAACAGAGCGAAAGGGTAGCTGCATCGATGGGTATTAACGTATTCTGGTATAAGACCTTATGCTTTGTTGTTGCCTCATCCGCATCAGGGGCTCTGGGCAGTTTTTATGCCCATTATTACCAGATAGTCATACCGGATATGTTTACAGGTTTTATCTCAATTTATATCCAGATTTATTCCGCATTGGGCGGGCTTGAGTACTATATTCTGGGACCTGCTGTGGGGGCTGCAATCATGATATTTGTCCCTGAATTGCTGAATATTGCCCAAGACATCCAACCTATTATTTTCGGATCCATGTTAGTGATCATTATCGTCTTTTTCCCGGGTGGAATTATTGGCAGTCTGAAAAAATTAAACCAAAAAAAAAATCGGAAAAAAAACGAGATCCGAAGAAAATGTTGAGGCAATCAGTGATCATTAAAAACGGCAGAAACACGAGTGAATAAAGAATTCAAAAAAGCGACAGAAAAAGGTGCGATTGAACTGTATGATAACAGAAAATCCTGCCGTTAGCGGTTAATCCGGAGAGAACTTTCATGAGAGAACAAGGTGAGAAAAGAACTCTTTTTCTCAGGGAAAGGGGGGAACTGAATGGCAATACTGGAAGTCAGAGACTTGAAAAAGAAATTTGGGGGTTTAGTTGCTCTGGACGGATTGGATCTAGACGCCTATGACTCCGAAATTCTGGGAATAATCGGCCCCAATGGAGCTGGAAAAACAACCCTCTTCAATGTAATTTCCGGATTTTACAAACCCACTGTGGGCAAGATCAGTTTTCAGGGCGAGGTGATTTCAGGGTTAAGACCGGATCAGATTGCAGGAAAAGGTATAGGAAGAACCTTTCAAGATCTCTCTTTATGTATGCAGTCAACGGTTTTTGAAAATGTATTTACCGCCTTCCACAAAAGCTATTCGACAGGTCTATGGAGTGCTTTCTTTCACACCAAGGCGGTTGCTGAGGAAGAAAAGACCCTGAAGAAAAAGGCCATGGAAATCATAGACTTCATGGGGTTGACTGTACACAAAGATAAACTGGCAGCAAATTTGTCCAGTGGTTTCAAAAAAGCTCTCAGTTTGAGCGTCGCTTTTGCGACAAATCCTAAACTTCTGCTGCTCGATGAACCGGCTACCACTCTCTCTCCCGACAAGGTCGAAATGATAATGAATCTGGTCCTTCGGGTAAGGGAGACAGGCACAACCGTGGTAATCATTGAACACAGCATGAAAGCAATTATGGAATACTGTGACAGGATTGTCGTTATTGCGAATGGGAAAAAGTTGGCTGAGGGAAAAGCCAAGGAAATAAGCGAAAATAAGGAGGTTGTTGAAGCATACCTGGGAGAGGTGGAGGAAAATGTTTCTTAGCATAAAAAATCTGCATGTGAATTACGAGTCACTTGAAGTGCTTAAAGGTGTTTCTTTGGATATTGAAAAAGGAGATATCAATGTTCTTTTAGGTGCTAACGGTTCCGGTAAGAGTACGATGTTTAAGGCTATCTCGGGTATTTTGCGGCCTGCTAAAGGAGAGATTTTCTTTCAAGATACCAAAATCAATAAATTGCAGGCTCATGCCATCGTCAAAAAGGGTATCGCTCAGGCCCCTGAAGGTAAAAGACTGTTTATTGATATGACAGTTGAGGAAAATCTCGAAATGGGAGCTTATCTACGCACTGACAAGCGTGAAATTGAAGCTGACCGGGAAGATATCATGGACCGATTTCCTGTTTTAAGAAAGAAACTAAAGGTAATCAGCGGTAATCTCAGTGGTGGTGAGCAGCAGATGTTGGTCATCGCTCGGTCGCTCATGTCAAAACCACAACTTCTGCTCCTGGATGAACCTGCCCAGGGATTATCTCCAGTTCTTGTGGATGAAGTGGCAGATATCATTACCGGTATTAATCAGAGTGGAATTACCATTATTCTAATCGAGCACAATCTTCGTTTGGGGCTGGGGCTCGCTCACTGGGTATTTGTACTCGAAAGTGGTGTGATTGCCACCAAAGCTAAAGGCACCGATATGTCTGAGGTGGAATATGCAAAAAAAATCTATCTTGGGGGATAAAAGACAGGTGCCTCTTCGGTATAACGACCATCACTCTGAAATTATGGTGAATGGTTACAGTAAGATATGTCTCAAATTGCTTCACGATTTGCAATATTTTGTAATAACGCCCCAGATACGAAGATGGTGAATAAAGAGGTGTACCAATGGATTTATCAGCATACGGACTTGAGAATAAAGTAGCCATTGTTACCGGAGGTGGGGCAGGCATTGGAAAGGGAATAGCGCTGGAATTAGTGAAAGCTGGGGCCGTGGTGGCTATCGCTGAAATAGATTCGGACCTGTTGGATTCTACCGTCAACGAAATAAAGACAATGGGAGGAAGAGCTTATGGATTTGCCGGTGACATGCAGGAACCTGAACAAGTAGAAAGTTTGATGGAACAGACAGCACGAGAATTCGGATCAATAGATGTGCTCGTCAATAATGTGGGTGGTTTGCCCGGCATTGAGAGAAAAATCCCATTCTGGGAAATGGATGAAGAGTTGTGGGATAGAGTTCTCAGACTTAACACTAAACCGCTTTTTTTATGTAGTAAAACTATTGCTAAATTCATGATTGAACAAAAAAAGGGCGGTAGCATAATAAATATCACATCGATCGTAGGGCTTGTTCCACCTTCATCACTTTGTGCAACTTATGGTTTTGTAAAAGCAGGCATAGTAAATTTCACAACAACAGCCGCAACCGATCTGGGGCAGTATGGGATTCGAGTAAATGCGATTGCCCCCGGACGGGTTGAGACCCCGATGACAGATCGCCTGTATCAAGATCATCCATGGGTCAGAGAACCGCAAATCAAAATCATCCCCTTAGGACGTCTTGGAAAGCCTGATGATATTGGTAAGGCGGCTGTTTTTCTCGCTTCTGATGCTTCAGAATATATTTCTGGCCATACTATCCTCGTAAGCGGGGGACTGACTCATCTTTATACACCAAAGGCCAATAAGGTAAATCCGGAAGCCTAGCAATAACAATAATAGGAAGTTAAAAAAAAAGGAATCCAACTATGAATCCAGAAAAAGAAAAAGAGGATGTTTGTATTGATGAATATAAAAAGTCTCATCAAAACTCCTTGAAATTGCATGATCAGGCACTCTCTTTATTTTCCGGCAACGGCTCAACTCATATATCACGCATCCTTAAACCCAACAGACCCTACATTACACATGCAAGCGGGTCAAAAAAATGGGATATAGATAAGAATGAATATATAGATTATGTTATGAGCCACGGCGCCCTCATTCTGGGACACGGCCATCCGGATGTGGTTCAAGCAGTGAAGGATCAAGTAGATCGAGGAGTACATTATGGTGAAAACCACGAACTTGAGATACAGTGGGCCCAACTGATTCAGGAAATGATGCCATCTGCTGAACGGGTTGAATTCTTTCCTTGTGGCAACGAAGCTAATATGATGGCTATCAGGCTTGGAAGGATCTTTACCCAGAAGAGTAAAATTCTTAGACTAGAGCATCAATTCCATGGATGGGGTGATGAGCTTATGCCACCGACTACACCCGGCATACCTCAGCAACAACACGTAACCATAATTCCTCCTGGAAATATCAAGAAAGTGGAGGAAGAACTATCCAAAGGGGAATATGCTGTTCTCATGACCGAAGCAGGGGGTGCCTTTATGGGAGGTAAGATACCCATGGAGCCTGAATTTGTTCGAGAACTCTCTGTATTGACGCAGAAATACGGGACTATCTGGATTCTGGATGAGGTTGTTACATGTTTTCGAGACGCACCAGGTGGATGGCAATCGGTTGTTGGAGTGAAACCGGATCTAACTATTCTGGGAAAATGTTTGGGAGGTGGTCTGGGCGCCGGAGCAATCATTGGTCGAGCAGATATCATGGCAGCTTTTAGCCCTGATTCACCAGTCGACCGGCGAATTCCGCATAGTGGGACCTGGAATGCCAATCCTCTGACGGCTTCTGCTGCAGTTGCAGCCTGCAAATTATATCGGGATGCGGAAATACAAAAAAAAGCAAATCAGATCGCTGCCTTGCTTCGAAAGAAAGGAAATAGGATTTTAGTGAATAAGGGTATTAGTGGAGCTTTTTATGGACGATCAATCGTTCATCTATACCTGGGGTCAAGGGATTTTGAACCTGAAGATGATAGTTTGCCACCGACAAAGGACCCAGGCAAACTCTTAAATCCAAAGAATACACCCACCTTCCAGCGCCTCTGTATTCATTTGCTTCAAAGAGGTATTGCGAATATGAATGGCTGGGTTTTTGTCCTCTCGGCTGTACATTCCGAGGAAGATATTCATAAAACAGTAGAGGCTTTTACAAGCTCTATTGACGCAATGTCAGCTGAGGGTTGGTTTTAGGTAAATCAGTTGACATGATACTTGTATTGTGTCAACTGATTTATTACAACTCTGAACAGTTACATTGTTTTTTTATCTGTGTGGAGGGGATGCACATCCCACCAGGGAGTTCAATATCAGCCTCATAATTTGATATAAGATCAATTAAGAAATAAAGGACCAAACAGAAGGACAAATGAAAATAAAGAAACATCTACTGGATTTAAAATCGGAATCCTATGAAAAAGACGTATTTGCAGAGGGTATGTTCACTGATTGCGCATTGGGGAGAAATAATTTTGGAGTATCAGATCGATTACAAGAGTTATTAAAAAACTATGATGATTCTAGATTCTGGGATTCTCCAGATATCAGCTATTCTGATTTAAAAAGAGAGCTTTGCAGTTTTTGGATCAACCAGGCTGAATTGAAAGCAGAAAACATCAAAGTTGAGAATGGATCAAGGTTCGTTCAAGAAAGGTTTAATAAGATATTTATCAGTGAAGGCGTGAAAGTATTAGGATACGCCCCTCAATATACGGGATATGTGATGGTTGTGCTGGTAATGGGCGGACATTTCACAAACATAAAATTAAATTTGGAGGAAGGATACAAATTCAATATTGATCATTTTCTTCCTGAAATCAATTCTGACTTCACAATTGTCTTTATTGATAATCCGAACAATCCAACGGGACAAATCATCGATCTAAGAGATATTGAGGAGATTGTAAAACAAGCCGATAGAAAAGATTGTGTGGTTATGGTTGATGAGGCTTATGGCGATTTTCTAAACAAAGAAGATTCAGCAATTGGATTGATAAATAAATATAACAATCTAATTGTAACACGTACTTTTTCAAAAGGGTACGGGATGGGCAAAACCAAGGTCGGTTATGGAGTCATGTCTTCCAAACTTGGAGAGTACTATGACAAGGTGAGCCTCGGAGTTCCTGGTAGTGTTTCTGATTTAGGTGCCAAACTATCCAGGGAGTCGCTAAAGGATCAGGATTTCATCAAGAAATACAGGGATTGGGTTAAAAAGAATAAAAGTAAGTGTTTGCAGGGTCTTAATGAGATGGGCTATTTAATCGCAGAGACGTATGAGTATTGTCCAATATTTGTCATGGGGCATAAAGATCCAGAAGTAGATCTTCGCCGGGAGTTAATAGCTAAAAATATTTTAAGTGTATCCGGGAGCCATTTCAGAAACCTTGGCAAGAACTATGTAAGGATAAACCTGCCTGAGAATCCAATAGAAATACTGGATAAGCTCGCAGTTCTCAAGTAAAATTGGTACCCGTTTGCAGAAAGTTAATAAATTACCTGATTAGGTCCTATTTGCAGTCATAATCCAGCTGTAGTGTCTGCAACACTTTATTTTCGAGTCTTTTTCTAAATCAGAGCCCAGGGAATGTTTTGGTTCGTGGGAAGTTAAGCAATAGCGTTGAATTTCGAGCCGGCGTAGCAAGAACACGAGCCTAAATAATCCCAGGGCGAATTTGGTGCAATAATCCCTAAAAGTAACTGTGGTTGATACCTAATCAAAATATATTAACAATGAAGGAATTTCGGATCGTTTTTTTGGCAGAGTCAGTGGTCTCTGACCCCGTTAATAAGATCTGTTTTTTTGAGTCACAAACACCTGTGAAACAGGTGGTGAAGCTCTTTAATTTAAAGCAAGGAGAATAAAATGGCTTTTTTTGAATTAGAACAAATCGAGAGAAAAGCACTTTTTCCCAATTCTGAGGTAAGGTTTATTCATACCGAGAATATGACTATTGCTTATTGGGATGTTTTGGAGGGTGCTGTTATTCCTGATCATAAACACCCACACGAACAATTTACCAACGTTCTTGAGGGAGAGATGGAGGTGACTATAGATGGTGAAACACAAGTTATTGGTCCTGGCCAAGTCGCTTTTTACCCTGCAAATGCTCCGCATTCTGCAATAGCAAAAGTAAAAAGCAGAGTCATGGATGTTTTCTCTCCTGCAAGGGATGATTATAAGTAGGTTTGAATATAACCTTTATACGAGCCCCTTCCACGTTTTTGCAGGAGAGGTGTTTGAGTGTAATAACTAGAGGGGTATTATTTGTATTCTTGTTATTTTCAATAGTAATTTGATTATCAGATTTCGAGAAAACAACCGAAGTTACGATACGAAACGATAAAAGGAGAGAAAAATGGTAAAAAAAATCGGCATGTTTCAATTGGCAAAAGGAAAAGACTCTGATGAAGTCTGGAAGTACTGGATAGAAACCCATGCAGCTCAAGTGAAGACCCTACCTGGACTCAGGAAGTATACTATTAACAGGGTTAAGTCGGTCACTAAGGGAGATGTTCATTTCTGGGGTGTTGCAGAACTCTGGTTTGATACGGAAGAGGACTATGATAAAGCTTTTTCACATTTGGTTCCTGATGAATTTGGAACTTTAGTTACAGATCCTCGGCTTTCAGTCTGGGTAGAAGAGAAGGTGATAGTTTAACCAATAAAAAAACTCATTTATATTTTTTAGAAAGTGTATAGGAGGTTAATAATGCCCGATCTGGTAATTGATAACCTAACCAAATATTATGATCAATTCAAGGCGGTTGATAATATTAACCTGAAGGTTTCCGATGGTGAATTGATTACCCTGTTGGGTCCAAGCGGTTGTGGTAAAACAACAACTTTGAGGCTAATTGCAGGTCTTGAAAAACCGGACAAGGGAAAGATCCTGCTGGGAGATGAAATTCTTAGTTGTTCTGAGACGGGTAAACATAAAGCTCCGGAAAAACGGGGGATGGGGATGGTATTCCAATCATATGCGGTCTGGCCGCATATGACAGTGGCGAAAAATGTTGCGTACCCTCTTAAAAATCAAAAGATTTCTAAAATAGAAAAAAAATAGAGTGGACAAGACACTTGCAATGGTAGGCCTTGAAGGATTTGAAGACAGACCTGCAACACTTTTAAGCGGAGGCTAGCAGCAAAGAGTAGCAATGGCTAGAGCCTTAGTATTTGATCCCAATATAATCTTGCTTGACGAACCTTTGAGCAATCTTGATTTTAAACTAAGAGAGTCAATGTGTCCTCATCCCCACCGATTGGCCCATGAGGCGGCTGGACGATCGAGGGCAACCCTGATGAAGAACTGCGATTCGTTCGTCCCGATGGAAGA
>PBQF01000045.1 GCA_002724975.1 Parcubacteria group bacterium
ACTCTGATGGCTACCCCCGCGTGTTTAGTGTTGCTTGCAATAGTAGCGATCAGTGGTTGAATGGCGATTACGATGATGGCTGTAGCACCTTATGGGGTGATGATAACCGCATCGTATTCGTGAAGCCCCGCAAGTAACATCAATAAATTGCTCACCTGTTATGCAAAGGAAAGGAGGAAGGAAGTGGAGAGGCTTCAGCATTAACTTGCTGGAGCCCTCGTTTATTTTATATAGTTCTATTCTTACCTTGTGTTAAATAATTAAGAGGTCTCAACACCCCGAAGCCCCAGAATTGCCTCTGACGCTTTAAATATCCAATCATGCACTTGGTTCCACTTTTCACGTGCTATGTCCACAACTTGGGAATAATCTTATTTAAGTATATAGCACATATGAATGTTTAGAGGTGGGTTCTAATTTATATATTGAAAAATCACTCTAAATATGATAAAAATAGCACTGTAGTATCCCGCTTTGGCGGGATTAAAAAATAAGTTTGAGAAATTTTAATCAAAAAAGAGAAGAAAGAGCCAGAGTAAATGAAGCCATTAGAGCTAATGAGCTCAGGGTTCTAGGCCCAGAAGGAGAGACTTTTAATGTCTTAAGTAAGGAAAGTGCCCTTTCAAAAGCAAGAGAAATGGGATTGGACCTTATAGAAGTCTCCCCCAACGCCAATCCTCCTGTTGCTAAAATAATGGATTATGGTAAATTTCTCTACGACCAAAAAAAGAAAGCCAAGGAAGCTAAAGCCAAATCTCATAAAACAGAGACGAAAAACGTTCAAGTCAAGATAGGTACAGGAGAACATGATTTAGAGTTGAAAGCCAAAAAAGCTTCTGAGTGGCTGAAGGAGGGTCACAGAGTAAAGTTTGATTTATATCTAAGGGGAAGGGCAAAATATTTGGACAAGAAATTCCTCGAAGAAAGAATGGAGCGAATGCTCAAACTCATAACCGAAGATTATAAAGTAGCTGACGGACCTAAAAAAAGTCCGAAAGGAATGACTTTGGTTTTAGAAAAGGGCAAGGCCGCAACAAATAAAGAAAATGAAAACAAATAAAGCATATACAAAAAGATTGAAGGTGACCAAAAAGGGAAAAATTCTTGCAAGAAAGAAGGGTGGTAATCATTATAATGCAAAAGAGTCACGAGGAACTCAATTAAAGAGGAGAAGAAAAGTTGAAATTGTTTTAACAAACAAAAATAGAAGAAGGTTTTTACCAAATACCTAATCTGACTTAAATATGACAAGAGTTAAAAGAGGAACAACTAAAAACAAGCGGAGAAAAAACATCCTTAAGAAAACTAAGGGTTATCGTAATGCTAAAAAAAGTAAGAAGAAGCAAGCCAAGGAAGCAATAATGCATGCTGGTAGCCATGCTTTTAATGACAGAAGAAAGAAAAAAAATGTTTTTAGAAGATTGTGGCAGGTAAATATAAATGCCGCTCTTAGAAAAGAAGGATCAACCTACTCTAAATTTATAGGAGACTTAAAGAAAAAGAAGATAGAAGTTGATAGAAAAATATTGGCTCAAATTGCCAGAGAAAACCCCGATACATTTAAAAGAATTTTAGAGGAAGTCAAGTAAAAAATGGCCCCACTAAGCCATTCTTTACTTTAAAGAATCATATCCCCGGTTTTGCCACGAACATTGTCATGGTTTTGGTAAACGTTAATCTGCTTCCTTTCGATTTTTACTAATTCAATCAACTTCTCAACTAAAACTTTTGGGTCTTTGTCGAAAACTATTTTCTTATTACTTCGATGACTTTCCTTCATCATATTTTTTATAACTTCATCGGTTTGCCAATCTCCTTCTAGGATACCAATTGGTTTTCCGTCTTCATAAGCGACAGTAAACTCATTTATTGTTCCAATTCTTCCACAGCCAACAATAACTGCATCTGATGAACGAGTTAATAAAAGATTTCTACCTGAATAACCAAAACCCGTATAAATAATTAAATCTAAATACTCTAAAGGAAGTCTGTAAACGTTAACATGTTCTCTCTCGGAAGCTGCAGGAGAAAGCCCAATGGAAAAACCTTTTTCTTCCTTGGCACCCATAGTAGACCAATAAGGAAACCCTGTTGTGGCTCCTGTTGTTAATATACCTCCCTGTCTGATGATTTCTTTACCCAATTCTTTGGCAATATCATAAGCATCAATCCCGCAGTGTCCCGTCTCTGCTGCTCCTGAAACACAAATTCTAATTTTAAATTCTGACTTTTCCATTTACTAATATTTTACTAGAAATCAAGCTCAAATTGCTCCCCTACTTCTGGGGAAATCGCATCAATGTTTAAATAGTCCTTAATTCTTTGTACCAAAAATATTGATGACTTTGGTTCTCCCATAGCAACAAAAACTTTTTCTAGTCTTTTACTTCTGCCCGCTTCTTCAACAAACTCTAAAAGCTCGTCAGAACCCCTGTGGCCTGAATAACCGGTAATAGTTTGGAGTCCTGCTTTAATAGAAACCTTGCTGCCATTTATTTCGACCTCCTTTACACCATCTTGAATAATTCTTCCTAAACTTCCGGGCGAATGATAATTGATAAATAGAAGCATATTCTTTGGGTCAGGAAGATATTTTTTTTCATGACGTAATATTCTTCCGCCATCTGACATCCCTGCTCCAGCAATAATTATTTTGGGTCCTTCAACATAATGTATCTTTTCAGATTCTTTTGAAGATTCAGTTACTTTTAGACCTGAGAAATCAAAAATTTTATCTCCGCTTCGAATTAAATCCTTTGCTTCGTCTTTAAAATTCTTTTGTCTTTTTTTGTAAATTTCTGTGACCTTAATCGCTAATGGAGAGTCAAGAAAAATTGGAACTTCTGGTATTTTTTTATTTTCAACCAAATCATTTAGTTCATATAAAAGAATTTGGGTCCTTGAAAGAGAGAAGGCGGGAATTAAAAGTGTTCCTCCTCTATTAATTGTTTTTTCTATTACATCTTTTAGCTTTTCTTTTCGAAGTTCAACATCTTCATGGTTTCTGTCACCATAAACACTTTCCATTAATAAATATTTTGCATCAGTTACTGGTTCCGTGTCTTTTAAAAAGGGTGCTGGAGAATTTCCTAAATCTCCAGTGAAAGCAATTTTTTGATTATTATATTTAACTTCAATAATAGCAGAGCCCAAAATATGTCCGGCATCTTTAAAATAGGCACTAAAACCATCACCTATATCCAAATCTTGATGATAAGAAACACTTTTCCATAAAGATATAGTTTTTACTATATCTCCCTCATTGTAAATTGGTTTTCTATTCTCTTCCCTGGCTTCTTTTAAAACAAATTTTATGGCGTCATTGAGCATTATTTGAGCAATTTCCTTTGTCTCAATAGTTGAATAAATTTCACCATTAAAGCCATCATGAACGAGCTTTGGAATCCTCCCTATGTGATCAGCGTGAGAATGAGTAACCAAAAGAGTACTCACTTCGCTTGGGTTGTAAGCAAATTTTAAATAATTTTTATCTTCGTAAAACTTTGAACCTTGGTGCAAACCACAATCAATAAGAATTTTCTTATCACTGCTCTCAAGCATGAAATTTGCTCCTGTGACAGATTGTGTGCCACCATAAAAAGTTAACTTAAGACTCTTGCCCATTCTCTCTTTAAAAATTTAAAAATAAAATATTTACAGAAAACAAGTACGCCAAGTGTGCCAACAATTAAATCACTGACTGTATCAAATATGTAATTGGGTTCATAAATTGGTACACCAATAAAAACTTCAAAGATTTCCCATGATAGTCCTACAATAACAAAAGAAATGATAGCAACCTTGAAAACTTTTCCTTTTTGAAATGCCTGTTGGCCAAAAAAACGAGAGAAGAAATAAAGCCAAAGGAAAGTAACACCAACCCACACGCCACCAAGAAAATGCATCACAATATCGAACCACCAATATAAAAAGTACAGATACTTCTCTCCCGCATATATGTGAAGCGAACTAATCAAAACAATGAGAACCAATGATGCAAACAATAACTGCATTCCATTTTTAGATATGTCAGAATTCATGCGTATATATCATACCATCCCAACAAAAAAATCCATCTGAATTTAACAAAATGAATTTTTCTGTTGGAGCTACTTGTGTTATTACTTAACCTAGCAAAATGTAGGTGGGTTCCTTCAACGCCATGCCACGACAAGACGAAATCTAGATCCCAAAGTAATCAATTTAGTCTAGATAATATTACAAGCAACTCCTATCTATATTCTACACTCGCTAAATACAAATTGTCACAAAAACTTAGTAGTCTGAAACATTTTAGAGAAAAGTAAATATGCAAAACTGCTTAAAATCTAATCTTTTTAGAGATTAGAAACAGTAAAAGTTTTTATTTTACCTTAAAAAACTAAAATTCTTTGTGGAAAAGTTAATTTTAGCCCTTAAAATCGGGGTAGGAATCGGAATAAATAAATGGCGCATCTGGCTTTGTGTAATCAAATAACTCCTTCTTGTTAAAAAAGCGCTTAACCTCGTCATTTGCACTTTCTACCGAGTCAGAAGCATGAACAATGTTTGCTTGAGTGCTTAAAGAGAAATCCCCCCTAATGCTTCCAGCGTCAGCTTCATATCCTTTTGTAGGACCAACAATTAATCTTGTAGCAGAAACAGTGTTAACGCCGGAAATAACCATCAAAACAACGGGGGCAGATTTCATATAGTTTTTAATTGAAGCAAAGAACGGCTTATCTTTCAGATGAGAATAATGGTCATCTAAAAGAACATCACTAATTCTAACCATTTTCATTCCTATAATTTTCAGTCCCTTCCTCTCAAACCTTCTAATAACTTCTCCTAACAGCCCTCGCTGGATCGCATCTGGTTTCATAATAATAAGACTTCTTTCTTCTTTGGAATGTTTCATTTCATTAACAAATTAGCTTCCAAGTTTGGTTAATATAATCGGATTATCATCAGTAATCAAGACCGTGTGCTCAAACTGGGCACTTCTTTTACCATCAGCGGTTTTTAGGGTATAACCGTCTTTATCTAGATAAACTCTTTTAGTGCCCTCGTTAATAATGGGCTCAATGGCTATAACCATACCAGGCCTTAATCTTGGACCCCTGTCCTTTGGCCCAATATTGGGCATATACGGCTCCTCATGAACACTTTCGCCTACTCCATGGCCTCCTAGTCCTTCGGCTGGAATAAAACCTTTACTCTTAACATAGCTTTCAATATTAGCTCCAATCAATCCAGCCTTATTTCCTTCTCTGGCGCTTTCGATAGCAACATCTAAAGCACCCTTTGTAACCTCTATCAAAGCCTTACCCTTCTCGTCAATTCCCCCTACACCAACGGTAATTGCAGAATCAGTCACTAATCCTTCATGAATTAAACCCATATCAAGAGTAACAATATCCCCCTCTTCTAAAACCTTCGCCTTCTCATTTGGAATTCCATGAACAGCCTCATCATTAACTGATACACAAAGCCCGGCAGGATAAGGGCGGGTAGCACCCTCTGGTTTGTAATTTAGAAAAGCCATTCTGTCTCCACGTTTTTTTACTTCCGTTTCCGCAATTTCATTTAACTTTTTAACGTTAACTCCTGGTTTTACTTCTTTTGCCACCATATTTAAAATTTCAGCCAATCTTTGGCCTCCTTCAACTAAAATCTTCATTTGTTCCTTATTTTTTACAATCATTTTTCAGCTATTTTTCTTTTTATTTCTTCATGAACTTCCTTGATTGTTTGCTCGCCTTTAACATCAATAAATTTATATCTTGGACTGCCCTTGTAATACTCAATAACAGGTGCAACTTTTTCATCATACCAATCAAGTCGCTTCTTAACATTTGCCTTTTCATCATCAGCCCTGCCTCTCTCTAGTAACCTTTTTTCGGACCATTCCCTTGAGACATTGGGGCAAACTATGTAAACTTCATCCCTTTTGTAAAAATCCAGAGCATTCTCCAAGACATGTGCTTCACGAATTTGCCTTGGTGTACCATCAAAGATAATATGTTCATTGCCTTTTATCTCTTGCCCAAGCTCCTCCGACCAGATTCTAATAGCTAGAAAAGCTGGTTGTAAATCACCTCTTTTATATATCTCGCGTGAAAGTTCGCTGGTATAAGTGTCTTCTTTTAAAAACTCCCTGAACTTTGCACCTGTTTCCTCATAAAAAATGGGGGTATCGGGGTCAATCTCTTTGAGATGCTCCTGTAAAAGCCTTGCTTGAGTGCCTTTCCCAGAACCTGAACGGCCTATAAATATAAATGTTTTAAGCGTCATAAAAGAAGTATATATGAGTGGAGAACTTTTTTTAATACTCCCTCATTGAAACTTGGGCTTCTATCTTTTTCAATAAATCAAGAACGACAGAAACGGCAATCAGAAGTCCTGTTCCGCCAATAGCTAAGGATTGGATTCCAGTCACGGCTCTCATCACAAGAGGAACAACGGCAATAATTCCAAGGAAAATAGCACCAACTAGAGTCAGACGAGTAAGAACCTTGCTAATGTACTCCGCGGTTGATGTCCCTGGCCGAACTCCCGGAATGAACGCACCACTCTTCTGCAAGTTCTTTGAAATAGTATTCGGATCAAATGTGACAGCGGTGTAAAAGTAGGTAAATAGAAATACCAAAATAAAATAAAAGGTCGCGAAGAGCCACGGATTATTAATGAAGTTGAAAATAAATTCAGAAACCCTTTGAACAATAGAATTATCTACCTTTGAAAGAAAGTTAAATATCATCTGCGGGAAAAGGAGGAGAGAGAGGGCAAAAATGATCGGAATAACTCCGGCTTGATTAACACGAAGTGGAAGATATGTTGAAATTCCTCCGTAAACACGATTTCCTCTAACTCTTTTGGCATAAGTGATTGGAATCGGTCTTTCGGCCTCCGTCACAACCACAACTCCCAGAGTAATTAGGATTGCCGCTACAGCAAACCCAAGATAGAGAGGAATTTGATCTGGTGTAAAGGTAAATAGAAGTTGATTTACTGTAGACGGAAGTCCAGCCACAATTCCAGCAAAAATCAGCAAGGAGACTCCATTCCCTATACCAAACTCGCTCATCAGTTCCCCAATCCACATTAAAAGAACTGAACCAGCTGTAATTACAACAATATTAATAAGCATATCAAAAGGAGAAAGCCCTACGATAACTCCCTGGTTCTGAAGAAGAGAAAGAAAGGCAAAAGACTGAATCAAAGCTAGAGGCACAGTAAGAAGTCTTGAGTATTGGGCAAACTTTTTCTTTCCAGCTTCTCCTTCTTCTTGATACATCTGCTTCAACTTGTCAGAAGTCATAGTTAAAAGCTGCATTATAATTGAGGCTGTAATGTAAGGGCCAACCCCGAGCATAACAATTGAGAGACTATCCAACCCTCCTCCAGAGAAAAGGTTAATCAATCCAAAAAACTGATTGTTTTGGAAAAATTCCTGAAGCCTGCCAACATCAATACCTGGAATTGGAATAACAGCCAAAATTCTAAAGACTATAAGAGCAGCGAGAACAAAAAGAATTTTATTCCTTAAACTTTTATCTTTAACTATTAATCTTAATTTATTTAAAAAATTTGACATATTATTTAATAGTTCCTCCAACCTTTTCTATTTTCCCTTTGGCTATTTCAGAAACTAAAAGGCCTTCAAGATTCAATTTCTTTTTTATTTCCCCATTCCCTAGAATTTTCACCTTTGGATTCTTGCCTTTTTTCTTATTAACCACTTCCCTTGCTAAAAGACTTCTAACATTCACATTGTCTCCATTTTCAAAAAGCATATCCAAAGCAGAAACATTAATAACTTGAGGTCTTATTTGAAAGCTTTTAAACCTGTATCCTCTTTTTTTGGGAATCTTTTTTATCATATCCCTGATTTCTGGCCTAATCTTTCTTCCAGCTCTAGATTTCTGACCTTTGTGGCCTCGGCCTGAAGTCTTCCCTCTCTTTCCTCCTCTACCGACCTTAACTTTTCTAGTATTTGGAGTTTTTCTTTTTAAATTATGAATTTGCATAGTCTTTATTTAACTTCAGCCTTCTCTTTTTTGTCTTCTTTTTTTGAGACATCAATCTTGACTGGGCTCTTTATTCCGACCTTTTTTAAGGCTTTGATTGTAGCCTTAGCATTGTTCACATGATTCTTGCTCCTTGAAATAATTTTACCTGTAATATCTTTCGCCCCAAGTAAATCAAGGATAGCTCTCATTGCTCCTCCAGCTTTTAAGCCCTTCCTAGGAGTCGGGAGCATCATTACCCGAGAGGCGCAGTATTTTGCATCAACATCAAAAGGGATAGAATTTGTTTTAGTTAGCATTGGAGTAATCATGTTCTTCTTGGCATCTCGAACAGCTTTTTCAATAGCAAGTGACGTGTCTGATGATTTGCCAAGACCAACACCAACTGAACCATTTCTGTTTCCAATAACGACTCCAACACTAAAACTAAATCTTCTACCTCCAGCAACAACACGAGTCACCCTCCTCATGCTTATGATTTTTTGTTCGTACTCTGATCTTGGTCTGACTGGACCCCTTCTTTTTTTCTTATTAAACTTTTTATTAACAAATTTTCTAGTTGTTTTCTTTAAAGCCGTCTTCTTCGAAATCTCAAAACCGCCTTGACTTGTCTCAGGCTCATTCAACTTTTTGATTTTTTCTTTTTTTTCTACAACCATATTTAAAAAATAAGTCCTCCTTCCCTAGCTCCTTCTGCTAAAGATTCAACATTCCCTGTGTAAATATATCCTCCTCTGTCAAAAACAATTTTTTTGATTTTTTTATCTTTTGCCTTCTTGGCTATGTCTAAACCAACATTTTTTGATTTTTCATTAAAAGTCTTTCCAGAAACTTTAGCTGATGTACTTGAGGCAAGAGTTGTAGATTTACTGTCATCAATAAGTTGGGCGGAAATATTCTTATTAGATTTAAAAATTGAAAGTCTTGGTTTTAGAGAAGTGCCGAAAACCTTGGATCTAATCCTGCCCCTTCTTTTTACTCTTCCTAAAGTTTTAATTTTTGTTTTTTCCATATTACGCAGCCTTCTTTCCCTGTTTCCTCCTAATCACTTCGTCTTCATATCTTATTCCTTTGCCTTTGTACGGCTCTGGTTTTCTTTTAGCCCTAATTTCAGCCGTAAATTGGCCAACCTTTTCCTTGTCAATTCCAGAAATAGTTATGACATTTTTCTCTGCTGTTGCCTTGAGACCTTCGGGAATTGTCAATTCAACAGGATGAGAAAAACCGAGAGACATCACAATCTTATTCCCCTGGACATCAGATTTAAAACCAACTCCTTCAACTACAAGTTTCTTCTCATAAGGAGTGTTGACACCATTAATCATATTTGAAATATGAGAAGCGTAAGTACCCCAAAGAGCTTGTGCTTGTTGACTACCTTTCTTGGGTTCTAATTTAATTTCGTTCCCTTCCACTTTTATTAAAATATCGTCTTTGAATTCCCTCTTTAATTCTCCATTAGGACCTTTGACATTAAAAACATGGTCACTGAAAGTAACTTCAGTTTTTTCAGGAATGATTATTGCTTTTTTACCTAAACGGCTCATGATTACCAAATTTCAAATAATGCTTCCCCTCCGACCTTCATTTTTTTTGCTTCTTTTTCTGAGATAATTCCATTTGGGGTTGAAAGAACTAATGTTCCTTTGCCAAATTTTACAGGTTTTATTTCCCTGAAGCTCTTATATACTCTTCTCCCAGGCTTTGAAATTCTTTTAACCTCGGAAATTTTTGGACTACTATCTTTTTTGTAAATTAAACCAGTCTCCAAAGTTTTCTTGACACCTTTACCTTTAACATTGACAAAACCAAGATAGCCTTCCTTCTTTAAAATGTCCGAGATAGACTCTTTAACTTTTGAGTAAGGAGTTGCGGTCATTTCAGAACCAACAGCGCTGGCATTTTTCAGTCGGTTTATAAAATCTCCAATAGGGTCGCTTACCATGATGATTTCTTAATTCCAGGAACTTTCCCTTCATTAGCTAGCTCTCTAAAACAGATACGACACAGGTCAAAGTCTCTCATATAGCCCCTAGCTCTACCGCAACGAAAACATCGCCTGACAATACGGCTTGAGTACTTTGGCCTCTTATTTGACCTTGCTATTGTTGACTTTTTGGCCATATGAACAAAAAAGAGCTCAAAAAAGCTCAGGGGTAATATTAACAATATAATGGCTTAACGTCAACCCAGAAATAGCTTGTTTTAGACATGTCACTTCAAAATCAACTTTAATTAGTTCTGATTTAATATTAAGATATACCCCTTGACAAAGAAAAATAAGGTTATACTATGAGTGACGGATTGGAAAGGAGGTGATAGATACCATGACGTCATCACACACCACGATTGACGAGATCAATTTCCTGAGGCACCTCGGCACGTGGACAAATAACTCGCCCAGCAAGGTCGAGGATGTGCCCTGGAAGAGTCGAGCGGAAAAGCTCTTTCGGTACCGAAACTCCATGGAGAATCGGGAGAGGTGGGGAGCAATCAATCCCGTCCTCGTCAGGCAGTTCATCAACAGCGAAATTGAACGCCTGAGTGCATGACCTCCTGAGTGTCAGGAGTAGGGTAATCGCCAAATCCCATTTTTGCGTTTCTGGGATTAAGTCTCTCTTTGAGAGATAAAGAACGCTCCCGGCAGCGGTGGTCAGCTGCCTTTTTTTATGTACTATTTTTGAAAAGGAAAGCCTAGGGTTTCCAGATATTTGGTGGCCTCTTCCTTATTCGAAGCCGATGTAACAACAGTTATAGAAAGCCCAAAAACATTCTTCAACTCTTCGTCAGAGGTTTCTGGGAAAATAGTGTGTTCCTTGATGCCGATGGTCAAATTGCCCATTTCATCAACTGATTTTTTTGGAATACCTCTAAAGTCTCTTGTCCTTGGAAGAGCAATATTTATAAGCTTGTTTAAAAAATTCTCCGCCCTTTTCCCTCGAAGGGTCACCTGGAAACCAATAATATTTCCTTCTCGGAGCTTAAAAGAAGCGATTGACTTCTTGGCCGGTCTTGGAGAGACCTTCTGTCCTGTAATTTTTGCCAGTCTATCTTGAATCAATTGAATCTTTTGTTTATCTTTTTCCTTCCCGATGCCAGTTGAAACAACAACTTTCTCAATTTGAGGAGTCTGCATCTTGTTTTTATAGCCAAAAGTATTCTTGAGTGAATCAAAAACCTTTAATTGTCTGTCTTTTATCATTTCCATAATTATTTCTTAGCCTTTTTCTTTTTATTAACTGAAATTTTCACATTTGAAACATGAATTGGCATTGTCCTTTCAATAATTTGCCCCTTCTGATCACTCTTCCTTGATTTTTGGTGTTTCTTAACAATATTAATTCCTTCAACAACCACTAAATTTTTTGAGGGCAACGCAGTAAGAATTTTTCCAGACTTACCTTTGTCTTTCCCAACCAAAACTATTACATTGTCTCCTTTTTTAACTTTCATAATTATTAAACAACTTCTGGTGCTAAAGAAATAATCTTCTGATAGCCCAAATCTTGTAATTCCCTTGGGATTGGGCCGAAGATTCTCCCGGCTTTTGGTTCTTTCTTTTCTTTTTCAATAATAACAACTGCATTTTCATCAAAACGAATATAAGAACCATCTCTTCTTCTAAAGGGTTGCTTTTGTCTAACCACGACGCCTCGAAGAACATCTTTCTTTTTGACGGCTCTCCTTGGCTCTGAAGTTTGAATAGACAAAACAACAACATCCCCAATTCTGGCATACCTCTTCTTGGAACCACCCAGAATTTTGAAGACTCTACCTACTTTTCCTCCTGAGTTATCCGTTATTTTTACTAATGACTGTGGTTGAATCATGTTATGAAATTATTTGAAAATGCTTATCTTTTGACATTGGCTTTGTCTCTTCGATTATAACTTTGTCACCAATTTTGTGTTTATTTTCTTCATCATGTGCTTTGTATTTCTTTCTAATCTTTACAAATTTCCCATAGGTTGGATGTTTAACATATCTTTCAACTTCAACCACAACAGTCTTGTCCATCTTGTCTGAAACAACAATACCATTTAATTTCTTCTTATTTTTTTGTTCGTTTTTACTTTCCATGAAGTCTCCTTTTGTTAATTTCTGTCAAAATCTGTGCAATGTCTTTTTTTAAGGCTTTTCCTGCCTTAACATTTCTGGTTTTTGTTCCTGTTATACTAAATCTGAAACTTTTAAAACCCTCTCTCTTTTCCTTTAAGAGTTTGGCTAAATCGGAATCTTTCTTTTTTATCAAATTTTTCATTTCCATATTAATCTCTGACAACGACTTTAGTTTTAACGGGCATCTTCTTGCCTCCTTTTATTAAAGCCTCTTTTGCTTTTACCTCTGGGACCCCATCGACTTCAAAAAGAATCCTGCCGGGCTGAACTGGAAAAACAAAACCAGCCGGTTCTCCTTTTCCTTTGCCCATTCCAACCTCAGCCCCCTTTCTTGTATATGGTCTGTCTGGAAAGACCCGAGTCCAAACCTTACCAAACTTACCAACAGTCCTAGAAATAACCCTTCTTGAGGCCTCAATTTGGTTTGAGGTAATCCTGTCTCCAGTTATGGCTTTCAGACCATAAGATCCGAAAGAAACTTTGTTCCCTCTTGAAGCAATCCCTCTTTTAACTGGATGCTTTCGGCCAGTCTGCCATTTTCTGTGTTTTACTTTCTTGGGGAACAACATAATTATTTCTTATCAAAAACCTCTCCTTTATAAATCCAGACTTTTATACCAATTGAACCATAAGGTAAAATAGCTCTTTCTGATGAAAAATCAATATCGGCCCTGAATGTTTGAAGTGGAATCCTGCCCTTTTTAACCTCTTCTTTTCTAGCCATTTCAGCACCTCCTAATCTTCCAGAAACTATAATTTTAGCTCCTTTAACATCTCGATTAGCCATAACCTTCTCGATTGTTTGCCTTAAAACCCTTCTGAAAGGAAATCTTTTTTCAAGACCCTCCCTAATCATGGCGCTGACAATCCCGGCATTGCTTTCAGGAGAACGAATTTCCTCAATATCAATCTTAACTTCTTCTGCTCCTAAAAGTTTTTGTTTCCTTATGAATTTCGAGACATCGTCCTTCAATTTTTTTGAACCATCGCCACTTCTGCCAATTATCATTCCGGGACGAGAAGTCTTTAAAATAATTCTTAGAGATTTTTCATTTCTCTCCATTTCAATAGAACTTACATAAAAATCACGAAGTTTTTTCTCAAGAAACTCCCGAAGTAAAACATCTGATTTAAGAAACTCTTTATATTTTTTCTTATCACCAAACCAGTGAGACTTCCAGTCTCTAATTACTCCGAGTCTATGTACATATGGGTGAACTATGTGTGTCATGATTATTTTTTAGACTTTGTTTTCTTGGTTACCTTTGCTTTCTTCGGCACTTTTTTACCAAGTTCTAATGTAATGTTACTGGTCCTCTTTCTTATTAAATATGCACTGCCCCTAGCTCTTGGTCTCATTCTTTTTAAAGTTGGTCCTTCGTCAACCTTGATACTTTTTACAAATAAATCATCCTTGTTTACTGAATCATTCTCTTTGGCATTCGAAACTGCTGAATCTATAAGTTTGCCAACAACTTTTGACGCTCTTTTATTTAAAAAGTTTAATTGAGTCGAAGCTCTAACCACACTTTTGCCTTTAATTAAATCTGAAACTAGCCGAACTTTTCTAGGAGACTGTCTGTAATTTTTTAAATAGGCCCTCATGATTATTAAAATTATTTTTTAGTTTCAGTAGTTGCTTTAGCAGTTTTAGCAGCAGTAATTTCTGCTTCTCTCTTTTTTTGTTCCAGTTCTTTCTGCATCTTACCTCCATGTCTGTGGAACTTCTTGGTTAAAGAAAATTCTCCTAATCTATGCCCGACCATTTCTTCGGTCACAAGCACTTCTATATGTTGCTTCCCATTATGTACTCCAAACCTAAAGCCGACCATTTCGGGTGATATTTGGCTGGCTCTTGACCATGTCTTAATAACACCAGCTTGATCTGGTTTCTTGCCTTCTACTTTTTTCAGCAACTTTGGGTCAACAAACGGACCCTTTTTGAGTGATCTGGTCATACGAAAAAATAAAAGCCCTTTCGAGCTTCGGTTTCATATACTAGCCAAAATAAGGCCTGATGTCAAACTATATTATAGATTTTTAGGCCCTATAAAGCCCTACTAAACGGCCCAGGGGGTGAGCCGTTTATTTTTTCTTTCCAACCTTTCTTCTGGAGACTATTAGACTATTTGAATATTTCTTTGGCCTTCTAGACTTTTGACCCTTCCCAACCATTTTACCCTGTTTTGTTTTTTGTCTCTTTCGGCCTCGTCCACCCCTTCCTTCACCTCCTCCATGGGGGTGGTCAACCGGATTCATTGCACTTCCCCTGACTTTCGGCCTTCTTCCCAGCCATCTGTTCCTGCCAGCCTTACCAAGATTTACTAATTTATATTCCGGATTTGAAACTTCTCCAACACTAGCCCATGCATTTTTAACAATTTTTCTAATCTCCCCCGAAGGCATTTTTAAATGAACATGGGTTCCGTCATTAGCTACAACTTCTGCATAGTTTCCGGCACTTCTAACTAGCTTTGCTCCCCCATTTGCCCGAAGTTCAATATTGTAAACAAAAGTACCAACTGGAATTTTATTCAAAGGGAGTCGATTGCCAGCTTTTATCGGTGCTTCTTCTGAAACAATGAAAGTTTGTCCAGCCTTGATTGACTTGGGAAGAAGTACATATCTTTTGTCTCCATCTTTATATGAAACAAGTCCTATAAAACCCGATCTGTTTGGATCATATTCAATAGTTAGAACTTTGGCCTCAACGTTTTTCTTTTCGTATTTAAAATCTATATCCCTGTAAAGCCTTTTTGTTCCACCTCCACGATGATGCGCAGTAATTCTTCCAGCACTATTTCTTCCTTTGGCTCTTTTAACACCGCGAGAAAGTTTTTTGCTCGGTTTTTTCGCAGTCAAAACACCCCTGTATGAAACAGTTGTCATTCCTCTTCTTCCTGGTGTTATTGGTTTATATCTTTTCATATATTTTATTCGTTCATAGAAATCATCTGTAGATAATTTCTATACGAATTCAATTTTATCTCCATCTTTTAAATAAACCATGGCCTTCTTTCCTCCTGCCTTCTTCCCTTTCTTCCCTCTGGTCATTACTGTCTTCCTTTTTATATCTGAAACATTTACCTTCAGGGGCTGGACTTTGTAATTGTTGACTACCGCTTTCTCTACTTCTTTTTTTGTGGCATTAGGATGAACATCAAAAGTATAAACATTGCCCTCCTCGGCCAAGATAGTAGATTTCTCTGTAATCCTTGGACGGATAATCACACCCGAAAGGTCTGCACTGGAGCTAACTATAGATGTTTTCTCAGATACCTGTTTTTTTGGAACTGGCTTCTTGGTTTTAGCTTCCGGTGTAGTTTTTGGAACATCTTTAACAGGAGTAGTTTCTTCTACTTTCTTTTCTTCCTTTTTCTTTTTTCCAAATCCTAAAAATGACATGTTACTTACTTATTTTCTTGCTTATTTTTTTAATTGCCTTGTTAGCCTTTTTGATTTTAGCTTCCTTAATTACTGCTTTTTTAGGAGTAACCTTATCTTCAATAAACTTCAATGAAGCTTCCGGATTTTCTATCAAAAGATACTTATAATTTAAAACACTAAGCGGATTAAGGTTTCTGACTTCATCAACTTTAACATTTCCAAAATTATTAAAGCTTTTTGAAACATTTAAATCTTTACCATCTGTTGAAATCAAAATTGAATTCTTTCTTTTATTTAAAATTCTTTCATAACCTTTGATTTTTGAAAGTGAGCTTAAGATTTCTCTGGCTTCTTTTGTTTTCGGCCCATCAAAAGCAAGATTATTCACAAAAATTATTTCTCCGTCCTTGAGTTTTCTCGAAAGAACTATATAAAGGGCCTTGGTCTTCATTTTCTTGTTTATTTTCTTTGAAAAATCTCTTATATTTCTTGGACCGTGGGCTACTCCTCCCGTTCTCCAAATCGGAGATCGTCTTGAACCATGTCTTGCCCTGCCAGTTCCTTTTTGCCTCCATGGCTTTGCCCCAGTGCCTCTCACTTCATCTCTTTCTTTAACATGGGCAACAGGTGTTCTCTTATTTGCCTCCATACCAACTACAACTTGATGGACTAAATCGGCATTCCAAGGAAGCTCAAAAATGTTTTTTGAGAGCTTGAGCGAACCGCTTTTCTTTCCTTTTTGGTCGTAAATTACAGCTTCCATAATTCTTAATTAGCCTCTTACTTCAACCACTGTTCCCCTTCGACCTGGAATGGCCCCTGAAATATATAGGAGTCCGTTTTCCTTATCAACATTTAAAACTTTTAGATTCTTAACAGTTGTTTTGTCAAAACCCATTCTTCCAGCCATTCTTGTTCCTTTGAAGACTCTCTGCGGACCGGTTGCTCCGATTGAACCAGGTTGTCTTTCGGCATGTTTATTCCCGTGAGTCCTGTTTCCGCCCTTGAATCCATACCTCTTAACTCCCCCTTGAAAACCTTTTCCTTTTGAAACTGCACTAACTGAAACAGTATCGCCCTTTTCAAAGTTTGAGATATTAATATCGTCTCCGACTTTCACCTCCCCTGTATTATCCATTCTAAATTCCTTAATATGTTTGAAGTTCCCAAGCTTTTTCTGTGCCTTATTTAGATTTTTTTCCTTTGCTTCTCCCGTCCCTACTTGGACTGAAATATACCCATCTTTATCTTCTGTTTTTAAGGCTGTAATTTTAAGGGGGCTTGTTTTTAAGATTGTGGCAGGAAAAACACGGCCCTTTTCGTCAAAGATTTGCGTCATTTCTTGTTTTGTTCCTAGTGCAATTTTCATAAAAAAATTCCTGCAACAGAAGCAGAATTACCTGATCCCATTGGTCCCTATGGGGACTTAGATAGACCTAAGGTCTAGCAAAGATATATTACCCATATTGAATAAAAATGCAAATGTCGTATATTAGGTTAAGGAGGAAACTATGCCTGACAAGAAAGGACTACTCGTAAACATGCTGCTACTAGTGGCAGCAATGATTTTTTTTTGGGTGACAGTAGTTGGATTCGAACCAACATCATTAGAAAGGCCCACCGGGCTAATGCGAAAAGCCCTCTGCCGTAATGCCGAGAACATTATGAAGATACTCTCTGGTAGTGAAGGTGTTGGAGTCGAGTCCGTGGCCATCACCCCTGACAAAGTCACCGGGCAGAATGGGACCGTAGTTCTCGCTGTGTCCTGTAGTATTCAGGACTAGCCAACATCAAGTCGACGACGTGAAGAACAGTAATTGCTGACGCACGTTGTTGGCTTTTACTTTTTATATAAGGACACTAAACTACTACAGTTAACTGTAGTACCATAATCAATCGTAAGAGAAACAAAAAACCAGCTAAAGCCGGTTTTTTGTTTTAATCTTTTTAATTCTCAGTAGTTCTTATATCATCTTCACATCAATCGAGACTCCTGACGGAAGTGAAATGTTTGTTAATGCCTCAATTACCTTTGGCGACGGGTTCAGAATATCAATCAATCGTTTGTGGACTCTCATCTCATACTGTTCTCGCGAATTCTTGTAGATGAAAGAAGAGCGATTAACTGTATATTTGTCTTTTTCCGTCGGTAATGGCACGGGGCCTAAGATTTTTGCATCAAATCTTATAGCCGTGTCAATAATTTGTTTTACAGAAACATCAAGAATCTTATTTTCATAAGCTTTAACTCGAATCCTAAGCTTCGAAATGCCTTCCGGCACTTTAGCTCCGGACACTTTTTTTGTAGTTGTCTTTTTGGCTTTTGTCGCCCCAGGCTTGGCCTTGGGCTTGGCCTTTTTTGATACTTCCGGCATTTTTTCTAAGAACTAAATTTGTTTAAGCAACAACTTTTGTCACAACTCCAGCACCAACGGTTTTACCTCCCTCTCGAACAGCAAACCTCTGCTTTTCTTCAAGAGCAATTGGGGAAACAAGCTTTACCTTAAAAGTGATTGTATCTCCCGGCATAACCATTTCAGTTCCTTCGGCAAGAGTAACCTCGCCTGTCACGTCAGTTGTCCTAATGTAGAACTGTGGCTTGTAGCCAGTGAAGAACGGAGTATGTCGTCCACCTTCCTCTTTCTTCAGAACATAAACTTCTGCTTCAAATTCTGTATGAGGAGTAACACTTCCAATGGCAGCAAGAACCTGCCCACGAGTTATATCTTCCTTCTTTGTTCCTCGAAGCAAGATTCCAGCGTTGTCCCCAGCAATACCTTCTTGAAGTTGCTTGTTAAACATCTCAACTCCAGTAACAGTAGTTTTGGTTGTATCTTTAATTCCAACAATTTCAATCTCTTCTCCTACTTTAACCTTTCCTCTTTCAATTCTTCCTGTAACAACCGTTCCTCTTCCTTCAATTGAGAAGATGTCCTCAACCGGCATAAGAAATGGCTTTTCGGTATCTCTTACGGGAACTGGAATGTACTCGTCAAGAGCAGTTGTAAGTTCAAGAACTTTTTTAACCCACTCGTCTTCAGCACTTGTGGCTTCAGAAGCTTTTAAAGCTGAACCTCTAATAATAGGAGCTTTATCCCCGTCGAATTCATATTTGTTCAAAAGATCTCTAACCTCTTCCTCAACCAAATCAATCAAATCCTTGTCTTCAACTTGATCTACTTTGTTCAAGAAAACAATAATTTTAGGAACACCAACCTGCTTTGCAAGCAAGATGTGCTCTCTAGTTTGTGGCATAACACCATCTGATGCAGCAACCACTAGGATTGCACCATCCATCTGGGCAGCACCGGTAATCATATTCTTGATATAATCGGCGTGTCCAGGAGCATCAATGTGGGCATAGTGCCTATTTGGTGTCTCATACTCATTATGAGACAAAGCAATGGTAATACCCCTCTCTTTTTCTTCGGGGGCATTGTCAATCTCATCAACCTTTCTCATCTTAACAATTGAACCAGTTAAGTTGAGTGAGTTGAGGATTGCAGCTGTAAGTGTGGTCTTACCATGGTCAACATGGCCGATAGTTCCAACATTGACGTGGGGTTTTGACCTGTCAAATTCTGCCATAATCGTAATTTTTAGTAGTCAGATTCAGGTTCACGAGAACCTTTATCTAAATCTGACCGCTATTAATAATTAACTTCTAACTAATAATTCTTGTCAGGTAGTGAAATTTTCAACTGCGCCAGGGGCACGGTCTGAAGAACAGTTGGAAATTCTACTATCCTAATCTCACACGTGAATACACAAAAAAAATAACGCATCTGCGTGTGAAAGAATAATAACAGAAAGGTAAAAATAGTCAACGCCTGTGTGAGTCATAAACTCACACAGGCGCTTAACAACTTCCATCAGGTATTGTCAGATTGTAATTCTCAGATGTTTGAGATTGGGAACTTCGTGCACGAGAGCAATCTTCCACCCTTTGGTGAGAGCTAGAAATTCATCATCTCTGTTTTCTGAAACCGAGGCATTGAACCCCATCTTAATCGGAGTTCTCCCATTCGGATTCCCGAGTCTGATTATGTAGCAACCAGCTTCGTAGGAGCCGAAAATCTGTCCGAGAACACCCTGGCTTCGGCTACCGATGTCCAAAGTATCCGTGTTAATCTTTGAACGCCAATCCGAATCCGGACACAACAAGTCGAGCTCACGAATTCCCGCCATGATGCGACCACCAACATGAAAGACCTTCCGGATATCTTTCGCGAAAGATGGGTCTAGTGTCATCTGATGCATTAAAGCAGCCCCTTAACTAGAAAGTTTACGAAAAGAACTTTTATCAACAGTGATTCTATCACATTAACCAAAAACCCCCGCTTTCGCGGGGATTTTTAATTGCTTGAAATATCTAGACTAAACTACGCCCAGACTAATCTCTGGAAACTTCTCTTCGCATTCGTTCAATGTAACGAGCAGCTGCGTCCTGTCCTCCAAGACCGAATGACAGTCCTACCCCCAGTGAAAGGGCTAGAACAATTCCGGTGAAGAGTGTTTGAACAAAAGCTGAAGCAACACCAAGTTGGAAAAGAGCCGCAAGAACGGCAAAAATCCAAATAGCCCATTTTGAAACTGCTCCCAAGAAATTTGCTGAACTCATGTGTGCAGCCTTAGCTGCTCCAACAACTGCGTGTTGGACTGCTTCTGCCAAAACGGCTGAAACAAGAAGAATAAGGACAGCAACGAAGACCTGAGGCAAGAACGATAGAACTACCGACTGCAGGAACACGTTTACTTGTGAAAGTCCCAAGACATCAAGAGCTGCTACAAGGAAGACAACGACGATGAACCATTTTATGATTCCACCGATGAACCTTCCTACATCGAGCTTGTAACCAGCTCTCTGTACTGCGCCTTCAAATCCAGCACTTCTTAAAGCATTGTCCACTTTCAGGGAGCGAACGATTTGAGCTACGGCTCTACCAAACAGAGACCCTACTAACCAGCCAATGATGAAAATCACCAAGGCAATTACGAGCTCTGGAAGGAAGCCAATAACTCCTGCCCACAAATCCTGAAAGGATGCGGTCAATACTTCACTATAATCGTTAATTGTCATACTTATATAGTGTATTTAAACACGGTTACAGCAAACGCCGACCTAATTGCGCATGCTGAATAACTTATAATTTGTAAATAAATAATATCACCAAACGCAAATGGCTCATTGGCAAGTTGTGGAAAAGTTTTTTTAGGTGAAATAGCTTAAACCCCCAGTTTATTGACTATTTTTTGATGAGGATAGTCCAAAACATCACGTATTAGCTTATCGTAGACGTTCATTCTGTATTCAAATTCCGATGTATCAAAGACTGCGTATGATAATTCCCTACCTACCTCCGATTCAAGGGCCGATACAGCCCTGTCAATAGAGCTATTATTTATACGATCTCCTACAATTAACAAATCGAGGACAGAATCCCATTCTTGAATAAAGACCCCAGAAACAATTAAGAGTCGTAAACTACTTGCACCTTTAAAACGCCTTTCCAATTCCCTAGAAGTAAATGGTGGAATTTTAATGAGAAGGTTTTGTAGAGCAGAAAGATAATGAAAATCTTTATTTAAAATGTATCCTTGGCACTTTTTGTTCTTAAGCTTCCTTTTTTTACCTCTGCCTGTTTCTACCTTTTGAAAATAGGCTTTCTTTTTAATAAACTCAGCCCTTTCAAGATCGGAAATCTCCTTTCTAATTGAGTCTTTTGAAGATTTAACTTTTTTTGAGATTTCATCAAGATTGTGTGGTGTATCAGCGTTAAAAAGAAATAGTCTCATAATCTTCACAATGGAAGAGCTCCCAAACAGTTTCCCTAAGACGTCTATTTTGGTCATGCAAACATATTACCACCAAATCCCAATCAAACAAAAAACCCTGCCAATCGCAGAGTTTTTTGCTATTTCGGCTATTTTATTTGAATTCAACTTGACCTCCAGCCTCTTCAATTGCCTTCTTAAGATCTTCGGCTTCTTCTTTTTTCATTCCTTCTTTTAGAACAGACGGAGCATCGTCAACTAGGTCTTTCGCTTCTTTCAGGCCAAGACCAAGTGCTGCCTTAACTGCTTTAATAACTCCTATTTTTGAGTCACCTCCAGATTTAAGCTCAACAGTGAAAGTACTTTGCTCTTCGACACCTGCATCACCTCCATCATTGGCAGAACTGGCAACTGCAACAGCTTGGGCAGAGACCCCAAACTTCTTTTCAAGAAATTTTACTAGAGAATTAAGTTCCATTACAGACATTTTTTCAATCTTTTCTACAAGATCTTTGAATTCTTTGGGAACTTCAACCTCAACTTCTTTTTTTTCTTCTTCAGACATAATTTTAATTAATTTACTTCTAATTTTATTGTTTCTTCTCCGCTATTCCGTTCAGAGCAATAACCAAACCTTGAATTGGAGAGTTAATAACGTTAACAAACATACCCTTCAAGACTTGTGGTGAAGGAATGGTTGCAATCTCCATCATTTCCTCTTTGTTTTTGAAAACACCCTCAAAAATTCCTCCTAAAATATGAAGTTTATCTTTGAATTCCTTTCCAAAGTCATAAATTTTTCTAGCTGGTGCAGTCTCGTCATCTTCTGAAAAAGCAAAAGCTAATTCTCCGTCAAATAGTGGTATATCTCCCTTAACTTTAGAATCTTTTAAGGCAAGGTTAGCTAATGTTTTCTTTGAAACAAAATAGCCGACACCTTCTTCTCTAAGTCTGTCTCTCATTGAAGTAGTGTCTTTAACAGAAAGACCATGGAAGTTAACAAAGGTGATGGATTTTGATTTGTCCAAAATCTTTTTTAATCTTTCCAATATTTCTTTCTTCTTGTCTCTATTTATTGCCATTGTTTTAAAAAGAAAAACGGCTAATCAAAACCGCTCTATAAATGAGTCTTCGACCTCAGTAGGTCTTATGGTGTGCCTACTTTCTCCGGTTTTGTATTGAGAATACTACACTGATATATATAAAAAGTGAAGTATTTAAAATTTGATATATCTGACACTATTTAAAAAAGTACATTTCAGGAGGGCAGTACCACTCGTTTTTTACATACAAAAAGACACTTGACTTTCGATATAAGAAGAGTAAGATAATGACACTAATTAAATCCGCCTTGGCGGATCTGATTTTTTTAAAGGCCGCGCTATCGCGGCTGAAACATTACAACTAAATAACAATTAAATATCATGTTTGATTTAAAAGTCATAAATTCAGTACTGGACCAGCTTGAGGAAGAGCGTAGCGTACCAAAAGAAAAAGTCCTTGAAGCAATCGAGGCTGCTTTGGCGTCTGCTTATAAAAGAGAATACGGAAAGAAAGGACAAATCATAAAAGCGAAGTTTGATTCAAATTCAGGAAAAACAGAGTTTAGCCAAATAAAGATTGTTGTTGATAAAAATACAATTAGATTTGATGATGAAGAAGATGAAAAGGAAGCTGAGAATGAAAGCGAGGAAGACCTTCTGCCAAAATATGACCCTGAAAAGCACATCCTAATAGAGGATGCTAAAAAAATTAAAAAGGATGCAGAGATTGATGAAGAAATAATCTTCCCTCTTGAACACAAGGATGATTATGGAAGAATTTCAGCCCAAACTGCCAAACAAGTAATTATTCAAAAGATTAGAGAAGCCGAGAAGGTTTCTCTCCTGAAAGAATTCGGGGAAAGAGAAGGAACCATTGTTTCCGGAACAGTTCAAAGAATTGAAAGGGGTAATATCTTTATTGATTTGGGAAGGGCAACCGGAATTATGCCTCGTGATGAACAGATTCCAGGTGAGAGATACAGGCAAGGTGAAAGAATTAGAGCTCTCCTTTACTCTGTTGAAGAAAGCCCAACAAAAGGAACATTTCTTAGAATGTCTCGTTCGAATCCGAATATGATAAGAGAACTCTTTAAACTAGAAGCCCCAGAAGTTCAGAATGGTATTGTTGAAATTAAATTCATTGCCAGAGAGCCTGGTTCTCGTGCAAAGATTGCAGTTGTTTCAAATGACGAGAACATTGACCCTGTTGGTTCCCTCGTCGGCCAAAGAGGGGTGCGTGTAGCAACCGTCACCAGCGAACTTGGGGGTGAAAAAATAGATATTATAGAGTGGTCAGAGGATTCGGCTAAATTCGTGGCCGATTCTCTTTCCCCTGCCAGTGTCATTAGTGTTGAGATTGAGGAAGATAACGAGGAGGAGAAAAGAGCCAAGGTTGAAGTAATGGAAGATCAGCTTTCGTTAGCAATCGGAAAAGGCGGACAGAATGTGAGGTTAGCTGCAAAATTAACTGGCTGGAAAATTGATATTCAGTCTGCTGAGGGAGAAAATGCAGCTGACACTGATGAGAAGAAAGTTGAAGTAAAAGAGAAAGAAGCCCCAGCTACAGAACCGAAAAAAGAGGTTGCAGAAGAAATTCCTTCAGAAAAAGAGGAAAAAGCCGAGTAAAACTCCAGGATTATTAACAAAAAAGAGCCCTAATTTGTAGGACTCTTTTTGTCGTGATATAATCACCCCAATTATTCTTTATTTTAAAATTATGAGAAAAACTATAGATAATAGAATTCTATTAGGAAGCATAGTCAGTATCGTTGCTACATTCTTTCTACTGGGAAATTTAGCTTATGCCCAGGAAACGGATACGGCCACAACAAAAGCAAATACTGATAATGTAAAAACTAAGTCTTTAAAACCCTCTGATTTGCCAACAAGAACCAAGGCAAAAATTCAGAACTTTAAAGACAAGGCTACCGATGTAATGACTAATAAGAAGAGTGACTCTAAGAAGAAGAAGTTAGACTCTAGAGAAACCTCTGATAAAAAAACTAAAAAACCTCGGGCTTTAGAAGTCGGAGACAATGTAAAAGAGAAAAGATCAGATCTTACAGATAAAAAGAATAAGAAAGTAGACGCTCGCAAAATACAAGAAAAAAAAGATAAGAAGAAATTAGAAAAAAAAGAAAAAAGAAAAAAACTGTCTGCAAAAAGAAAAGACAGGATTAAGGCTTATATCGAAAGAATATTGAATAGATTCAGGACGGCAATTGGAAGATTAGAGAAACTAGCAGACCGAGTTGATTCAAGAATTGTGAAGCTTGAGGAGAAAGGGTTAGATCTCTCAAAGGCAAAGCAACTACTAGCAGAGGCAAGAATAGAAGTTGAGAGTGCCAAGAGTGCACTAGGTGGTCTTTTGGTTAAAACTGACACCGCATTAGGGGAAAACGAGCCAAAAACTGCGTTTGTGGGGGTAAAAGAAATCCTAAATGGAGCGAAACAAGACATTAAAGATGCACACAAGAAATTGGTCGAGGCTATAAGAGCTGTCAAGGCTTCACTTCCAAAAGATGACGATGATACTCCTGAGGCAGTAACAAATTAATAACTTCCGCCAGAGGCTAATCGACCTAAGGCTGGAAACAAACAATAGAAACACTAAACATAAACATGAACGACAATATGAATACAACTAATACAGGAAACAATACTCCTGGAGCTGGGTCTGGAAGTGGCCCAGAGACTAAAGAGGGCTCCGCTGGTCCACTTGTTGGATCAACTATAGTCATCATAATCATTATCCTTGGTGGGTTATACTTTCTAAACCAGAGAGCATCAGATGATGCAACAGATACAGGTCCAACAGGAGATGAGATAAGGCTGGAGGAAGACAGTGCTGCCCTGGATTTGGCTGCACAGAGTGAGTCAGATGAGGTTGGAGATATTGAGACTGACCTAGACATCACAGAACTTGATGACTTGGACGAAGAACTGGGAGATATTGATGTTGAGTTGAATTTCTAAGAAATTCAAATAAAAGCCCCTCGCTTAAAGCGGGGGGCTTTTAGCTTGAAAACTAACTCCTAAAAGGATAGGATAGCGAAACAACATGAATCCCACAGTAAAAATTAAGAAATTGCCACATTCGGTTATAGAAATTGAAGGAGAACTCCCCTTTTCTGACTTAGAAGTTCACCGCGAAAGAGCCCTCAAGAAGCTAGGAGAGAATTTAAATTTAGCAGGCTTTAGGAAAGGTCATATACCAGAAAAAATGGCCTTGGAGAAAATTGGTGAAGTAAACCTATTAAATGAAATGGCTGAAATGGCCCTGGGAAACGCTTACCCAAAAATAATTATTGACAAGGAGATCGACCCAATTGCCCATCCTCAAATAACAATAACCAAAATAGCTATGGGTAATCCATTAGGATTCAAGATTAAGGTTCCTGTAATGCCAAACTTTGAACTGCCTGATTATAAAAAAATCTCCGAGGAAATTGCTTCAAGGGAAGAAAAAATTGAAGTTAAAAAAGAAGATATAGACAATGTTATTAATCAAGTTTTAGATTCAAAAAAAGGCGAAGATGGTAAGAGACCAGAATTAACAGAAGAGCTTGTAAAAACACTGGGTGATTTCAAAGATCTAAAAGATTTTAATCAGAAAGTTGGAGTTGGAGTGAAAAAAGAAAAGGAGTTTCGGGTAAAAGAAAAAGTGAGAATTCAAATAATGGAAGAAATTATCTCCAAATCCAAAATTGAACTACCAGAGGTAATCATCGAAAGTGAATTAGATAAGATGATTGCCAGCTTCAAGGGAGATATCAAAAGAATGGGCCTTGAACCAGACGAGTATTTAAAAAATAACAATAAAACTATTGAGGACCTCAGAAAAGAATGGCGAGGAGAAGCGGAAAAGAAAGGTAAAAGCCAACTAATATTAAACAAGATTGCGATTGAAGAAAAACTTTATCCAAAAAAAGACGATGTAGAGAAAGAGGCAGAACACTTAATGACACATCATAAAGACGCGGACCCGAACAGGATAAAAGTTTATGTTGAGATGGTTTTAACCAATGAAAAAGTCATGCAATTCTTGGAAAAAGGAGCTCAAGAGACAGGAGAAAAAGAAATTGAAAACAAAGATAAAAAAGAGTAATATAGCGACATCATGTTAATACCAACGGTAATAGACAAAACACAATACGGCGAAAGGGCTTATGATATATATTCCCGTCTTTTAAAGGACAATGTTATCTTTTTAGGCGGTCCAATTGATAGTGATACTGCTAACAGCATCATCGCCCAATTTCTTTATCTTCAACGACAAGACTCAAAGAAAGATATCTGTTTCTATATTAATTCTCCAGGGGGTTCTGTGACGGCAACAATGGCGATTATGGATACCATGAATCATATTAAAAACAATGTTTCGACTGTTTGTGTTGGTGTGGCGGCTTCAGGTGGAGCAGTTTTGCTTTCAGCTGGTAAAAAGGGTAAGAGATTTGCATTAGAAAATTCTGAAATAATGATTCATCAGCCATTAGGAGGTGCTGAAGGACAAGCTTCTGATATTGAAATTACAGCAAAGCAAATAATTAAGTTGAAAGAAAAATTAAATAAGATTATGGCTAAAAACACCGGCCAGAAATTATCCCAAATAGAAAAGGATGTTGATAGGGATTATTACATGGATGCAAAAGATGCTAAAAAATACGGAATTATCGACGAGGTCTATAAAAATAAGAAATAAAAACAACTAGTGAAGCCTCGGACACGCAAAGCATATCTGAGGCTTGTACTCTGTAGCGCGAAACCTAGTGGAAAAGTCTTGTAAAGCCGGCGCTTAAGCGCCGGCTTCCTCCAACCTAATCTCGACCTTGCGACCATCCAAGGTACGCCAAGTGCCATCAGCGTGAGTCAGACAAATATCAGCAGTGACCCGCTGATCATTTTCACTAAACTCAACTCGAGCCTCAATTTGGTTTAGCGAAATACGACGACCAAATGAGATTACCGAAACCTTCGAAGCAGTGCGAAAAAACCGATTAACCGTCTCAGTATTCATCACTTCTACGCCCATTAGCACCTCCGCACCAGATTGTGCAATTTTTTATGACATACTGTCAACAAAAGCTTTATTACATCCTTTACAGTCACACAAAAAAGAGATATACTTGATACATTAGAAGAGTAATGTTGGTACTGAAGTATTCGAAAGATTAACCGAAAAGATAGATACAGCTTAACAGAAGGATATATCAAATGAGAACAAATTTTTCATCAGTAAAAAAACTAGAAAAATTAGAGGATTCCGAAGGGAACCTTGGCTCTATTCGAATATAAGGTGCCTTTGACACCGGCGCCAAGCGCCTAAAATTATGCCATTAAAATTAGTTCTGTTATTCGCAGGATTAGCTGGTCTTGTTGGTATAGCTTTCGGATACTTTCTAAGGTGGATTATTTCCCTGGGTCAGAGAGGTTCAATGGAGCTCGAGATTAAGGAAATGCGTCTTGAAGCCGAAGAAGAAGGTAAGAAAATCACCAAGGAGGCCGAGAAGAAATCATCGCAAATAATTGAGGAAGCTCGACACGAAAGTAAAGAGCTTAACGAAAAACTTAAAAAAACAGAAGACAGACTTATCAAAAAAGAGGAGCTTATTGATAATAGACAACTTGATGTCGATAAAGCTGAAGAAAAAATTAGGAAGACCTCTGAAGAAGTTGAGAAAATAAAATCAAAGAACGAGCAAATCCAAAAAGAAAGAGTTGAAGAACTTAAGAAAGTTTCTGGTTGGAGCGAAAAGGAGGCTAAGGAAAAACTTTTGGAAATTTTAGAGAAAGATAATGAGGAAGACTTAGCCATCAGACTTCGAAAACTCGAAACAGTCGGCCAAGAAAAGATTGAAAAGAAAGCGAAAGATATTCTTTCTACCGTAATACATAGATATGGAAATTCTGTCACATCAGATGTTATGTCTTCGGCAGTTTCTATTCCTTCTGACGAAATCAAAGGGAAGATTATTGGAAAAGAAGGTCGAAATATCAAGGCATTTGAGCGAGCAACAGGGGTTGAAGTTATTGTTGACGATACTCCAGGTTCAATTATGCTTTCTTCTTTTGATCCAGTTAGACGACAAATTGCAAGACTAGCTCTCGAAAACCTAATTCTCGATGGAAGAATCCAGCCGGCTAAAATTGAAGATGTGGTTGAAAAAGCTAAACAAGAAATAAATAAGATTATAAAAGAAAAAGGTGAAGCGGCCGTTCATGAACTCGGAATTTATAATCTAGACCCAAGAATTATTTCAATCTTGGGAAGATTATATTTCAGAACAAGTTACGGACAAAATGTTTTGAACCACTCCGTTGAGATGGCACACATTGCAGGAATGCTTGCAGAAGAATTAGATGGCGACCCGCAAGTCGCCAAAGCGGGAGCATTGGTTCATGACATTGGAAAAGCAGTTGACCATGAGATTCAAGGAACACATGTTGAGATCGGTAAGAGAATTCTTCAAAAATTTGGTGCTGATGAAAAAATTATTCAGGCGATGCAGGCACATCATGAGGAATACCCATACGAAACAATTGAATCTGTTATCGTTCAGGTAGCTGACGCTATTTCCGGTTCGCGCCCAGGGGCAAGAAGGGACACAATTGAAAACTATTTAAAGAGATTGGGAGACTTGGAAGAAATTGCAACATCAGTTGACGGTGTTACAAAAGCTTACGCCATCCAGGCAGGAAGAGAGATAAGGGTCTTTGTTTCTCCAGAGGAGGTTGGAGACCTTGAAGCTAAGAAAATAGCTAGAGAGATAGCCAAAAAGATAGAGCAAGATCTAAAATATCCAGGTGAAATAAAAATTGTGGTCATTAGGGAAAATAGGATTATAGAGTTTGCCCGATAGTTGTTGGAAAGAAAAGACGGCTTTACAAAGCCATTTTTTCTAAAAATATCCTCTTTTGAGGTTTTCCACAGAAAAAATTTTTAATTATATGGCTCTATTGCAAGGGTTTTCGGTAGATATTATAATTATACCAAGAGTCTTATTGGCGAATGGTCGATATTAAAAACTAAAGTTAGGAAACTACAAACATGAACAAATCAAGTTTAGTAGATAAAGTTCATCAAGCGCTTGGAGGAACTAAAGTTGATGCTGAAAAAGCTGTCGACACTATAGTTGACTCAATTATCGACACACTAAAGGGAGGAGGTGAGGTTTCAGTAGCTGGTCTAGGAATTTTCTCAACCAAGATGAGAGCTGCTCGACAAGCGAGAAACCCCAGAACTGGGGATCCAATTCAAGTCCCCGCCATGAGAGTTCCTAAATTTAGAGCAGCAAAAGCTCTGAAAGAAGCTGTCAGAGGTTAAATAAAAATTATTTTTTCTCGAGAGAAAGTAAATCAAAAGGAACCGCACTGCGGTTCTTTTTGATTTAAGTTTTAATCCTGTGCGGGTAGAGAGAATCGAACTCTCGTCTACTGCTTGGAAGGCAGTCATTCTGCCACTAAACTATACCCGCTAACAAAAAAATACTATCAGAAAGGTAATAAATAACAAACTTCAACAATAATAGTGTCGAAATCTACGGCATGCTAAAATCATCCCCATGATTACTTTCATAAAGAACATAACCATCGCTTTGGCCGGGATAATTGTCTCACTGATAATTGTCGTGGCCATGAGTTATATTGAAGAGAAAAATAACAGAAATCTTGCCGTAGTGGAAATCGGGGAGGAAGAAACTGGTGATGGAATAGAAATAGAAGAGATTATTGAAGGCATTGAAATAGTTAAGGAATCTGAAAAAGATAGCCCAACACCAGAAGAACCGAAGGTCTTAATAGAAGCCGAAGAAGATGAAATTATTAAGATGAGTTTGCCTAATTTAGATTCGGAAATCTTAGATTTAATCGTAATTCCACCCATTGAAAATAAAATTACCCTTAGTATTAATGAAGTAAACTCCAGAACTAGAAATGCACTAGTAAATATAATTTGTATGAGCCAACAAGGGGGTCTTTTTCAGCCAATAACAGGGAGTGGAATTATAATAGACAACCGAGGTGTTATTATCACAAATGCCCATATTGCCCAATATTATCTTTTAAAAGATTACATCGTACCAAACTTTCTCGATTGCATTATCAGAACAGGAAGCCCTGCGGTAAATACCTATAAAGCAGAACTTCTATATATTTCCTCATCGTGGATAGTTGATAATTTTCAAAAGATTGCCGAATCAAGTCCCAAAGGTACTGGCAAAGACGACTTCGCTCTCCTTTTAATAACAGAGACCACCAAACCAAATACAACGCTCCCGGCAGAATTTCCATTTATTCCGCCCGACATAAGAGGAGAAGAGCCTAAAGTAGGAGATTTTGTGGTAGCAGCAGGCTATCCTGCCGGATTTTTAGGGGGAACATCAATACAAAAAGATCTCCATGCTGTTTCAACAGTCACTCAAATCGAGAAGGTCTTCACATTCAAAGAAAATACCTTAGACTTATTTTCCGTAGGTGGAAGCATTGCGGCTCAAAAGGGTTCTTCCGGCGGAGGAGTAGTAAGTTTAACAGGGAAACTTTTAGGTATAGTAGTTACCGCATCTGAAGAAGTGCAGACGGATGATCGAGATTTAAGAGCAATTAGTTCATTCCATATAAATGAAAGTATGAAGAATGATACAGGCGGTGTTGATTTAAATAATTATCTTTTGGGAGACCTGTTTGCCAAGTCTCTCCAATTTAAAAACATTATAGCACCAGGACTGACAGCTCTTTTAGAATCAGCATTTCTAAACTAGGTTGTAAAATTAAAATTTTGTAATATAAATACCCGCAGAGGAGGTGCGGATGAAATATTCATCGGGCCCCACAAAGCTGCCGTTGCGAAGGAGGCCGCAGCCATCAAGGCACCCACCGAAGAAGAACCCAAGAAAGCTCCGCTTTGCCAACGGGCAAAGCGGAACAAATTTATTTATTTAGATAGATAGTTTGGGTAGGATAAGCCATTCCAATCCCCTCTTTTTCAAACTCTCCCTTCAACTCAAGGTTAATTTCTTGCTGGGCTTCCATATATCTCACATAGTCATCAGATTCTATAAAATAAATTACATCGAAGTCGAGTGACGAAGCATTAAAAGTACTAAAATGTGCTCTATCAAATCTGGCTTTCTCTACACCATTAACAATTCTTTTCACCATCTCCGGAATCTTTTTCATCTTTTCATTTGGGGTGTCATACAATACGCCCAAAGTTAGACTTACCCTTCTTTCATTTATCTTTTTAAAATTTTGAACTCGAGCCGAAGTCAATTCAGTATTTGAAATAACAAGTTCCTCATTACTACTCAAAGAACGGAGTCGTGTAGTTTTAATACCAATTTTTTCAACTGTACCAATATCATTTCCAACTTTAATTGTATCTCCGACAACAAATGGCTTATCAAAGTAAATTGAAAAAGCACTAAATAAATCCTGTAAGACACCTTGGACGGCCATTGCAATTGCAATACCACCAATACCGAGTCCTGCTATAAGAGAGTTAACATTAAATCCAAGATTGGAGAGCACCAAAATTAAACCAACAATCCAAAGAGACCATTTAAAAAGATTACCTAGAAACTTAAAAGCATTCTCTTCGTCTTTGTTTTCTGCCTTCGTTTTCTTTTCGATTATGTAATCAATTAACGCCTGCATTGATTTGATAACTTGATAAACAACAAGAATTAAAAGAATGATGCCCAGCCAGCTTTGAACACTAGAATTAATATTTAAAAACAAAGTTGCCAGATAAAAAGAGAGATAAGTGTAAAAAGTTGGCTTAATTGACTGAAATATCCTTATAAAGGTGTCGTCCAAGTCCGTCTCTGTTTCCTTTGAGAGTTTGGCTAAACGGCTTAAAATTCCCTTTTGAAGAAACCGCAAAACTATCCAAAAAACAACAAACGCCCCTAGAGCTATAAGATACTCCTCTATTGTATTGCCTAAAAATTCAATCATTACTTAATACTTTCACCCGAAATAAATAAAAAAACAAGTCTTCGGTATTATTTTCTTGCAGGTATAAATATAAACAGAAAAGATGGGCAGCCAGATATTGCAGAATGTTGAGGGAATTCGATCGAAAAAGTCCAAAGAACCAAGTGGGAGAAAACGACAGGCCTTGTGTGGCAAGAGAAGGTTTTAGCCTCCCTCACTTCCCTTCTCTTTTACAACAAAAGCGACGAAGCCGAGAGACAACCTCTTCCGAAAACCTGATTTGTTTCAACTGGTCGGGGCGCCGAGAATCGAACTCGGACCACTCGGTCCCAAACCGAGCACACTACCACTATGCTACGCCCCGATAAAAAACAAAGCCTTAAACCGTGCACATTAATTAATAACATCAAAAATATAGCACAGTTGAGAGCTGTTATCTATACCGAGCTCTTCTGTAAAGAGCCAAAAGAAGTCGTGGGACAATTAAATAGGTTTGAATAATTCGGTGAATCCTTTTCAATTTCTGCGGATGGACATTTTCCTCCAACCTAGACTCGTCACTTCCCTACCCCACCCCATTTTTTAAGATAATTTCGGTCTAAAATAGAAGAGCCTTTGTTGTTAGACCATTTTTCGGCTATTTCTCCCATATATCACTAAATTTTCGCTTTTCTGAAGGCATGTTTCACAAGAAACGGCTATATTAGGCCATATAAAAAACAAAATAAGAAACAGAAGTATGTCCTTTATAAAGTCCTTTAGAGAGTTTTCATCTAAGTACCATGCTCTTCCAAATTTCTTTCCTTTAATCACTCCGTTCTTAGCTAGACGACTTAAATAATCATGAGTGTATCCGAACAACTCTGCGCTTCGTTTAGACGAAATATACTTATTCTTAGCGATGAAAATCTCTTGATCCATGTCGTCTTAATTCTAATTAGGTAATATGACTTTGTGGGGGCAAAGAAAAAAATCTTTTGTGGATAAGAGGGAAAAATGTCTTTTAAAATACTTCGTAAATGTCCTTAAAAAGACAGAGTTAAGCCCCCGAAAAGAGAAAAATGGGGGTTAAAAAGCTTAACTTAGTCATTAAAAAACAAAAATGGACCAAAAAATTCTCAAAAAGAGTTTCACAAGATAAGAATAAGACACCAAATTAAGCAAGAAATGTTTCTCAAAGCTAATTTGGGTTAATTTTAAAAATAAATCAGATGAAATTCTTAAGATGTTTTGCAAAACATCTTAAAACTTGAATTCCAGTAATTAAAATTTGAAGATGTCGTCAAAATCAATTTTTTAATTTTTATACAAATTCTGTCAATACTTTTTGAACAAGAACACAAAAGTTTATAGTTTCACAAGAGTAAAAATAAAAACCCGGCTAGGTTAGCCGGACAAAATCCTTCGTTTCACAATTCAAAAAGCTTAATTTATAAAGGAATACCTGTTACAAGAAAGAAGATAAATGAAATTATAGGAAATAATAGCCTCCATAAAAAGAAGATGAGAATAATGATTAAAATTAGAGAATATCTCTCCAAAAAAACTCTAAATGATAAATATTTTAAAGGTAGTAAGGAAAATAATATCTTCGAACCGTCAAGAGGTGGAATAGGAATAAGGTTAAAAATTGCCAAGAGAATATTCACAAAAACAATCAAGCTAACTGGAGTTAAAAGCGCAGTTGAAACCAAACCAGAACGAATAGCCAAACCAAAAATCAAAGCAAGTAATAAATTTGATGCTGGACCTGCAAATGCAACCTTCGCTTCCCCCCATCTTTGGTCAGTTAGATTGTAAGGATTGTATGGAACCGGTTTTGCCCAGCCGAAAATAAAACCACCAGTAATAAAAGTTAGAAACGGAATTATAACCGAACCAAACAAGTCTAAATGTTTAAGGGGGTTAAGCGTAAGCCGTCCGGCAAGCCGAGCCGTCGGGTCCCCTAGCCTGTTGGCTGCATATCCATGTGAAGCCTCATGAAGAGCAATCGACAGTATTAAGATGACAATACTAAAAATAAAATTGGTTTGCATGATAGCCTTTTTATGTTAGCATACATTTTGCTTAACTTAAAAAAACATGGCTAAGGTATGTAAAATAACAAATAAGAAACCACAAGCTGGGGGAAGATATTCCAACCGTGTTCGTGCTACTCAATTTAATCCAACCGGCAAAGTTAAGAGAAAACCAAACATCCAGAAAAAAAAGATTTATGTGCCAGAGATAGACAAAACCCTAACACTAAATATTTCAACCAAGGCAATCAAAACTATAAAGAAGAAAGGGGCTTACAAGACACTTAAAGAAGCAAAACTAATATAAAATCTCTGAGGAACCCTCGGAGATTTTATTTAACCCTGACTTCTTCCCCATTAGAAAGAAAAACTATAGAGCCGTCTTTTGATGTCTCAAGAATATTTATTTCAAAATCACTTAGTCTGTCTAAAACTTCCTTATGTGGATGACCATAGCGATTGTCTTCCTCCGCCGAAACAACAGAATATGTCGGAGAGACAAAACCGAGAAAGACCTCCGAACTTGAAGTCTTCGAACCATGGTGGCCCGCCTTTAAGACGTCGGACTTGAGACCTTTGCCATCAATTGAGACCAAATATCTCTCGATAGATGCCGGTGAGTCGCCTGTAAGCATAAAAGACACTTCCTCGTGTTTGATTTGAGTAATAATTGAAGCAGTGTTAGGTTCAAAGCCTGAAACCTCTCCATCGGGGAAAAGGACTTCAAGCTGAACACTATTGCCTAAATCAAAAATCATTCCCCTTTTAGCAATTATTCTAGTATTCTTTTCTTTCTCCAGAGTATTCTCAAGGGAGCTATAGACCAATGTGTCTGATTCAACTCCAGATTCAAGATAAATATCATTATCAAATCTATTTAGAACTCCAACCAAACCACCTATATGATCACTGTCCGGATGAGTGGCTATAATCATATCTATAGAGCGGTCAAAAAAAGACATAAATTTTGAAAGTTCTCGCAAAACTTTATCATTTGGCCCGCCGTCTATAAGGACTTGGTTACCATTTTTGGTCTCTATGAAAACAGCGTCGCCTTGCCCGACATCTAAAAAGACTACTTTTAGATCGTCCCTCAGAGAAAAAGAAAAAAGTCTTTGCCAAATTAAAAGATTGATGACCAGAAATACAGCCAGTGAGATCCATTTAATCTTACTTTGGCTTAAACCAAACATTCTTAAAGTATACCCCACGAACTAGCTCTACCTTTACCCTACTCTCCCAACGATTTTTGTG